>NZ_JBIVMF010000002.1:69421-420204 GCF_044752945.1 Streptomyces sp. NPDC088554 | reverse complement strand
CACCGTCACCGTCACCCTGAGGCTCGCCATAAACCTTGGGCACAAACCTTCGATCACCCATCACCCAACACCCCTCTGGAACCCCAACCCAACCCACTTGAGAACAGGACGAGCCGGAACCGCGAACCTGCCGGGATCAGGCCACCAACCTGGGACATCCGGCATCAGCCGATGAAATCCGCCAGCCGCAACCAGCTCGACCAACGCACCAACATCGGCGCGGGGATGAGGGCTGGGGGCTGCGGGGGGAGTTCGTTCCTGAGACACGACCGCTCCTCTCTGTAGTGATCCGACTACCGAGTGAGTTGAGCGTGGCCTATAGTCGAGAACCGTTCAATGTTCCAGGCGTGGACGAAAGGTTGGTGATAATCCCTTGAACCGCAAGGAGTTGACGCCGGATAGCAGCCCCCAGGCTGCCTTCGGGGCACGCCTACGCAGATCGCGCGAAGAGCGCGGCTGGACGCAGGACGAGCTGGGGGCGCGCATGGAATATTCCAGCACGCATATTTCGTCCGTCGAAACTGGTCGGAAGATGCCAACCTTGCGCTTTTCGCGCAGTGCTGACATCGTCTTTGGCACTGGGGATACCGCCGACACGTTCGAACGCCAGTGGCGCGAAATCCGGCACGGCAGCCTGCTGGAAGGCTTCCCCGAGTACGTCGGGTACGAGGGGCGGGCAGTAGAAATCCGGCTCTACGAAGTCGGTGTCATACCTGGCCTACTCCAGACACCGGACTACGCGGCGGCGCTGGAGGCAGACGCTGTGCGCCGGGAGGCAATCACCCCTGAGCAAGCCAGTGAGCGAGTCGCGTTGGTCGCGGAGCGACAAGCCACGCTTAACCGTTCCCCTGCCCCCCTGGTCTTCGTGGTGCTTGACGAAGGGTGCATCCTTCGGCCTATGGGTGATCCTGCGGTCATGGATGCCCAGTTCGCCCGGCTGCTGGAGTTCGCTGGGTTGCCGCGCACCGTGCTTCAAATCGCCCCGTTCCGCATGGGCGCGCGTCGACCGTTCAGCCTGCCCATCACTGTGCTGACGATGGCGGACCGCTCGCTGATGTCGTACGCCGAGTCTTCGCAACGGGGTCATCTTGAGCGGGAAAGCACAGCGGTACTACCCATACTGACGGCCTACCATCAACTACAGGCCGAAGCGCTGTCGCAGGAGGCTTCCGTGGCCATGATCGAGCAGGTACGAAAGGGCACCCCGTGACGTCGACCGAAACCCCCCGTTGGTACAAATCCTCATACAGCGGTAACGGTGGCCAGTGCATTGAGGTCGCCACCAACCTCGTTGCCTCGCACGGCGTGGTCCCCGTCCGCGACTCCAAGAACCCAAGCGGTCCGATTCTGGGCGTCCCCACTGGCGCATTCGCCTCCTTCGTGGCAGGCATCAAGACAGGACCGTTTGCCACCAACTGAAAGGGCAAACCGTGGCATCGACCGAAACCCCGCGTTGGTTCACATCCTCATACAGCAGCAATGGCGGTCAGTGCATCGAAGTCGCCGCCAACCTCGTCGCCTCACACGGCGTGGTCCCCGTCCGCGACTCCAAGAACCCAGCAGGCCCGGCTCTGAACGTCCCCACTGACGCCTTCACCTCCTTCGTGACAGGCGTCAAAGCCGGTGCGTTCACCAACTGAAGGGCACCCCGTGACGTCCACGACCGAAACCCCCCGTTGGGTCAAGTCCTCCTACAGCGACAACGGCGGCCAATGCATCGAAGTAGCCGCCAACCTCGCCAACTCTCGCGGTGTGGTCCCCGTCCGCGACTCCAAGAACCCGACAGGCCCGGCTCTGAACGTCCCCACTGACGCCTTCACCTCCTTCGTGGCAGGCGTCAAGGACGGTGTGTTCACCAACTGATACGGAGCCCCGCCACCCTCCCCCTGGGTGTCGGGGCTCCGTCCGTTCTCAGGTCAACTCGTGTACTCGCGTACGGCCTTGGCGTCACGCAGCGCCAGCCCCCACGGACGGCGAGCTTCAGAGGTGCGACAGAGCCAGCGGGCTCGGCGGAAACGGCGGGCCCGGAGGCGGTGGTGGTGTCCATGCACAGAGCCTCGTACCTCAACCAAACTTGAGGTCAAGCCGCGCCCGTACGGCCCCGTTCCGGGCCCTGCCCGAGCGGCCCTGCGCACCCGCGCAGCCGGGCCCCCGGCCCCGTCACCCGTTCGGCGCGCGGGCCGTCCATCACGCGTACAGACTTCGCCGTCACCCCCGTGACCTGCGACAACGTCAGCGGGCAAGGCTGACACGCCGCCCCCGGCCAGCCGATCTGATCGTCCCTCAGCAGGCGTGCGTACCGGGCGGCGCCTTATCTCGGAGGAGAGACGACCGACCACCCAGCTGTCACCGACCACCCCAGCTGGCTTCGCCCCGGAGGACCCCCATGCGCCCCACTGTCCGTCTGCTGACCAGTACCGCGCTGGCGGTCGCCTCGCTCGGGCTGTCGGCCGCGAGCGCAACCTCCGCCTTCGCCAGTGACTGGGACCAGGACCGGGAGTGGGACCGCGACCGGGACCGGGACCACAGCCAGGACCACGGCCGGAACAGCTGGCAGCGGCTGGAGCTGTCGCCGCGGACCGTCCGGCCGGGCGCCGTCGTCCGTGTCTCGACCACCGTCTGTGGGCACGAGGCCCGAGGCAGGGGGGACGCGCGCTCCGTGGGCGCCGGGGAGTTCAGGTTGGAGCCCGAGGGGCGCAAGGGGGTCGCGTCCGGGCAGTTCTGGGTGCCGAACGACGCCCGTCCCGGCAGCCACGACATCCGCGTACGGTGCGACAACGGCAAGCAGGCCGACGCCGACCTCTTCGTGGAGCACCCCGGCCCCAGCGGGCATGTACGGACGGGGGTCGGCGGCAGCGTCGGCTCCGACACCACCCAGATCGCGGCGGGCGTGGCCGTTCTGGCCACTGCCGCCGTAGGCGGGACCTGGCTCCTGCGCCGCCGGGCGAGCGGCGCGCAGGAAAGCTGAGGGCCGGACTTCACCGCCCCGGTTCCGCCCCGTGTCCCCGCCCTCGTCACGCTCATCGCTGACGGGGGCGGGGAACCTCTTTGCCCAGCACACCTCCCTGGAGGAGCCGACGCATGACCACCACCGGCACGGGAAACCGCTCGGGAAACAGCTCGGCGGCCGGCACCGGCACCGGAAAAGGCTCGGTCTGGCTCGTCGCCATCGCCGTCTGCGCCGGTATCTGGCTCGTCCAGAACGGTTCGCGGCAGGTCACCCCGCCCATGCCCTCCGCCGCCGAGGCTTTCGCGGCCGGTCCCGGGCTCCACACCGACGCCGCCGCCGATCCGCTGCCGCCCGCCGCCCCCGTCTCCGTACGCATCCCGGAGATCGAGGTCGACGCGCCGGTCCTCGGGCTCGGGCTCGGGCGGGACGGCAGCCTCGACGTCCCGCCCGCCGGGAACGGGAATCTCGTCAGCTGGTACAAGGACGGCGCCGCTCCGGGCGCCAAGGGCACCGCGATCGTCGCCGGGCATGTGGACAACGCGCGCGGACCCGCCGTCTTCTACCGGCTGGGCACGCTCAAGAAGGGCCAGCGCGTCGAGGTGGCCCGCTCGGACGGCCGTACCGCCGTCTTCACCATCGACGCTGTCGAGGTGTACGAGAACGCCGACTTCCCGGACCGCAAGGTGTACGGGCCCACCGACCGCGCCGAGCTACGGGTGATCACCTGTGGCGGCGGCTTCTCGAAGAAGGGCGGCTACCAGGGCAATGTGGTGGCGTACGCCCATCTCATCGGCGTACGTACGGCCACTTGACCTGCGTACGTACGGCACCTGACGAGTACGTACGGCCACCTGATTGGCGTACGTACGGCCATCTGACCTGCGTACGTACGGCACCTGACCGGGGAGCGCCCGATCACGCCCGCCACTGGTCGAACGCCAACTTCGCGACCAGCGAGAACACCACCACCAGCAACACCCCACGCACGAACTCGCTGCCCTTCCTGAGCGCCATCCGCGCGCCGAACATCCCGCCCGCCAGATTGAACACGGCCATCAGCCCGGCCAACTGCCACAGCACCGAGCCCTGGTACGCGAACATCGCGAGCGCCCCCGCGTTGGTGCAGACGTTCACGATCTTCGCGGTCGCGGAGGCGGTCACCAGATCGAGGTGGAGTACGGCGGTGAGCGCCAGCACCAGAAACGTTCCCGTGCCGGGTCCGAAGAGCCCGTCGTAGAACCCGATCCCGCCGCCGACCAGCACGATCGCGCTGACCGTACGCCCCCGCCCCACCGGAGCGCCCGCCCGCGCGCTGCCGAAGGACGGCCGCAGCAGCACGAAGGCCGCGACCCCCAGCAGCACCACCATGATCACCGGCCGCAGCGTCTCGCTGCTGATCCCGGCCGCGAAGAACGCGCCGGTCATCGAGCCGGCCAGCGCCATCAGCCCGATCCGTACCGCCGTCCGCACATCGACCGGCGCCTTGCGTGCGTATGTGACCGCCGCGCCCGTGGTGCCGACGATGGCCACCGCCTTGTTCGTCCCGAGGATGTGCGCCGCCGGGACGTTCGGCAGGCCGAGCAGCAGCGCGGGCAGCAGGAGCAGCCCGCCCCCGCCGACCACGGCGTCGATCCAGCCCGCCGCGGCGGCGGCGACGCAGAGCACAACCAGCATGGTCAGGGATATGTCGGGCATGATCGAGACCTTACGGAGGGGATGGATGCCCCGTCCATCCATCCGGTCCTGTCCGGTCGGATTTTGCGCAAGCCCAGAGCTTCCACCCGTCCAAGGCTCCCGCCGGTCGCCCTCGCACCCCCGCCCTCCCGCGCTGAGCGCAGCGTTCCGTGCGGAAACGGGGCCGATGCGGACGGGGAACAGCCGCCGCCCAGGCTTTCGCCCGGCGCTACAGATCACGGCGTCGTCCGGCAGCGCCTCCGGCCCCAGCGCCTTGAGCGCGCCCGCCGCTTCGAGCACGCGGCAAGGACTTCGGTGTCATCGCCACGGCCACCGGCTGGAACCTGTACGTGGGCGGCGACGGCGGCGCGGACCCGCGCCACGCGGAGCTGCTGGCCCAGGACCTGTCCGACGCCGAACTGGTGCGATTGATTGACCGGTTCTTGATGTTCTCCATACGTACCGCAGACCGGCTGGAGCGCACTTCCGCCTGGCTGGAACACATCGAGGGCGGGCTCGACCACGTACGCGAGGCGGTCGTCCATGACTCCCTGGAGGCTCTGCGCGGAGCTGGAACAGCTGATGGCCGCGCATGTGGACGGATATCGCGACGAGTGGGCGGAGGCCATGAACGACCCCGAACGGCTGCGGCGTTTCGTCTCCTTCGCGAACGCGCCGGACGCGCCGGACCCGTCGGTGAAGTTCGTACCGGAACGCGATCAGGTGAAGCCGGATCTCGCATTCCTCGGCCTGGACAGCCTGGAAGGACGAATTCCCGATGAACGATCCTATGACCGCGCCTATGGGCGAGTCCATGAACCCGTCAATGAACGAGTGGAATGTCCTCGAACTCTGGTTGAACGACCAATGTTCGCGGTCTGTGAGCTGTCCGCGCTCACCCCCGGACGCGGGGTGGCGGCGCCGCTCCCGGACGGCCTGCGGGCCGCGCTGTTCCTGGACCGGTCGGGCCGGGCGTACGCGATCGGCAACCGCGATCCGTTCTCGGGCGCGTACGTCCTCTCGCGCCGGCCGACCGGCAGCCACGAGGAGCGGCCGTTCGTCGCCTCCCCGCTGCTCGGGCAGCGCTTCGACCTGACGACGGACCGGTGCCTGGACGACGACGAGGTCGCCGTCCAGGCGTACGACGTACGGGTACGGGTCCCCGCCGCCGCGTGACCGCCGCAGCCGTCGGCGGTCACGCCGTGGTGCAGGCCGTCCCGTTGAGGGTGAAGGCACTCGGCGCCGTATTGCTGCCGTTCCAGGTTCCGTTGAACCCGAAGGTGGCCGAACCTCCCGCCGGTATCGCCGCGTTGTGACTGGCATTGACGGCGGTGGCCTGCGTACCCGACTGGGTGACCGTGGCGTTCCAGGCCGAGGTCACGCTCTGCCCGGCGGGCCAACTCCACTTCAAGGTCCAGCTGTTGATGGGAGCCGAGCCGGTGTTCCTGACCGTCACCCCGGCGGTGAAGCCGCTGCTCCACTGGCTCTGCACCGCGTAGGTCACGGCACAGGTACCGGTCGGCCCGGGGTTCTCGCCCCCGCTGTCACCACTCCACCCGAGCGCCTCGGCGATACCGTAGTACGCGGGCTTGGGCTGGTAGCCCTCGTTGTACGGCGTGGCCGCGCCCTGCCCGGGGAAGACGTCCGGCACCCAGGACACCGCGTCGCTGAAGCCCCAGACCGTGACGCCCTTGCAGCGGGCGACGGCGAGGCAGACATTGGTGACCGCCTTGAAGTCGGCCTTCTGCTGGGCGAGTTTGGCGTCGGTGGTGGGCAGTGTCATCCGGATGTCGAGTTCGGTGATCGCGACATCGAGACCCAGATCGGCGAAGCGCTGAAGGTTGGCCTGGAAGGTGGACGGCACCTGGCCGATGATGAGGTGCGTCTGGAATCCGACACCGTCGATCGGTACGCCCTGCGCCTTGAGCCGCTGGACCAGGGAGTAGAGACCGTTGCTCTTGGCGCCCGTGGCGTCGGTGTTGTAGTCGTTGATGTACAGCTTGGCGGCGGGGTCGGCGGCGCGGGCGGCCCGGAAGGCGTCGGCGATGTAGGACTCGCCGAGCTGGGTGTAGAACTTGCTGGCCCGCAGCGTCCCGTCCTCGTTGAACGCCTCGTTGACCACGTCCCACTGGTCGATGCGCCCCTTGTAGCGGGCGGTCTGGGTGGTGACGTGGTCGGTCATGATCGTGCGCAGCTCGTCGTTGCCGAAGCTGCCGTTGGCCAGCCAGTTGGGCATCTGGCTGTGCCAGACCAGCGTATGGCCGCGCACCTTCTGCCCGTTGGCCGCGGCGAAGTTCATGATCTGGTCGGCGCCGGTCCAGTTGAAGCTGCCCCTGGTCGGCTCGACCGAGCCCCACTTCATCTCGTTCTCGGCGGTGAGGGAGTCGAACTGGGCCGCGGCGACGGATCCATGGGTCCCGGTCAGCCTCCCGGCGGGGATGGCGGTGCCGTAGTACTTCCCCTTGGCGGCGGCGAGATCCCGCAGGACGGGGTCGGCGGCATGGGCGGGGCTCGCCAGACCGACCACGGCGACGGCCACGGCGGTCAGGGCGGAGACGACTGCCGCGGTTCTGGCGGTCATGGCTCTGGACAAGGTGCGGAGGTGCGCGGCTCTCATGGCGACTCCAGAGGTTTCGGAAATTTCCCTGAAAGTTTCGGAGATGCTGCTCGGAAAATAGAGGCGTGGCCGGCGTACGTCAACGGAATCGGCGCACCTCTCCGGGTACGCCGAGCACAGGCGTACCTCTCCGGGGCGCGGCACAGCCGGGCGTACCTCTCCGGGGCGCGCCCGGCACCGGCGTACCCTCTCCGGCGCGCACAGGAAGAGGCGCTCGACACCCGGCCGGGTGTCGAGCGCCTCGAAGACCGCCACGCGCTACCGCGCCTCGCCCGCCGACGCGTCCGCGTCCGGCACGGATCTCGTCGCCGTCGGGGGCGCCGTGCGCGTCATGCCCGCGCCCGCTCCCGCGAGCACACCCGACGAGCCGCCGCGCAGCAGGGCCGCGCCCAGCGGTGTCAGGGTGTGCAGGACGGCGTTCCCGTACCGCAGAGTGGCGACCAGCCCCGCTTCGCGCAGGACGCAGGCGTGCTGGCTGGCGGAGGCGAGGGACACCTCGGTCCTGCGGGCCAGCTCACTGGTCGTACAGCCGTATTCGATGGCCCGCAGGACGGCCGAGCGGGTGTGGCCGACGAGCCGGCCGAGCGACGGGCCCACCCGCTCCCTGAAGGTGGGGGCGTCCGAGTGCGTGACGGGGTAGACGAGGACGGGCGGCAGCGACGGATCGCGGTAGACGACCGGGGTGGTGCGACAGAAGAAGGACGGCTGGAGCAGCAGCCCCCGGCCATCCAGGCGCAGTTCGCGATCGACCGGGTAGTCGGCCTCCAGCACCGGGCCGCGCCAGCGGAGCATCGGCGGAAGGCTGGCGAGGAGTTCGTCCGCACCGCCGTCCAGCAGGGCCCGGCCGCGCAGCGCGCGCTCCGCCTCGACCCTGGTCCGGACGTAGGGCCAGTACGGCTCGACGGCGGCCCGGTGGTAGGCCCGGAGCGCCTCCACGAGCCGTCCGAGCGTGCCGGGAACACTATCGGCGAGCAGGGCGAGCCGCCTTGCCGGATCGTTTCTCCCGATCCGCCCCGCGCCCTCCGGCCGCCCCGGCCGCTCCTGCCTCCCGGGCCCGCTCGCCCGTTCCTCCCGCTCCGCCTTCTCCGACCGGCCCGACTTCTCCGACCGGTCCGAGCGGTCCGACCGGTCCGACCGGTCCGAGCGGTCCGACCGGTCCGAGCGATCCGACCGGTCCGGACGCGCCCTGCCGACCGCCAACAGGGCCAACTCCGCCCGTACCCGCTCGGGCGCGGTGGCATTCAGCGCCTCAAGTCCCGCTTCCAGACCGGGCCGTCCGGTGGCCGGGGTCAGGAAATCCGGGAAATAACCGTGCTGCGGAACTAGCGCCGAGAGAATATTTGTTTCACTATTCAACCGACTCCGTGCTTCTCTGCGCCATTCCCCATAAGCGAGCGGAGCACGCCGGTCCCTCATTCGATGAAAGCTGAGAATCGTTTCCCACAGCGGATCGGGCCCGGGTGCCATCCGGACCCGTCCAAGGTCCTTCTCCGAGAAATGAATATGCAGCATGAAAAAATCCCCACCTGTTGCATCCGCAAGCGCCCCAGCACTGAGTATGCATGCAATCACCAGCTGTTACCACGGTGTTTCAGCCACACTTGAAAGGCTTCGCGGCAGGCGGCTCCCGGAGTAAATGCTGTACCTCGTCGGGCATGAAACCTGAACGACCGAATAGGCGCAGCGAAGGCCGTGGGGGGCTTCGCTCGCTCGGCGGCGGTCGGCCAGGTGCGGCTCCATGCCCGGCTCGCGTAATGGGGTGCGGTCGACGGGTGGGGATCCGGCGGCCGCACTCCGCCAACTGTCTACTGTCTACCGTTCAATTCCACACGGGCAATGAATCTTTTGGCCTCACGACGGTTGAGCCTCACGAGGGCTTGAGCCTCACGAGGTCGAAGAGACCGCCCCCGGTACGGCGAACGAAGGGGCGGGCACCTCCGCACGAGGTGCCCGCCCGCTCTGTGCCCGGGGCCGTCCGCCGATCCGGTGAGGGTCAGGGCTTGAACCCGCGAACGGCCCCGGTGTCCCAAGTGACCCGCCGCTAGCGCGAGTCGCTGCCCGCCGAGCCCGCCGCCGCGCGCCCCGCCTCCAGGCGCGCCACCGGGATGCGGAACGGCGAGCAGGAGACGTAGTCCAGCCCCACTTCGTGGAAGAAGTGCACCGACTCCGGGTCGCCGCCGTGTTCGCCGCAGATGCCCAGCTTCAGCCCCGGCCGGGTGGCGCGGCCCGCCTCGACGGCGCTGCGGACGAGCGCGCCGACGCCGTCGCGGTCGATGGTCTCGAACGGCGAGACCCCGAAGATGCCCTTCTCCAGGTACGCGGTGAAGAAGCTCGCCTCCACGTCGTCGCGGGAGAAGCCCCAGACGGTCTGGGTGAGGTCGTTCGTACCGAACGAGAAGAACTCGGCGGCCTCCGCGATCTGACCGGCGGTCAGCGCGGCGCGCGGCAGCTCGATCATCGTGCCGAGCGCCAGCCCGAGTTCGACACCGGTGGCCCGCTCGACCTCCGCGATGACCTGCTCGGCCTCGTCGCGGACGATCTCCAGCTCCTGGACCGTGCCGACCAGCGGGATCATGATCTCGGCGCGCGGGTCGCCCTTGGCGTTCTTGCGCTCGGCGGACGCCTCGGCGATGGCCCGTACCTGCATGGCGAAGAGGCCGGGGATGACCAGCCCGAGCCGTACCCCGCGCAGACCGAGCATCGGGTTCTGCTCGTGGAGCTTGTGGACGGCCTGGAGGAGCCGCAGATCGTTCTCGTTGTGGTCCTTGCGGGCCTCCGCGAGGGCCACCCGTACCGACAGTTCGGTGATGTCGGGCAGGAACTCGTGCAGCGGCGGATCGAGGAGCCGGACCGTCACCGGCAGGCCGTCCATCGCCTCGAACAGCTCGATGAAGTCCTTCTTCTGGAGCGGCAGCAGCTCCCCGAGCGCCTGTTCGCGCTCCTCGTCGGTGTCCGCGAGGATCAGCCGCTCGACCATGGTGCGCCGCTCGCCGAGGAACATGTGTTCCGTACGGCAGAGTCCGATGCCCTGGGCCCCGAAGCGGCGGGCGCGCAGGGCGTCCTCGGCGTTGTCGGCGTTGGCGCGCACCCGCAGCCTGCGGCGGCGGTCGGCGTACGCCATCATCCGGTGGACGGCCTCGACGAGTTCGTCGGCCTCCTCGGCGCCCGCGTGCATCCGGCCCTCGAAGTACTCGACGACGGGCGACGGTACGACGGGGACCTCGCCCAGGTAGACCTTGCCGGTCGAGCCGTCGATGGAGAGGACGTCGCCCTCCTCGATGACCCGCGAACCCACCGTCAGCCGGCGCGCCTTGGTGTCGACCTCCAGCTCCTCGGCGCCGCAGACACAGGTCTTGCCCATGCCGCGCGCGACGACGGCGGCGTGCGAGGTCTTGCCGCCGCGCGAGGTCAGGATGGCCTCGGCGGCGATCATGCCGTCCAGGTCGTCGGGGTTGGTCTCGCGGCGGACGAGGATGACCTTCTCGCCGGAGCGGGACCACTTGATCGCGGTGTACGAGTCGAAGACGGCCTTGCCGACGGCGGCGCCCGGCGAGGCGGCGATCCCGCGCCCGAGCAGCTCCCGCTTGGTGTCCTCGTCGAAGCGCGGGAACATCAGCTGGGCGAGCTGGGCGCCGTTGACGCGCTGGAGCGCCTCGGCCTCGTCGATCAGCCCCTGGTCGACGAGTTGCGTGGCGATCCGGAAGGCGGCGCCCGCCGTGCGCTTGCCGACGCGGGTCTGGAGCATCCACAGCCTGCCGCGCTCGATGGTGAACTCGATGTCGCACAGGTCCCGGTAGTGCGTCTCCAGGGTCTCCATGATGCTCAGCAGCTGGTCGTACGACTGCTTGTCGATGCTCTCCAGTTCGGCGAGCGCCACGGTGTTGCGGATGCCCGCGACCACATCCTCGCCCTGCGCGTTCTGGAGGTAGTCGCCGTACACGCCCTGGTGGCCACTGGCGGGGTCGCGGGTGAAGGCGACGCCGGTGCCGGAACCGGGGCCGAGGTTGCCGAAGACCATGGAGCAGATGGTGACGGCCGTACCGAGGTCGCCGGGGATGCGCTCCTGGCGGCGGTAGAGCTTGGCGCGGTCGGTGTTCCACGACTCGAAGACGGAGCGGATCGCGAGATCCATCTGCGCGCGCGGATCCTGCGGGAAGTCGCGGCCCGCCTCCCGGGAGACGATCTTCTTGTACCGCTCGACCAGCTTCTTGAGGTCCGCGACATCGAGGTCCACATCGGTGGCGGCCTTCCGCGCCCGCTTGGCCTCCTCCAACGCGTCCTCGAAGAGGTCCCCGTCGACGCCGAGGACCGTCCTGCCGAACATCTGGATGAGTCTGCGGTACGAGTCCCAGGCGAAGCGTTCGTCACCGGACTGGGTGGCGAGGCCGGCGACGGAGGCGTCGGAGAGCCCGACGTTGAGGACGGTGTCCATCATGCCGGGCATGGAGAACTTGGCGCCGGAACGTACGGAGACGAGCAGCGGGTCGTCCGCCTGGCCGAGCTTCTTGCCCATCCGCTGTTCGAGGGCGTCGAGGTGCGCGCTCACCTCGTCGCGCAGGGCGGCCGGCTCCGTACCGCTGTCGAGGTAGATGTTGCATGCCTCGGTGGTGATCGTGAAGCCCGGGGGAACGGGCAGGCCCAGATTGGTCATCTCCGCGAGGTTGGCACCCTTGCCGCCGAGAAGGTCCTTCAGGTCCTTGTTGCCCTCGGTGAAGTCATAGACGAATTTCACGGCTTCACGCTTCCCGGCCTTCGTGGCCTCCGCGCGCTTCACGGCATTACTCGTCACACCATTTTTTTCCGACACGGGTCTCGACTCCTCGAAGACGCGGTGGCTGCCCTGACGGCCAGGAACATACCCAGATCGAAGGGGCAGCGGTACGGCCACTTGCCTGTCGTACGGCATTCACCACCCGTCCGCCCAGGATCCAAAGCCGCACGTGGCGGGCGGAATGAGCGAGCGGAGACTTCACGCTTCGAAGCGGCCATGACCCGGACATGACCAATGGCGCTCATATGAGCCATGACATCGACGTCTGAGTTCACTACTTGAACAAAGAAGGGGTGGCACCCAGTGCCACCCCTTCCAGAGATGCAGCCGTGTCGCAGCCACTCACGATCCGCTCATCTGAGCCGCACCCACATCAAACGTGGCGAGGATCACGCGCCTCCGGCCCGTCCGCCGCCCGGTGAATCCCCCGCCCGGTGAACCCCCGAGGGCCTCAGCCGCCCGAGGTGTCCAGCTCCGCGTCCGCGCCGATGCCCGCGCAGTCGTACGGGTCCTTCAGCCAGCCGTCCGGCAGCACGACCCGGTTGTTCCCCGACGTACGCCCGCGCGGCCCGTCCGCGCCGTCCGGCCACGGCTGGTCCAGGTCGAGGCCGCCCATCAGCTCGTCCAGCTGGGCGAGCGAGGAGGTGATCGCCAGCTCCTTGCGGAGCGTCGAGCCGACCGCGAAGCCCTTCAGGTACCAGGCCACGTGCTTGCGGAAGTCGATCACCCCGCGCGCCTCGTCGCCGATCCACTCCCCCAGCAGCTGCGCGTGCCGCCGCATCACACCCGCGACCTCGCGCAGGGTGGGCGCCGCCACCGTCCCCGTACCCTCGAAGGCCGCCACCAGATCGCCGAAGAGCCACGGCCTGCCGAGACAGCCGCGCCCGACGACCACGCCGTCGCAGCCGGTCTCGCGCACCATCCGCAGGGCGTCCGCCGCCGACCAGATGTCGCCGTTGCCGAGCACCGGGATCTCCGGGACGTGCTCCTTGAGCCGTGCGATGGCGTCCCAGTCGGCGGTGCCGCCGTAGTGCTGTGCGGCGGTCCTGCCGTGCAGCGCGATGGCGGTCACCCCGGCGTCCACCGCGATCCGTCCGGCGTCCAGATAGGTGAGATGGTCGTCGTCGATGCCCTTGCGCATCTTCATCGTGACCGGCAGCCCCCCGGCGTTCGACACCGCCTCGTGCAGGATCGCCCGCAGCAGCGGCCGCTTGTACGGAAGGGCCGAGCCGCCGCCCCTGCGGGTCACCTTGGGGACCGGGCAGCCGAAGTTCAGGTCGATGTGGTCGGCGAGGTCCTCGTCCACGATCATCCGGACCGCTTTGCCGACGGTGACCGGGTCCACTCCGTACAGCTGGATCGAGCGCGGGGTCTCCGTCGCGTCGAAGTGGATGAGCTGCATGGTCTTCTCGTTGCGCTCGACCAGCGCCCGCGTGGTGATCATCTCGCTGACGAAAAGCCCCTTGCCGCCGCCGGGGGTGTCCGCCGGAGGACGCCCCCCGAACCCCCGGGCCCCCTCGGCGAACTCCCTGCACAGGGTGCGGAAGGGAGCGTTGGTGATCCCGGCCATCGGCGCGAGCACCACCGGCGGCCGGACGGTGTGCGGGCCGATGGTGAGCGGGGTGACGGCCGCGCGAGGGGCGGGCGTGGCGAGCTGAGCGGTCATGCCCCCATTGTCACCTACGGGATTACTTGTTAGTTAGCCGTACTATCCACGTATGCCCGAGCTGACCCAACGGCGGAAAACGCTGGTGCTGGCGATCTGCTGTATGAGTCTGCTGATCGTCAGCCTGGACAACACCATCCTCAATGTCGCGCTGCCCTCCATGCAGAGAGAGCTGCACACCTCTGTCTCCGGGCTCCAGTGGACGATCGACGCCTACACCCTCGTCCTCGCCTCCCTGCTGATGCTCGCGGGCTCGACGGCCGACCGGATCGGTCGTCGCCGGGTCTTCAAGGCGGGTCTCGTCCTCTTCACGCTCGGCTCGCTGCTCTGCTCCCTCGCGCCGAACCTCGAATCGCTCGTCGCCTTCCGCATGATCCAGGCGGTCGGCGGGTCGATGCTCAACCCCGTCGCGATGTCGATCATCACCAACACCTTCACGGGCCCGCGCGAACGCGCCCGCGCCATCGGTGTCTGGGGCGGTGTGGTGGGCATCTCGATGGCGGCGGGCCCGCTGGTCGGCGGGTTGCTGGTGGACTCCGTGGGCTGGCGGTCGATCTTCTGGATCAACCTCCCGATCGGCATCGCCGCCTACCTGCTGACCTGGCGGTACGTCCCCGAATCCCGCGCGCCCGAGCCCCGCCGCCCCGACCCGGTGGGCCAGCTCCTGGTCATCGGCGTACTCGGCGCGCTGACCTACGCGATCATCGAGGCGCCCTCGGCGGGCCTCACCTCGCCGCTGATCCTGTCCTTCGCGACGGTCGCCGCCCTCTGTCTGGCGGGGCTGCTGTGGTACGAACGGAGGCGCCCCGAACCCCTCATCGACCTGCGGTTCTTCCGTAGCGCGCCCTTCAGCGGGGCGACCGTCATCGCGGTGAGCGGCTTCGCCGCGCTCGGCGGGTTCCTCTTCCTGAACACGCTCTACCTGCAGAACGTCCGGGGCCTGTCCGCCCTGCACGCCGGGCTCTACATGCTCCCGATGGCCGCCATGACCTTCGTCTGCGCCCCGCTCTCGGGCCGGCTGGTCGGCAGCCGGGGGCCACGGCTGCCGCTGCTGATCGCCGGGGTCGGGATGACCGCGAGCGGGCTGCTGTTCGCGGTGTTCGACGCGGAGGCCACGAACGCGCTGCTGTTCCCCGGGTACGTGCTCTTCGGCCTCGGCTTCGGCATGGTCAACGCGCCCATCACCAACACCGCCGTCTCCGGCATGCCCCGCTCCCAGGCGGGCGTGGCGGCGGCCGTCGCCTCGACCAGCCGCCAGATCGGCCAGACGCTGGGCGTCGCGGTGATCGGGGCGGTCCTGGCGGGCGGGGTGGCGGGCGCCTCGTACCGGACGGGGTTCACGGACGCGAGCCGGCCCGCCTGGTGGATCATCACCGCCTGCGGTGTGTCGGTGCTGCTGGTGGGCGCGCTGACGAGCGGCGCCTGGGCACGGGAGACGGCCCGGCGGACGGCGGAGCGCCTGGAACCGGCGCCGGACCCGGCCGTTCGGAAGTCACCCGGCAGACGCTGAGGGCGGCCCGGGGAAGCGGCTCACGTAGCGGCGCTGCCAGGGGGTCTCCACGGCGTGCCGGGAGTAGTGCTCGCGTACGTACGCGACGGCTTCGCCGCCGGGGACGCCGTCGAGCACGGCCAGGCAGGCCAGCGCCGTACCGGTCCTGCCCCGGCCACCGCCACAGGCCAGCTCCACGCGCTCGCCGCCCGACCGCTCCAGAGCCTCGCGCAGGGCACCCGCCGCCGCCGCGCGGTCGGACGGCAGCCGGAAATCGGGCCAGCGCACCCAGCGGGCCTCCCACGCGGTCGCGGGCGGTTCCTTGCCCAGCAGATACAACGCGAAGGTCGGCGGCTGCCCCTCGGGAAGGGGGTGGCGCAGCCCCCGTCCGCGTACGAGCCGCCCCGAGGGCAGACGCAGGAGGCCGGGGGTCGCGGGGTCCCAGGAGTTGGTCACGGGGCGACCCTAGGGCGGTCCCGCGGAGGCCGGAATTCCGCCGGGCTCCATGGGCCGGCTCGGGTGTACCGGCTCGGGTGTGCGCCGGATATCCCGCCGAGGTCCACCGCGTCGGCTCGGGTGTGCGCCGGATATCCGCTGGACCGGCCGGATATCCGCTGGTGAAGTGGCCGTCATGACGACGACAACAACGCAACAGGACAGAGCCGCCCTCCTCCGCTCCCTGCACATCCCCGGCACACCCCTCGTCCTGCCCAACGCCTGGGACGGTGCCTCCGCCCGGCTGGCCGCGGACGCCGGAGCTGCCGTCATCGCCACGACCAGCGCGGGGGTGGCCTGGTCCCTGGGGTTCGGGGACGGCGGGCGGCTGGACCGGACCGACGCGCTGGGGGCGGTCGCGCGGATCGTGGGGGCGGTCGGTGTCCCGGTCACCGCCGACATCGAGGGCGGATACGGCTCCACCGCCGAGGACGTGGCCGAGACGGTCCGGGGCGTGCTCGCGGCCGGAGCCGTCGGCGTCAACCTGGAGGACGCGCCGGGACCGGGCGCCGATCCGCTGCGGCCGGTGGCCGAACAGGCCGCCCGGATCACGGCGGCACGGCAGGCCGCCGACGCGGCGGGCGTACCGCTGTTCGTCAACGCCCGGATCGACACGCACCGGCTGCGGGCCGCCCCGGACGTCTGGCTGAAGGAGACCCTGGCCAGGGCCGCCGCCTACGCGCACGCGGGGGCCGACGGTGTGTTCGTCCTCGGCGCCCTGGACCGGGCGGCCGTATCGGCCCTGGTGGACGGCGTGCCGGTGCCCCTGAACGTACAGGCGGAGCCCGGCACGCTGCCCGTGTCCGTACTGGCGGAGCTGGGGGTCGCCCGGATCAGCGCGGGTTCGTCGATCGCCGAGGCGGCGTACGGCCTGGCGGCACGCGGCGCGCGCGAGCTGCTGACCTCCGGTACGACCACGGCGCTCGACGGCAAGCTCGCGTACCGCGCGCTCAACTCGCTGATGACCGGGCCCGCCTGAAGACACCCTGCCTGAGAAACGCCTCGTCCGAGAACGCCTCGTCCGAGAACGCCCGCCGGGTCGGGCCGCCGCGGGTCAGGCCGCCGCGAGTCAGGGCCGCGGGTCAGACCGCCGCCGGGTCAGGGCCGCGGGTCAGGCCGCCGCCGGGTCAGGGCCGCGGGTCAGGCCGCCGCCAGGTCAGGGCCGCGGGTCAGGCCGCCGCCGGGTCAGGGCCGCGGGTCAGGCCGCCGCCAGGTCAGGCCGCCGCCGAACTTCCCCTGACGATCAGCTCGGGCGCCAGCAGTACGTGTTCCGGCTCGGCCTCCGGTGTCTTGATCCGGGCGAGGAGCAGCCGTACACACTCACGGGCCGCCCCGGCCAGCGGCTGGCGCAGGCTGCTCAGGCCGGGCGAGAGCAGCGGGGCGGCGGCGGAGTCGTCGAAGCCGACGACGGCGATGTCCCGGCCGGGCGTCCGGCCGGAGTCCAGCAGCGCGCGGTAGCAGCCGAGGGCGAGGGTGTCGCTGGCCGCGACCACGGCGGTGGCGCCCGCCGGGAGGAGTCCGGCGGCGGCGTCCCGCGCGGCGTCGACGCCGTCGTCCGGGGAGCTACCCCGCAGATTGCGTACGGACAGTCCGTGCCGGCGCATCGCCGCCCGCCAGCCCTCGGCCCGGTCGTCGTCGGCGACGGCTCCCCTGGGCCGGCCGAGGAAGGCGATCCTGCGGTGCCCGAGGGCGACGAGGTGGTCGACGGCCGCCGCCGTGCCGTGCGCGCCGTCGACGTCGACCCAGTCCCCGAGGTCGCGGGCGGACCGGGGACGCCCGAACGACACGAAGGGGATGCCGCGTTCGCGCAGCCAGTCGAAGCGCCGGTCACCACGGTGGGCTCCGCTCAGGACGAAGGCGTCCACCGACCGTTCGCGTAACAGCTCGGCGTAGGACTCCGGTTCGCCCTCGGCCCCGGCGGGCACGGCGAAGAGGAGTATGCGGTACCCGGCCCGGTTGGCCGAGTCGGAGAGCGCGTGCAGGAAGTGGTCCATCACCGGCCCGGAAACCCCCTCGCGCGCGGCCCTGACCCCGTACCCGATCAGCAGGCTCGACTGGGTACGCAGCAGCCGCGCCGCCTGGTGGGGACGGTAGTCCAGCTCGTCGATCGCCCTGCGCACACGCTCCAGGGTCGCCGGGGCCAGCAGCTCGGGCGCGTTGAGCGCGTTGGACACCGTCTGGGGCGACACCCCCGCCCGCTGGGCGACCAGGGCCAGCGTGGCCGGCCTGTCCTTGTGTCCGCCGGCCATGGTCGTACGTGCCATCTGGTCGCCTCCGTCGCGCGCGATTCCGCGTTGTGCAGTGCCGTTGCGTGGTGCCGTTGTGCAGTGCCGTTGCGTGGTGTGCGTTGTGTGGTGTGCCGCCCCCGTTGTCTTTCAAGGAACGATAAGATCATCTCCGCTCGGACGGCGAAGGGATTCCCGGCCGGATCGGCCGAGCGCGCGGACCACTCACAAACACGCTCATGGGCACACAAGAGGGGCCCGGATCATCGATTCACCGATGATCCGGGCCCCTCATTCGCGCGGCTACGCTGCTACGTGCCTGCGCGTCTATGCGTCTATGCGTCTATGCGACGGTTACGCGCCAACTCCTGCGTGTACGCGTCAGCCGCGTATCAGTCCTGCGCGGTGCCGCTCGACTCCGTCGACTGGTCGGCCGACTGGTCCGCGCTGTCGGTGCTGTCCTGCTTATTCCCCTGCCCGGCGGCGCGCTCGCGCATCTTGCGCAGCAGCTCCTGCTTCTGGTCGGCGGACGCCTTGCGATTGGCGTCACGCGCGGGGGCGGCGGACTGCGGGTCGGTACGGGCCAGCTTCGTACGCTGCCCGCCCACACCGAGAAGGTTGTTGCGGCTCTTTGCCACGGGGTTCTCCCGAAGTGATGAGAAGTGATCTGCGGATTCGTCGGTGGGGGGCGGGCTGTCGCCGCCGCGCTCTCACTCGTAGATCTGGAAGAACATGCCCATGACGCTACCACCGGCCGGGACCGGGACGTAACGCGTTTTTCGCGGGGCGGCCGACGGGCGCCGCGCGAGGGTCATGGAGGAGACCCCACGAAAGAGTGAATGACAGATGTTGAAATCTGTCATCCGTCATGCCAACCTTGTCTCATCGGGGCTGCGGCACCCCATATCCATCCCCTCCGCTCCCCCATCCCTCATATCCCCCATATCCCTGGTATCCCTCATATCCCTCTCACCCCGATCGGAGACCTCGCCATGGACCCGACCACACTCCCCGCCCCCGACTTCCCCACCCGCCCCCTCGGCGCCTCGGGGCCGCGCTCCTCCGCGATCGGCCTCGGCTGCATGGGCATGTCCGCGCTGTACGGGGAAGGGGTCGACCGGGCGGAATCCATCGCCACCATCCACGCGGCGCTGGACGCGGGCATCACCCTGCTCGACACCGGCGACTTCTACGGCATGGGGCACAACGAACTGCTGATCAACGAAGCGCTGCGGACGGCCCCCGCCGAGGCCCGCGAGCGCGCCCTCACCAGCGTCAAGTTCGGCGCCCTGCGCGGCCCCGACAACAGCTGGGGAGGGTACGACGGCAGTCCGGCCGCCGTGCGGAACTTCGTCGCGTACTCCCTCCAGCGCCTCGGCACCGACCACATCGACATCTACCGGATCGCCAGGGTCGACCCCGATGTCCCGATCGAGGAGACGGTCGGCGCCATCGCCGAGCTGGTCCGGGCGGGACACGTCCGCCACATCGGCCTCTCCGAGGTCGGCGCGGAGACGATCCGCCGGGCGGCCGCCACCGCCCCGATCTCGGACCTCCAGATCGAGTACTCCCTGATCTCGCGGGGCATCGAGGACGAGATCCTGCCCACCGTCCGCGAGCTGGGCATCGGGATCACGGCGTACGGAGTGCTCTCGCGCGGGCTGATCAGCGGTCACTTCACCAGCGACCGTCAGCTGGCGCCCGGCGACTTCCGGGCGTTCAGCCCCCGCTTCCAGGGCGACAACCTCCAGCACAATCTGGCGCTGGTCGACTCGCTGCGCAAGATCGCCGAGCAGAAGGGGATCACGGTCGCGCAGACCGCCATCGCCTGGGTGCTGTCCCGGGGCGAGGACATCGTGCCGCTCATCGGTGCCCGGCGCCGCGACCGGCTGGCCGAGGCCCTCGGCGCCCTGGAGGTCACGCTCGACGCGGGCGACCTGGCCGCCATCGAGCGCTCCTTCCCGGCCGGGGCCGCTGCCGGGGACCGGTATCCGGCGGCCGCGATGTCGGAGCTGGACAGCGAGCGCTGACCCGGATGGGGCGAAAGGGTGACGGATACTGTCCTCCATCACCCCCGATACTCCATACGGGCCGCTACTCCGTCGTTCCGTACGGGCCGCCGCACCCCCGACGCGCCCGTCGCCGTACGGCCCGCGAGCCAAGAAAGGCCGGACACCGCATGGGCACCGAGCCGCTGACCGCCGAGCGCATCCTCGAAGCCACCGAGGAGGTGCTGCGCCGCTACGGCCCGGCGAAGGCGACCGTCGTCGATGTGGCGCGTGTGCTCGGCGTCAGCCACGGCAGTGTGTACCGGCACTTCGCCACCAAGGCCGCGCTGCGCGAAGCGGTCACCGCGCGCTGGCTGAGCCGTACGGAGACGACCCTGCGGCAGATCATCGACGGACCCGCCGAGCCGGGCCCCGAGAAGCTGCGCCGCTGGCTGCTGGCGCTCTTCGACACCAAGCGGCACAAGGCGGGGGACGACCCGGAGCTGTTCGCCACGTTCACCGTGCTGCTCCAGGACAGCAGCGGTGTGGTCGACGCCCATCTGACGGAGCTGGAGGGACAGCTCACCCGGATCATCGAGGAAGGCACGAGGGAGGGAGAGTTCAGCACGGCGGACCCGGCGGGTTCCGCCGGGGCGGTGTTCGCCGCGACGGCCCGCTTCCACGACCCCGCCTACGCCCCGGAGTGGCAGAAGCCCACGGCGGACGCCGAGTTCACCGCCGTATGCGATCTGCTGCTGCGCGGCCTGCGAGCCTGAGCCCCAGCCACCCCGCCCCCGCCCCCGCCCCGCCCTGCTCTGCTCTGCTCTGCTCTGCTCTGCCGGAAGACTCAGCCCGCCGTCGGGTCCACCGTCGCCTGGTGCGCCTCGGTGAGGTGCCCCTCCGCCTTGAGCCAGGGCAGGAACTGCGCCCCCTTGCTCCAGCCGCAGGTGTCGCAGACCAACGACCGCTGCACACCCGCCTTCTGGACGCGGACGACATGCTCGCGTCCGTGCTGGTCCCATCGGGTGACCTTGCTGGTGGTCGTGGCCGGCATGCTCCGTGTCTCCCCTGGTAGGTCAGCGCCCAGTGTGCCGTACAGACACCGCCGATATCGCCAATCACCTTTCCCCACAGGTGAGTTGTGACCGGAGCACGGGAGAGGCCCCCGGTTCCAGGGGCGGAACCGGGGGCCTCGCTCGTCACTCGGTACGGCGTCAGCAGCCGATCAGCCGACCACCCAGGTAGCTCTGGATCTGGTCGAGCGAGACGCGCTCCTGCTTCATGGTGTCGCGCTCACGCACGGTCACCGCGTTGTCGTCGAGGGTGTCGAAGTCGACGGTGACGCAGAACGGCGTGCCGATCTCGTCCTGACGGCGGTAGCGGCGGCCGATGGCGCCCGCGTCGTCGAACTCGATGTTCCAGTTGCGCCGGAGGTCCGCCGCGAGGCCCTTCGCCTTCGGCGAGAGCTGCGGGTTGCGGGAGAGCGGCAGGACGGCCACCTTGACCGGCGCGAGGCGCGGGTCCAGGCGGAGCACGGTGCGCTTCTCCAGCACGCCCTTCGCGTTGGGCGCCTCGTCCTCGTTGTACGCGTCGAGGAGGAAGGCCAGCATCGCGCGGCCGACACCGGCGGCGGGCTCGATGACGTAGGGGGTCCAGCGCTCGCCGGCCTCCTGGTCGTAGTAGGCCAGGTCGTGGCCGGACGCCTTGGAGTGCGCGGACAGGTCGTAGTCCGTGCGGTTGGCGACGCCCTCCAGCTCGCCCCACTCGCTGCCGCCGAACTGGAAGCGGTACTCGATGTCGGCGGTGCGCTTGGAGTAGTGGGAGAGCTTCTCGGCCGGGTGGTCGTACCAGCGCATGTTCTCCTCACGGAGGCCCAGGTCGCGGTACCAGTTCCAGCGCTGCTCCATCCAGTATTCCTGCCACTGCTCGTCCTCGCCCGGCTTGACGAAGAACTCCATCTCCATCTGCTCGAACTCGCGGGTGCGGAAGATGAAGTTGCCCGGAGTGATCTCGTTCCGGAAGGACTTGCCCATCTGCGCGATGCCGAACGGCGGCTTCTTGCGCGAAGTCTGCTGCACCTGGGCGAAGTTGGTGAAGATGCCCTGCGCGGTCTCGGGACGCAGGTAGGCGACGGAACCGGAGTCCTGCGTGGGGCCGAGGTGGGTGGAGAGCAGTCCGGAGAACTGCTTGGGCTCGGTAAAGGTGCCCTTGTTACCACAGTTGGGGCAGTTGAGCTCGGTGAGGCCGTTCTCGGGGGCCTTGCCGTGCTTCGCCTCGTACGCCTCTTCCAGGTGGTCCGCGCGGAAACGCTTGTGGCAGGAGGTGCACTCGGTGAGCGGGTCGGTGAAGGTCGCGACGTGACCGGACGCTTCCCAGACCTCGGTGGCAAGGATCACCGACGAGTCGATACCGACAACGTCCTCGCGCGAGGTGACCATATAACGCCACCACTGACGCTTGAGGTTCTCCTTCAGCTCGACTCCGAGCGGCCCGTAGTCCCAGGCGGCCCGCTGACCACCGTAGATCTCACTGCACGGGTAGACGAAGCCACGGCGCTTGCTCAGGTTGACGATGCTGTCGATCTTGTCGGCGGCCACGGTGCTCTCTTCATTACGACGACGACGAACGGCGAATGACCCAGATTAGCGGCGGGCGCACCCCTTCGATCAAATCGGTGCTGGGTATCGGACATCCCGCCCGTCCCGCGACCACTTCCCGACCCCTTGTTGACAATCGTTTCCAATTTTGTTGAAAATGACTGTCATGAACGTACGTCGCCTGATACCCACCGCCGCCATCGCCGGAGCTGTCACGCTCGGCATGGTGGCGCTGTCCGCCTGCTCCTCCTCCGACGCCGCCGAGCCGAAGAGCGGCGGCAAGCTCGCGGTGACCGCGTCGTTCTACCCGATGCAGTTCCTGGCCGAGCGAATAGGCGGCGGCCATGTCTCCGTCACGACCCTCACCAGGCCCGGTGTCGAGCCGCACGACCTGGAGCTCAAGCCCCGGCAGACCGCTCGGCTCGGCGAAGCCGATGTGATCCTCTACCTCAAGGGCGTCCAGCCCGCCGTGGACAAGGCCATCGCCCAGTCCGGCGTGGAGAACGTCGTCGACGCGACCACCCTCACCACGATGGAGAAGCACGGCACCGAGGCGGGCGGCCACGGCGGGGACGAGCACTCCGGCGACGACCACACCGCCGAGGAGACCGGCACCGAGGGCAACGACCCGCACATCTGGCTCGACCCCGTGAAGTACGCCGAGGTCGCCAAGGGCGTCGGCGCCGGCCTGGAGAAGGCCGACCCGGCCCACGCCGCCGCGTACAGGAAGAACACCGCCGCGCTGGTCGCGGAGCTGGACGGGCTGAACACCGAGTTCCGGCAGGGTCTCGCGCACACCTCCACCAAGACCTTCATCACCACCCACGCCGCCTTCGGTTATCTCGCCGAGCGCTACGGCCTGGAGCAGGAGGCCATCGCGGGCATCGACCCCGAATCCGAGCCGACCCCCGCCCGGATCAAGGAACTGGAGACCATCGCGGAACGGGACAAGGTCGGCACCATATTCTTCGAGACACTGGCCAGCGACAAGACCGCCAAGACCCTCGCCGGCGACTCGGGACTGAAGACGGACGTCCTGGATCCGCTGGAGGGAATCACGGACAGGTCCAAGGGCGATGACTACCTCGAAGTCATGCGCTCCAACCTCGGCGCGCTGCGGACAGCACTCGGCGCGAAGTGAGCCGGGCGCACACACGCCGGGCGGGCGTGACATGAACCAGCGGACAGCGGTATCGGAGGCGACCGGCATGGCGACGGCGAAGAGCACGACGGACCCGGCCGACCCGGCCCGTACCCCACACCCGAAGAGCGCGCCCGTCATCACCGTGCGCGGCGCCACCGCCACGCTCGGCTCGCGCCCCGTGCTGCGCGGCATCGACCTCACCGTCCGCGCCGGTGAGGTCGTCGCCCTGCTCGGCGCCAACGGCTCGGGCAAGTCCACCGCCGTACGCTCCGTGATCGGACAGGTACCGCTCACCAGTGGCGAGATCTCGCTCTTCGGGACCCCGCTGCGCCGCTTCCGGGACTGGGCCCGCGTCGGTTACGTACCACAGCGCACCACCGCCGCGAGCGGGGTGCCCGCGACCGTGCGCGAGGTCGTCTCGTCCGGCCGGCTCTCCCGTACGAAGCTGAGGTGGCCCTCCAGGGCCGACCGGAACGCCGTTCAGCGTGCCATCGAGCTGGTGGACCTGGCCGACCGCGCCGGGGACTCCGTGGGCGCCCTCTCGGGCGGCCAGCACCAGCGCGTACTGATCGCCAGGGCGCTGGCCTGCCAACCCGAGCTGCTGATCATGGACGAGCCGATGGCGGGCGTCGACCTGGCCAGCCAGAACATCCTCGCCGCGACCCTGCGCGAGCAGGTGGCCGCCGGTACGACGGTCCTGCTGGTCCTGCACGAACTGGGCCCGCTGGAGCCGCTCATCGACCGCGCGGTGGTGCTGCGCGATGGCCGTGTGACCCATGACGGCCCGCCGCCGAAGGCCGTCGGCCGGCACACGCCGCCCGGCCACGACCCCCATCCTTTGACAGATCCGACAGATCCGACAGATCCGAGCTGTCATCCACACGCGGCCGGCGAGCCGCTCCGTACGGGACTGCTGACCTGACCATGGAAATCCTCGAGACCGCGTTCATGCAGCGGGCGCTGATCGCCGCCGTACTGGTCGGCATCACCGCCCCCGCCGTCGGCATCTACCTCGTACAGCGCCGTCAGGCCCTGATGGGCGACGGCATCGGCCATGTCGCGATGACCGGCGTCGGCCTGGGTTTCATGCTCTCCCTCAGCCCCGTGTGGATGGCGACGCTGGTCGCGGTCGCGGGTGCCGTGACGATGGAGCTGATCAGGGCGTACGGCCGCACACGCGGCGATATCGCGCTGGCGATGCTCTTCTACGGCGGTATGGCGGGCGGTGTGCTGCTGATCAATCTCGCGCCGAACGGTTCGAACGCCAACCTCAGTTCGTACCTCTTCGGCTCCCTGTCGACGGTCTCGCCCTCGGACGTGACGGCGATCTCACTGCTCGCCGCTTTTGTGGTGCTGGTCACGGTCGGTCTGCGGCGGCAGCTCTTCGCGGTCAGCCAGGACGAGGAGTTCGCCCGCGTCACCGGGCTGCCCGTGCGCGCGCTGAACCTGCTGATCGCGGTGACGGCCGCCGTGACCGTCACGGTCGCGATGCGGGTGGTGGGGCTGCTGCTGGTCAGCGCGTTGATGGTGGTGCCGGTGGCGGCGGCCCAGCAGATCACCCGGTCGTTCGTGGTGACGTTCGTCCTGGCCGTGGTGATCGGTACGGCCGTGACCCTGGCCGGCACGGTCACCTCGTACTACCAGGACGTACCGCCCGGCGCGACGATCGTGCTGATCGCGATCGGCGTCTTCGTACTTCTGACCGCGCTGTCCACTCCCCTGGCCAGGCGGCGGGCGCGGGCGGCGCGGGCGGCGGAGACGGCCTCCGCCGTACCGGAAGCAGTACCGGAAGCAGTACCGGAAGTGGAGGTTCCGGCTCCGCTGCCGGCCTGACTGCGCGTTTGACCGCGGGCCGACGTCGAGCTGGCAGAATGGCCCGACGTAAGCGCGCAACGCCCGACGGATACGACGGGCAGAGGCAAGGAGGCACCTGTGACGACTGCGCCCAGCAGTGAATCAAGCGCGGCCCCCGTGCGCGGCCGGTCGACCCGCCAGCGTGCCGCGGTGGCGGCGGCGCTCGACGAGGTGGACGAGTTCCGCAGCGCGCAGGAGCTTCACGACATGCTGAAGCACCGCGGCGACTCGGTCGGTCTGACCACGGTCTACCGCACCCTCCAGTCCCTCGCCGACGCGGGCGAGGTCGACGTGCTGCGGACGAACGACGGCGAGTCGGTCTACCGGCGCTGCTCGACCGGCGATCACCATCACCACCTGGTGTGCCGGGTCTGCGGCAAGGCCGTCGAGGTCGAGGGGCCCGCGGTCGAGCAGTGGGCGGAGACCATCGCGGCGCAGCACGGCTATGTGAGTGTGGCGCACACGGTGGAGATCTTCGGCACCTGCGCGGAGTGCGCGGCGAACGCGGCGAAGAACTGACGTCCTTCGCACGCGGCGAACGCGGGCGTCCCTCACGGGCGCCCTTCGCACGGCGCCGGTGTCCCCGGTTCCCCAAGCCCGGACAGGCCGTTCGCGGCCCGTCCGGCGCTTGAGGACCGGTCACCGTCATTCGCTCAGCTCTGGGGCAGCTCCTCCTGCTCCTCTATGTCCATGCTGGACTCCTGGTTCGGCAACGCCCCGCCGAACCGGCGGTCCCGGGACGCGTACTCCAGACAGGCCCGCCACAGATCGCGCCGGTCGAAGTCCGGCCACAGCACGTCCTGGAAGACCATCTCGGCGTAACTGCTCTGCCAGATCAGGTAGTTGGACGTACGCTGCTCGCCGCTCGGACGCAGGAAGAGGTCCACGTCCGGCATGTCGGGGTAGTACAGGTACTTCGCGAACGTCTTCTCATTGACCTTGGACGGGTCGAGCTTGCCGGACGCCACATCGGCCGCGAGCGCCCGCGCCGCGTCCGCGATCTCCGCACGGCCGCCGTAGTTGACGCAGAAGTAGAGCGTCATGGCGTCGTTGTCCTTGGTCTGCTCCTGCGCGACCTGGAGCTCCTGGACGACGGACTTCCACATCTTGGGCATCCGGCCGACCCAGCGGATCCGGATCCCCAGCTCGTCCATCTCGTCGCGGCGGCGCCGGATGACATCACGGTTGAAGTTCATCAGGAAGCGGACCTCGTCGGGCGTGCGCTTCCAGTTCTCGGTCGAGAAGGCGTACAGGGAGAGGTTCTTGACGCCCATCTCCAGACAGCCCTTGAGCACATCGAGGACGACACCCTCGCCGACCTTGTGGCCCTCGGTGCGCGGAAGCCCGCGCTCCTTGGCCCAGCGGCCGTTCCCGTCCATCACGCAGGCCACGTGCTTCGGCACCAGCTCGCTCTGGATCTTCGGCGGAACGGCACCGGAGGGGTGCGGTTCCGGTGTCTTGTACTCGCGGCGGGAACGTCCCAGGATTCCGCGTCGTGCCATGCGCTCTCGTCTCCTCTTTCATCGCTGCGTTTTCCATCGCCGCGTCTCGCCGCGGTCCATTGGCGCCCGAGCGGCCCGGCGGGGGATCCGAACGCCCGCCCCCGGACCGGCCCTTCTCCACGTCCTAGCTCTTCTCCACGTATCTGAGCGAGCGCAGGCCGCGCTCCAAGTGCCAGTGCAGATAGGCGGACACCAGCCCGCCGCCCTCCCTGACGTGCCGCGCCTCGCATGCGTCCGCCGTCGCCCAGTCGCCGGTCAGCAGCGCGCTGAGCAGCCCTACGGCCTCCGCAGAGGGTACGACGCTGCCGGGCACCCGGCAGTCGCCGCACACGACTCCGCCCGCCGCGACGGAGAAGAAACGGTTGGGCCCCTGGAGCCCGCATCGCGCGCAGTCGTCGAAGCTCGGCGCGTATCCGTTGACGGCGAGCGAGCGCAGCAGAAAGGCGTCCAGGATCAGATGGGGCGCGTGCTCCCCGCGCGCGAGCGTGCGCAGCGCGCCCACGAGCAGCAGATACTGCTGGACCGCCGGCTCCCCCTCGTGGTCGGTGAACCGCTCCGCGGTCTCCAGCATGGCCGTGCCCGCGGTGTACCGGGCGTAGTCGGTGACGATCCCGCCACCGTACGGAGCGATGATCTCGCCCTGGGTGCACAGCGGCAGCCCCCGTCCGACGAGTTCACTCCCCCGTGCGAAGAACTGCACATCGACATGGGAGAACGGCTCCAGCCGTGCCCCGAACTTCGACTTCGTACGCCGCACCCCCCGGGCGACGGCGCGGATCCGGCCATGGCCGCGGGTCAGAAGCGTGATGATCCGGTCGGCCTCACCGAGCTTCTGGGTGCGCAGCACGACGCCGTCGTCCCGGAACAGACTCATGAACCTCATTGTCCCGTACCCCGCGATGCCCCCGGCCCGGCGGTACCCCGGCACCACGAAGTGAGCGGAGAGACACTCGGGGTAACGCGCGTGGCGCCAACGCGAAGGGCGACTGGAGCACCCGGGCCGACGAGACGTACAAGACCGCCCGTCTCCACGAGGACCTGCTCACCGACCTGGGAATGCCGGACGGGACGGCGCCCCCGCCGATGTCCACACCTGGTGGGACGAACTGTCACCCACACTCCAGGCCGAGCTGATCGCCGGCCATCCGCAGGTGATCGGCAACCTGGACGGCATCCCCGCCGACGCCCGGGACATGGGGCTACGACACCATCGGCAACGTATGGCCGGGCAGCGCGTCGCCCTGCGCCGAAGATTCCCCCCTGACGTTCCCCGGCGGTACCCCCGGCGGGCCGAAAGGGCTGCCCGATCCCACTCCCGCCACGACTCCCCCTTCCGGTCGTCCACCGAGCCGCTCAGGCCATGGACGGCGCCGGGTCAGGACGGGGTGCCCGAGGCCGCCCGCAGCAGCCGTTCCGTGTCCCCCGCGCGCAGTTGGAGCGCTCCGCCCACCATGCCCAGCACCTCGCGTTCCGCCGGGGTGTAGGCGCCGTCCGCCAGGGCGATTCTGGCGCCCTGGAGCAGGATCGATTCCCGGCCCGCGAGGGCCAGGTGGGGGGACAGGGGCTCCAGTGACTCGTGGAGCTCGATGGCGAGGGCCGCGCCGTACGCGCCCGGCTCGATGACGATCCGTCCGGTGTCGGCCGCGAGCGCCTCGACCATGTCCGTCAGCCGGTCCTCCGTACAGTCCGCGAAGCCGGCCGCCCTGACCGCGAGGACGGCGGCCTCCCTGACCTCCCGGGAGGAGGTGCCGCCCGCCGCGAGGACGGCGAGCGTGACCGTGTGGACGGCGTCGCGCAGCATCGCGGAGAAGCGGAGCGTGGTGGGGTGGTCGAGGATGTCCGTGCCGAAGCGGGCGCGGCAGGCCGCGCATTCGACGATCGGTCCGGCCGGGCCACGCGAGAGCAGCGGGACGCCGAGGAGCATGAACCGGCGACGGCCGGTACGGCGGCGGTAGTTGCGGTCGCCCCCGCAGTCGGGGCAGAAGAACTCCCCGTCCCCGACGGTGCTCCACGACGTGCGAACGCCACAGATCCGCAGTTTTCGGCCGCTCGATCCTTGAGTTGGCAGCACGCCGCGCACCTCCGTAACGCTCCGGCAACATTGCCGCGGTGACGTGATGTTAGCCACATCCGGGAGGTGCCGTCAGCATCACGGCGTGAGATCGCCACGACATGGCCGAACCCCGCCACCCTGTCGGTGTGCGGGGTCCGGTCCGTTTCCGCCGAAAACCACGCCGGGACCGCGCGGGATCCCGTGCGCGCTCGCGTGGGGTCCCTGGGGTCAGCGAGCCGCGCGGTTCACCGCCGAGATGACCGCCTTGAGCGAGGCACGGGTGGTGTTCGCGTCGATCCCGATGCCCCACATCACCTTGCCGTCGATCGCGCACTCGATGTACGAGGCGGCCTGCGCGCTCGCGCCCTCGCTCATGGTGTGCTCCTGGTAGTCCAGCAGCCTGGCGTCCACGCCGACCACCGCCAGAGCCTCGAAGAAGGCCGAAATCGGACCGTTGCCGGTGCCGGTCAGCGTGGTCTCCGTACCGTCCACGACGGCCTGTACGGTCAGCGTGTCCTGGCCGTCGGTGTCGGTCGTGGTCTGGCCGGAACGCAGCTGGAGGCGGCCCCAGGCGTTGTCCGGGTTGGGCAGGTACTCGTCCTGGAAGACCGACCAGATCTGGCCCGGCGTGACCTCGCCGCCCTCGGCGTCGGTCTTGGCCTGGATGATCCGGGAGAACTCGATCTGCATCCGGCGCGGCAGGTCCAGCTTGTGGTCGTTCTTCAGGACGTACGCGATACCGCCCTTGCCGGACTGCGAGTTGACGCGGATGACCGCCTCGTACGACCGGCCGACGTCCTTCGGGTCGATCGGCAGGTACGGCACGGCCCACTCGGTCTCGTCCACCGTCTTGCCCTGCGCGGCGGCGTCGGCCTCACGCGCGTCGAAGCCCTTCTTGATGGCGTCCTGGTGGGAGCCGGAGAAGGACGTGTAGACCAGATCGCCCGCGTAGGGGTGGCGCGGGTGGATCTCCATCTGATTGCAGTACTCGCTGGTACGACGGATCTCGTCGATCTGCGAGAAGTCGATCTGCGGGTCGACGCCCTGCGAGAAGAGGTTCATGCCCAGCGTCACCAGGTCGACGTTGCCGGTGCGCTCGCCCTGCCCGAACAGACAGCCCTCGATACGGTCCGCGCCGGCCATCAGGGCCAGCTCGGCGGCGGCGACGGCCGTACCGCGGTCGTTGTGCGGGTGGACGGAGAGGCAGACGTGCTCACGGCGGGAGAGGTTGCGCGACATCCACTCGAAGCGGTCCGCGTGCGTGGACGGCGTAGAGCGCTCCACGGTGGCGGGCAGATTGAGGATGATCTCGCGGCCCGCCTCGGGCTGCCAGACGTCCATGACGGCCTCGCAGACCTCCAGGGCGAAGTCCAGCTCGGTGTCGGTGAAGATCTCCGGGCTGTACTGGTAGCCGAAGGTGGTCTCGGGGCCGAGCAGCTTCTCCGCGTACTCCATCACCAGCCGGGTGCCGTCCACGGCGATCTGCTTGACCTGCTCCTTCGTCCCCCGGAAGACGACCCGGCGGAAGGTGGGCGCGGTGGCGTTGTAGAGGTGGACGGTGGCGCGGCGGGCGCCGCGCAGCGACTCGACGGTGCGCTCGATCAGCTCTTCGCGCGACTGCGTCAGGACGGAGATCGTCACGTCGTCGGGGATCGCGCCCTCTTCGATGATCGACCGTACGAAGGCGAAGTCGGTCTCGCCGGAGGCGGGGAAGCCGACCTCGATCTCCTTGTAGCCCATACGGACCAGCAGGTCGAACATCTCGCGCTTGCGGGCCGGGGACATCGGGTCGATCAGCGCCTGGTTGCCGTCGCGCAGGTCGGTGGAGAGCCAGCGGGGAGCGGCGGTGACCCGGTTGTCCGGCCAGGTGCGGTCGGGGATCTCGACGGCCTCGTACGGGCCGTACTTGTGGATCGGCATCCCGGAGGGGCGCTGGGTGTGGGTCGCGTTGGTGATGGGCGTGGGGCGACCGACAGAAGGTACGGACATTGCGTGGGGCTCCTCGTGTGTCCTCTGGGACGGACGGCCGACGGGGCGTGATCACCGCAACGCCAGACACCGCGGGGAGGGAGTCGGCCTACGACTACAGGCCCTCGCCGCGGCAGCTAAGGAGAAGCAGCCCGAAACGCATGATGTCCGGCAGCCTAGCCGAGACGGACCGCCCCCGCAGGGCCGTATCAGCATGCGGGACCGCCTCAGCACACAGCGTGGGTGGGCAGTGGCCGAACGGTGACGGATCACTCCATTTCGTCAATCACGGTCGCAATGGGTGACAGGGCCGGGGCGGAGTGCCACATTGCTGTCATGGACGCCATCGCTCCCGTTTTCTGCACCATCGTGCCTCCCCATGTCCTCGACAAGCTCGCACAGGCCGAGGACCCCGCGGTCTCCGAACGCGCCCGCCACACCCTGGAGGCGGACGCCGCCCAGCGCATCCGCCGACTGAACACCCTGGCGGGCATCCCGGCCCCGGCCCCGGTCGACGTCGGCAGCGCCGCGACGGGCACCGGACAGCCGAACCGCACCATCCACGACTGCCAGCACCGTACGAGGCTCCCCGGCCGGAAGGTCCGCGGCGAGGGCGACGCTCCCGGTCAGGACGCCACGGTCAACCGCGCGTACAGCGGGCTCGGCGCCACGTTCCAGCTGCTGCTCGACGCGTACGGCCGCGATTCGCTGGACGGCGCCGGGCTGCCGCTGATCGCCAGCGTGCACTACGACCGGGAGTACGGGAACGCCTTCTGGGACGGCGAGCAGATGGTCTTCGGGGACGGCGACGGCGAGGTCTTCCTCGACTTCACGATCCCGGTCGACGTGATCGGCCACGAGCTGGCCCACGGGCTCACCCAGTACACCGCCAACCTCGCCTACTACGGCCAGCCCGGCGCCCTGAACGAATCCGTGTCGGACGTCTTCGGCACCCTCGTCAAGCAGCACACCCTCGACCAGACCGCCGAGCAGGCCGACTGGCTGATCGGCGAGGGCCTGCTCGCCCCGGGCGTCACCGGCGTCGCCCTGCGCTCCATGAAGGCCCCGGGGACGGCGTACGACGACGACGTCCTCGGCCGGGACCCGCAGCCCGCCGTCATGGCGGACTACGTACGGACGAACAGCGACAACGGCGGGGTCCACATCAACTCCGGCATCCCCAACCACGCGTTCTACCTGCTCGCCACCCAGCTGGGCGGAAAGTCCTGGGAGCGGGCGGGCCAGATCTGGTTCGACGTGCTGACCGGCGGCGAGCTGCGGCTCGACGCGGACTTCGCCGGCTTCGCCCGGCTGACGGTCGCGGCGGCGCGGGCCCGCTACGGCGACGCGGCGGAGCTGGAGGCCGTGACCAAGGCGTGGTCCCAGGTCGGGGTCGCCACGTCCTAGCCGGACGGGGGCGGCGGCTACCGTCGCCGCCCTTCACGTACTAGAACAGGACCATGCGTATCCAAGTACGACGCACGGGCGGTTTCGCCGGCATCGAGCGCAGGTCCGAGGTGGACACCACGGGCCTGCCCGACGCCGAGGCATGGCGGGAGCTGGCCGAGCGCGCGACGCCCGGCGCCCGGGACAACCCGCCCCCGGGTGTGCCGGACGGTTTCAGCTACCGGATCACGATCGACGACCGTACGTTCTACTGCGCGGACCCCTCCCTGACGGACGCGCAGCGCGCGCTGATCTCCCGGGTCCTCAAGGAGGGGGCGTAATACCGACAACCTCGCGGGGTACGTGGCGGCACCTCGCCCGTACGGGCCCGGCTCACCGGGCCCGTACCACCGCCGTCGCCACCGCCGCCGCGTCGGAAGACCGGCGGCCGGCACCCTGCGCTCAGAACCCCAGCTTGCGCAGCTGCTTCGGGTCGCGCTGCCAGTCCTTCGCCACCTTGACGTGCAGGTCCAGGAAGACCGGCGTGCCCAGGAGCGCCTCGATGTGCTTGCGGGACTTCGTCCCGACCTCCTTGAGCCGCTTGCCCTTGGGGCCGATGATGATGCCCTTCTGGCTGGGGCGCTCGATGTAGACGTTCGCGTGGATGTCCAGCAGCGGCCGGTCCGCCGGGCGGTCCTCGCGCGGGATCATCTCCTCGACCACGACCGCGATCGAGTGGGGCAGCTCGTCGCGTACGCCTTCGAGCGCGGCCTCGCGGATCAGCTCGGCCACCATGATCTGCTCGGGCTCGTCCGTGAGGTCGCCCTCCGGGTAGAGCGGCGGGCTCTCCGGGAGCATCGGGATCAGCAGGTCCGCCAGCAGTCCGACCTGCTGATCGCCGACGGCCGAGACCGGGACGATCTGCGCCCACTCCATGCCGATTTCCTTGCCGAGCTGATCGATCGCGATCAGCTGCTCGGCGAGCGTCTTGGAGTCGACGAGGTCCGTCTTGGTGATGACGGCGACCTTCGGGGTCTTCCTGATACCGGCCAGTTCCTTGATGATGAACCGGTCCCCGGGGCCCAGCTTCTCGTTGGCGGGCAGACAGAAACCGATCACGTCGACCTCGGCCCAGGTGGTCCGTACGACATCGTTCAGCCGCTCGCCGAGCAGCGTGCGCGGCTTGTGGAGCCCCGGGGTGTCGACCAGGATCAGCTGCGCCTCGGGGCGGTGCACGATGCCCCGGACGGTGTGCCGCGTGGTCTGCGGCCGGTTCGAGGTGATGGCCACCTTCTGACCGACCAGAGCGTTCGTGAGGGTGGACTTGCCCGCGTTGGGGCGGCCGACGAAACAGGCGAAGCCGGCCCGGTGGGGGGCTCCGGCCGTCTCGGGTGAAGTCTCGGAGGACGAGGTACGAGCGCTCATGGCGCCCATTCTCCCCGATCGTTCACCCACCGCCTACCAGCGCGTCCTGCCCGGCCCCCCACGGCCCGCCCCGTCAGCCCGCCGTGACCGTCGCGCGCAACGTCCCGTCGGGGCCCGCCACCAGGACCGGGGTCGTCGGGCCGCCCAGATCGCGTACCGCGGCGAGGTCCTCGTCCGACGCCCTGTCCGCGGCCGTGACCACGGCCGCCGCCTCCAGCGAGGTGGCGCCGCTGGCCACGGCCATGGCGACCGCGGTGCGCAGCGCGCTGAGCTGGAGGGAGGCCAGCTCCACCGTGCCCGCGACATAGGTACGCCCGGTCTCGTCGCGTACGGCCGCGCCCTCCGGTACGCCGTTACGGGCGCGGGCGCTGCGGGCGAGAGTGATGATCTTGCGATCCTCGGGGTCGAGGTCGATGCCGGGATCGGTGCTCTGAGTCATGTGCCGAGCATAGGGAGCACGGCCGGGGCCCGGCGGAGCAGCCCCGGCCGCCGGGCTACGGCCGGTCCAGCCTGAGGCGCTCCGCCTTGGGCAGACCCGCCACCACCAGGTCGTACGAGTCCTCGATCAGCTCCCGCACCATCCGCGCGGGCAGCTCCCCGACCGTCACCGTGTTCCAGTGGCGCTTGTTGAGGTGCCGGCCGGGGGCGATCGCCGGATGGGCCTCCCGGAGCCGGACGGCCTCCTCGGGGTCGCACTTGAGGGAGACCTTCAGCGGCTCCTCGTCCGGCGCGCAGAACGCGAAGATCTTCCCGGCGACCTTGAAGACCGTCAGCCCGGGGCTGCGGGGGAACGGGACGTCCTCGGACGTCCCGTTCTGCCCGAGGCAGCACGCCTTCAGCTCCCGTACGGTCATCGGCGCGCCGCCCGCTGTCACGGGGCCGTCGCCTCTTCCCGTACCGGCTCGGCCAGGACCGTCACGATCTTGTTGCGGCGGCCCGCCGGGGACTCCGCCGTCAGCCGCAGGCGCCGGCCGTCCGGCAGCTCGACCTCCGCGCTGGCGCCGGCGATCGGGACCCGGCCCAGCGCCTTCGCGAGCAGGCCGCCGACCGTCTCCACGTCCTCGTCGTCGTACTCGTCGAGGCCGAACAGCTCTCCGAGGTCGCCGATGTCCAGCCGGGCCGTGACCCGGTAGGAGCCGTCGCCCAGCTCCTCGACGGGCGGCAGCTCGCGGTCGTACTCGTCGGTGATCTCGCCGACGATCTCCTCAAGGATGTCCTCGATGGTGACGATGCCCGCCGTGCCGCCGTACTCGTCGATGACGACCGCGACATGGCTGCGGTCCTGCTGCATCTCGCGCAGCAGATCGCCCGCGTTCTTCGTGTCGGGGACGAAGGCGGCGGGGCGCATCGCCGTGGAGACGAGGTCGGTCTCGGAGTCCCGGTTGACATGGGTCTTCCTGGCGAGGTCCTTGAGATAGACCATGCCGACGATGTCGTCCTCGTTCTCCCCGGTCACCGGGATACGGGAGAACCCGGAGCGCAGCGCCAGGGTCAGCGCCTGCCGGACGGTCTTGGAGCGCTCGATGGAGACCAGGTCCGTACGCGGCACCATGACCTCGCGGACGAGCGTGTCGCCCAGCTCGAAGACGGAGTGCACCATGCGGCGCTCCTCGTCCTCGATGAGGGACTCCGACTCGGCGAGGTCGACCATCGCCCGCAGCTCGGCCTCGCTGGCGAACGGCCCCTTGCGGAAACCCTTGCCGGGGGTGAGCGCGTTGCCGAGGAGGATCAGCAGCTGCGGGATCGGGCCCATGATCCTGGCCAGCGGCAGCAGGACGTACGCCGAGGCCGTCGCCGTGTTCAGCGGGTGCTGGCGGCCGATGGTGCGGGGCGAGACGCCGACCGCGACATAGGAGACCAGCACCATCACGGCGATGGCGACGAGCAGCGCCGCCCAGGTCTGCCGGAACTCCTCCAGACAGACGTAGGTGACCAGCACCCCGGCCGCCATCTCGCAGGCGACGCGGACCAGCAGGGCCACGTTCAGATAGCGCGTCGGGTCGGCGGCGACCTGTTCGAGCTTCTGCGCGCCCCGCCGTCCCGAGCGCACCGCCTCGGCCGCCCGGAAGCTGGAGATCCGGGCGAGCCCCGCCTCGGCCGACGCCGCCAGCCAGGCGACGACGACCAGGGCGACCGCTCCGACGATCAGTTGCGCGGTCACGAGACGGTCGGCGCGGGAGACGGGCCGGTCAGACCGTGTTCGGCACGCCAGCCGTCCACGATCGCCGCCTGGAGCCCGAACATCTCGGCCTTCTCCTCGGGCACCTCGTGGTCGTACCCCAGCAGGTGCAGCACGCCGTGGACGGTGAGGAGTTGCAGCTCCTCGTCCATGGTGTGCCCCGTCGGGGCCTCCTCGCCCTGCTTCTTCGCCACCTCCGGGCAGAGCACGATGTCACCGAGGAGTCCCTGCGGGGGCTCCTCGTCGTCCTTGGCCGGCGGACGCAGCTCGTCCATCGGGAAGGACATGACATCGGTCGGACCCGGCAGGTCCATCCACTGGATGTGCAGCTGCTCCATGGCGGCCTCGTCCACGACGATCACCGACAGTTCGGAGAGCGGGTGGATACGCATCCGGGTGAGCGCGTAGCGGGCGACGTCGAGGATCGCCTGCTCGTCGACCTCGGTGCCTGACTCGTTGTTGACGTCGATCGACATGATGCGCTGTTGCTCTCCTGCTCAGGTGGTGCGGCCGGCTCAGCTGCCGCCGCTGTCGTACTGCTCGTACGCGTCGACGATACGGCCGACGAGCTTGTGCCGTACGACGTCCTGGGACGTCAGCCGGGAGAAATGGATGTCGTCGAGGCCCTCCAGGATGTGCTGGACCTCGCGCAGCCCGCTCTTGGTGCCGCCCGGCAGGTCGACCTGGGTGACGTCACCGGTGATGACGATCTTCGAGTCGAAGCCGAGCCGCGTCAGGAACATCTTCATCTGCTCGGCACTGGTGTTCTGCGCCTCGTCGAGGATGATGAACGCGTCATTGAGCGTGTTGTGCGTCAGCAGATAATCCTCGGTGACATAGAGCGAGTCGGTCGCGGCGACCTGGATGCACAGCGCTTCCTCACGGCCTGCCGGTTCGATGCTGTCGATGTGACGCATGGGCCGCCCGCCGCCTCCGGCCGCCACATAGATGTCTCTCTTGCGCGCCAGGCGGAAGGGCTCGATGTCCTCAGGCAGCCGGATGTCGATGATGTGCGCGTCGTAACGGTGGATGGCATCCCGGCCTCCTGCTCTGCCTGGTGCACGGCCTTCGGCCGCGCGGCGACGGCTGTAGGCGACACCACCCAGCGACTGGACCAGGGCGACGACATCGTCGCGAAGCAGAATCGATGTCGTCGTGTACTGAATGCGGCACGTCCGGCCGGACCGAGGTACGGGGCCGCCGTCCGCGTCCAGCAGCCCTTGGAGCAGCGCGACGCGGACCTCGGCGCAGTTGTACAAATAGTCGTCCGGCACGAACTTGGAGTGCGACCCGGTGCCGACCAGGTCAAGAGCACGGAGACTCCTCGTCACAGGGTTTTCCAGGGTGACAACATCACCCGGCGCCTTCACTCGGTTCGGGACGTAGTTCACCCCGCCCATCCATCGTGCGCCGACACCCGGAAGCACGTTCTCCACAGCGGAGGCACGTTCCGGATCGTTCGTGGCGAAGGAAGGTGTGGTACTGCCGGTAGGGCAGCCATCGCCGAGGAGCAGGCCCAGCGCGTAGGGGTCTATGGGAACCGCCCGCTCCGGGAGGCATACCGGCGCGGTCAGCATCGGCAATTCGTACCGGCGGGCATGCCCCGCTCGCAGTCTGCCGATCATTTCCTTGGTCTCAAGGACTCGCCACGGCTTGTCACGACGCCGATCGGACGCCGTCCGGACCGTCCACAGGTGCTCGTCACAGCACAGCGTCGAGGAACCGTCCTGGGCAGTGACCCGGTAGATGTCCTTCTCGCCCTGTGGATACACACCGAGAACCGGAGTCGGTTCGCCGTTCGACCCGATGACCAGATCCCCCACCCGGAGATCTCCCATGGGTCGCCAGCCGTCCGGGGTCAGCACCTTGGTGAAGACCGGCTGCGCTCTGCCCCGCATATACGCCAGCGGCGCGACCTCGATCGTGCCCGCCGCCATCAGCCGGGGGATCGAGTCGGGGTCGAGCATGTCGTGCAGCGCGTCGTAGAGCGGGCGCAGATACGGGTCGATCTTCTCGTAGAGCGTGCCCGGCAGGAAGCCGAGCCGCTCGCCCGCCTCGACGGCCGGCCTGGTCAGGATGATGCGGCTGACCTGCTTGGCCTGGAGCGCCTGGACCGCCTTGGCCATGGCGAGATAGGTCTTGCCCGTACCGGCGGGGCCGATGCCGAAGACGATGGTGTGCTTGTCGATCGCGTCGACGTACCGCTTCTGGTTGAGCGTCTTGGGGCGGATCGTGCGGCCACGGCTGGACAGGATGTTCTGGGTGAGCACATCGGCGGGTGTCTCGGGACCGTCCGCGCCACCGCTCTCGCTCGCCCTGAGCATGGCGATCGAACGTTCCACTGCGTCCTCCGTCATCGGCTGACCGGTGCGGAGCACCAGCATCATCTGGTCGAACAGGCTCTGGACCATCGCGACGTCCGCCGCGCTGCCGCTCGCGCTGATCTCGTTTCCCCGGACATGGATATCGGTGCCGGGGAACGCCTTCTCGATCACTCGGAGCAGGGAGTCCCCCGAGCCCAGGACCGTCACCATGGGGTGCTTGGCCGGAACGGTCCACCGGGCGCGTGCCTGCCCCGGTGCGGGGATCTGCCCCGACGCGGGCGTCTGCGCTGTCACGGGCGTCTGCGCTGTCACAGGAGTCCGGGCTGTAGGTGTCTGAGTCATGGGCCGGCGCTGTGGCCTGCGCATACCTCCCGTTGCAGGGTTCTCGCTGCTCGACAACCTCTGGATTACCAGCCTACGACCCCGCACTGACAAGACCCTAGGGCTTTTCCCATCCGGTCCGGGGACATCCGGCCCGGCGGCCTTCGCCTCAGGCCGAGCGGCCGAATCCGATCGTCGGTACGGCCCGGCGCAGCGGCCACGGCCGTGTCGGCGCGGGCAGCAGCTCCCCCAGGAAGGCGTAGCGCCGCAGCGCCGCCGGGTCCTGGTCCGCGCACCGGTGCACATGGCTCCACCAGGCCGCCACCTCGGCCCAGCCGGGCGCGGAGAGCGAGCCGCCGAACTCCTGGACGGAGAGCGCGGCGGTCAGCCCGGCGAACGCCAGCCGGTCGGCGAGCGGCCAGCCCGCGAGCGTACCGGTGACGAAGCCCGCCACGAAGACGTCGCCCGCGCCCGTCGGGTCGAGCGCCTCCACCGCGATGGCCGGGACCTCGGCGGTCTCGCCCGTCGAGCCGTCCACCGCGTACGCGCCCTCGGCACCCAGGGTGACGACGGCGACCGGCACCCGCTCGGCGAGCAGCCGCGCGGCGGCCCTGGGGCATTCCGTACGGGTGTAGCGCATCGCCTCCGCCGCGTTGGGCAGGAACGCCTCGCAGTGCTCCAGGTCGGGCAGTCCTGCCAGGTCCCAGCGGCCGGTGTCGTCCCAGCCGACGTCGGCGAAGATCCGGGTGCCCCGGCGCGCGGAGTCGGCGATCCAGTCGTCCTTGCGGCCCGGCGCGAGCGCGGCGACGGCGGCACGCGCGCGTGGCGGGCACTCCGGCAGGGCGCCCTCCGGCGGCGGCGCCTCGTGGCCGTGCGAGACCATCGTGCGCTCGCCCTCGTACGCCATGGACACGGTGACGGGCGAGTGCCAGTCGGGGACCGTGCGGGAGCGGGACAGGTCGATGCCCTCGCCCTGCTCCAGCGCGTCCCAGCAGTACTCGCCGTAGTGGTCGTCGCCGAAGGCCGCGGAGAGCGAGGTGTGCAGCCCGAGCCGGGCCAGGGCGGTGGCCATGTTGGCGATGCCGCCGGGGCTCGAACCCATCCCGCGCGCCCAGGACTCGGTCCCGCGCACGGGGGCGCTGTCCAGGCCGGTGAAGATGATGTCGAGGAAGACCGTGCCGGTCAGATAGACGTCGCACTCCGGGTCGTCCGGGGCGCGCAGGGCGCCCAGCGGATCGACCTGGGTGGTGGACTCCAGCGGGTCTCCGTTGGGTGTGGTCACGGCGGGCTCCCGGTCGCGTGCGGATGGGCCGACAGTCTGCCCGATGGCGCTGACGGCCGGGTACGCGCGCGGTCCCGCCCGGCCCGGCCACGCCGTGCCTCAGCGGGATCTCCGGGGCAGCGCCACCCGTACGAGATCGGACGCGACCGTCAGTTCGCCCTCGAAACCGGCCGCGCGCGCCTGCCGTTCGAACTCGCCCGGATCGGGATACCGCTGCGAGAAGTGCGTCAGCACCAGTTGACGTACGCCCGCGTCCCTGGCGACGCGGGCCGCCTGTCCCGCGGTGAGATGGCCGTGGTCGGACGCCAGCCGTTCGTCCTCGTCGAGAAAGGTCGACTCGATGACCAGCATGTCGCACCCCTCGGCCAGCGCGTGCACCCCGTCGCAGAGCCTGGTGTCCATGACGAACGCGAACCGCTGCCCCCGGCGTACCTCGCTGACCTCGTCCAGCGTCACACCGTTCAGCACGCCCTCGTGCTGGAGCCGGCCGATGTCCGGCCCCGCGATGCCGTGCGCCGCCAGCCGCCGGGGATCCATCCGCCGTCCGTCCGGCTCGGTGAGGCGGTAGCCGTACGACTCGACGGGGTGGGACAGCCGGTGGGCGTCCAGGGTGTACGCGGGCGTGCGGGCGAGGACGCCGTCGGCGCTCACCGGGGCCTCGGTCAGCTCGACGGACTCGCGGTAGGCCGTGGCGTACCGCAGCCGCTCGAAGAAGTGCTGTCCGCTCGCCGGGTAGTGCGCGGTGATCTCGTGCGGCACCCGGTCCAGGTTGATGCGCTGGATGACCCCGGCCAGGCCGAGGGAGTGGTCGCCGTGGAAGTGCGTGACGCAGATGCGGTGGAGGTCGTGCGCGGCGACCCCGGCGCGCAGCATCTGGCGCTGGGTGCCCTCGCCCGGGTCGAAGAGCAGGCCCTCGCCGTCCCAGCGCAGCAGATAGCCGTTGTGGTTGCGGTGGCGGGTGGGCACCTGGCTGGCGGTGCCCAGCACGACCAATTCGCGGACGGACAAGGCGACTCCCCTATCCGGGAGGCCATTCGAGCCCACGGCCGCCCAGCACATGGGCGTGCGCGTGGAACACGGTCTGGCCCGCGCCCGCACCGGTGTTGAACACGATCCGGTAGCCGCTGCCGTCGACATCGTCCCCGGCCGCGACCTCGGCGGCCTCGCGCAGCACATCGGCGGCGACGGACGGCTCGGCCGCCGCGAGGGCCGCCGCGTCCTGGTAGTGCGCCCTGGGGATGACCAGGACATGCGTGGGGGCCTGCGGGTTGATGTCCCGGAAGGCGACGGTGGTCTCGGTCTTCCGAACAATCGTGGCGGGCACCTCGCCCGTGACGATCTTGCAGAACAGGCAGTCGGCCTGTGCTTCTCCGGCCATGATCCGGGTCTCCTCACTCACCGTTGGTGATCGTTCCGTTGGTGATCTTCTGGATGCGGGCATGCTACCGCTCGGCGGGCGGGCGGTCCTGAAGATCAGCGGATCAGCGGATCAGCGGTCCGGTTCAGAGGACCGGAGGACGGGTTCCGAAGAGCGGGGTCCGGAGGTCCGGGCTCTCAGGACCAGCGGCCGGTGCGGCCGAGCAGCAGCGCCGTGGCAGCCGTGCCCGCCGTGGAGGTGCGCAGTACGCTGCGGCCCAGCCGGTACGGCTCCGCGCCCGCCTCGACGAAGACCGCCAACTCCTCGGGCGAGACGCCCCCTTCGGGCCCCACGACCAGCACGATGGACCCTTCGGACGGCAGTACGGCCGAGGCCAGCGCCCCGCTGTTCACATCCTGGTCCTCGTGGAGGACGGCCGCGAAGTCCGCCGTCGCGAGCAGCGCGGCCACCTGCTTCGTACTCAGGGCGTCCGAGATCTCCGGGAAGCGCGTCCGCCGCGACTGCTTGCCCGCCTCACGGGCCGTGGCCCGCCATTTGGCGAGCGCCTTGGCGCCCCGCTCGCCCCTCCACTGGGTGATGCAGCGCGCGGCGGCCCACGGGACGACGGCGTCGACGCCGGTCTCCGTCATGGTCTCGACGGCGAGTTCACCGCGGTCGCCCTTGGGCAGCGCCTGGACGACCGTGATCCGGGGCGTGGGCTCCGCCTCGGTGCGTACCTCGGTGACGGCGACCTCCAGCCGGTCCTTGCCCTCGACCGCGGCGACCGTCCCGTACGCGCCGTTGCCCGCGCCGTCCGTCAGCACGATCTCCTCGCCGACGCGCAGCCTCCGTACGGAGACGGCGTGCCGCCCCTCGGGGCCGTCGAGCGTGACCGTACCGGTCCTGAGCGCGCCGGGCCCGACGACGAAAACGGGAGCGGTCACGGGGCTTCCTCCGGGACCGGGACCAACGAGGCGCCCGCCTCGGCGAGTTCGGTCCGCAGGATCCCGATCAGCTCGGCGGCGGGCAGCTCGCGGGCCAGCCGGTGACCCTGTCCCGCCCAGAGCGCCATGCCCTGCGCGTCACCGGCCTTCGCGGCGGCCTTGCGCAGCCCGGAGGTGAGGTGGTGGACCTCCGGGTACGCGGCCGGGGCGTACGGGCCGTGCTCGCGCATGAAGCGGTTGACGAGCCCTCGCGCGGGCCGGCCGGAGAAGGCGCGGGTCAGCTCGGTCCGTACGAACAGCGGGTTGGTCATGGCCTGCTTGTGCAGCGCGTTCGCCCCGGACTCCGGGCACACCAGGAACGCCGTACCGAGCTGTGCCGCGTCGGCGCCCGCCGCGAGCACTCCGGCGATCTGGCCGCCGCGCATCAGCCCGCCCGCCGCGATCACCGGCACCTGCACGGTCTCCTTGACCTGGGCCACCAGCGAGAGCAGCCCTATCCCCGTGCCGTCGGTGGCCGGATCGTCGCGGTGCGTGCCCTGGTGGCCGCCCGCCTCGATCCCCTGCACACAGACGGCGTCGGCGCCCGACCACTGAGCGGCCTGGGCCTCCTCGGGGGTCGTCACGGTGACGACGGTGTACGTCCCGGCCTTCGCGAAGGCGTCCAGGGTCGTCCTGGTGGGGCATCCGAACGTGAACGAGACCACCGGCACCGGGTCGTCCAGCAGAATCGCCAGCTTGGCCTCGTAGGCGTCGTCCCGCCCCGAATCGGGGTCGCCGAGCGGGGTCTCGTACCAGGTCGACTCACCGGCGAGCTGGTTGCGGTAGACCTCGACGGCGGCGGGGTCGGCGTAGGGCGGCTGCGGCATGAAGAGGTTGACGCCGAACGGCCGGCCGGTGAGCCCGCGTACCTGCTTGACCTCTTCGTACATCCCGTCGACCGTCTTGTACCCGGCGGCGAGGAACCCGAGCCCACCCGCCTCGGACACGGCCGCGGCGAGCTGGGGGCGGGAGGCGCCGCCGGCCATCGGGGCCTGCACGATCGGATACCGGCAGAGATCGGTCAGTGCGGTGGACATGAACGCATCGTGCCATGTCCGGTGTGGCGGCTCCGCATCGGGACCGCCCTCCGCGGCCGGGCACGCGGCCCGACCACGGAGAACGTACGGCTACCGCCCGCCCGTCGAAGACGTACCTCGGGCAACCACCACCGCCCGTTGAACGCGTCCTTCAAGCAACCGCTACCGCCCGTTGAACGCGTCCTTCAAGCAACCACTACCGCCACCGCTACCGTCCGTTGAACGCGTCCTTCAGCCGCGAGAACAGCCCCTGCTGCCCCGGCTGGAACTGCCCCGTGGGCCGTTCCTCGCCGCGCAGCTTCGCCAGCTCGCGCAGCAGGCGCTCCTGCTCCGGGTCCAGCTTCGACGGGGTCATCACCTCGACGTGCACGATCAGGTCGCCCCGGCCGCCGCCGCGCAGATGCGTGATGCCGCGTCCGTGCAGCGGGATCGACTGGCCCGACTGGGTGCCCGGTCTGACGTCGATGTCCTCCATGCCGTCCAGCGTCTCCAGCGGGCACTTCGTGCCCAGCGCCGCCGCCGTCATGGGGACCGTGACCGTGCAGTGCAGATCGTCCCCGCGCCGCTGGAACATCGCGTGCGCCAGCTCGTGGATCTCGACGTAGAGGTCGCCGGCGGGGCCGCCGCCGGGGCCGACCTCGCCCTCGCCCGCGAGCTGGATCCGGGTGCCGTTGTCGACACCGGCCGGGATCTTGACCGTGAGCGTACGGCGCGACCGGACACGGCCGTCCCCGGCGCACTCGGGACACGGCGTCGGTACGACCGTACCGAAGCCCTGGCACTGCGGGCAGGGCCGCGAGGTCATGACCTGGCCGAGGAACGACCTGGTGACCTGCGAGACCTCGCCGCGACCGCGGCACATGTCACAGGTCTGGGCCGCGGTGCCGGGGGCGGCGCCCTCGCCCGAACAGGTCGTACAGACGATGGCCGTGTCGACCTGGATGTCCTTGGTCGTACCGAAGGCGGCCTCGTTGAGGTCGATCTCCAGCCGGATCATGGCGTCCTGGCCGCGGCGGGTGCGCGAGCGCGGGCCGCGCTGCGACGCCGTGCCGAAGAACGCGTCCATGATGTCGGAGAAGTTGCCGAAGCCACCGGCTCCGAATCCGCCCGCGCCACCTCCCCCGCTGGCCGAGAGGGGGTCGCCGCCGAGGTCGTAGACCTGCTTCTTCTGCGGGTCCGACAACACCTCGTACGCGGCGTTGATCTCCTTGAAGCGCTCCTGCGTCTTGGGATCGGGATTGACATCCGGGTGCAGCTCGCGGGCGAGCCGCCGGAATGCCTTCTTGATCTCGTCCTGAGACGCGTCGCGGCGCACGCCGAGTACGGCGTAGTAGTCCGTGGCCACTTACGACTCCGCCAGGATCTGTCCGACGTAACGTGCCACTGCGCGTACCGCTCCCATCGTTCCGGGGTAGTCCATGCGGGTCGGTCCGACCACGCCGAGTTTTGCGACTGCCTCGTCGCCCGAACCGTAGCCGACCGCGACGACGGACGTGGAGTTGAGGCCCTCATGGGCGTTCTCATGCCCGATACGTACGGTCATGCCCGGGTCCGCCGCCTCACCGAGCAGCTTGAGGAGCACCACGTGCTCCTCAAGTGCCTCCAGCACGGGGCGGATGGTCAGCGGGAAATCGTGTCCGAAGCGGGTGATGTTGGCGGTGCCGCCGATCATCAGCCGCTCCTCGGTCTCCTCGACCAGGGTTTCGAGCAGGACCGCGAGCACCGTGGATACGGTCCCCCGGTCCTCCTGCTCGAACGAGTCGGGCAGTTCCTGCACCAGCTGCGGGACGTCCGCGAAGCGGCGTCCGACGATCCGGCTGTTGAGCCGGGCCCTCAGATCCGCCAGCGAGGTCTCGCCGAAGGGCGCGGGGCAGTCGATCATGCGCTGCTCGACCCGTCCGGTGTCCGTGATCAGGACGAGCATCAGCCGGGCGGGCGCGAGCGCCAGCAGCTCCACATGCCGCACCGTGGAACGGGTCAGCGAGGGGTACTGGACGACGGCGACCTGCCGGGTGAGCTGGGCGAGCAGCCGTACCGTACGTCCCACGACATCGTCGAGGTCGACGGCTCCGTCCAGGAAGTTCTGGATGGCGCGGCGCTCCGGCAGCGACAGGGGCTTGACCCCCGCCAGCCGGTCGACGAAGAGCCGGTAGCCCTTGTCGGTCGGGATGCGCCCGGCACTGGTGTGCGGCTGGGCGATGAAGCCCTCGTCCTCCAGCACCGCCATGTCGTTGCGGACGGTGGCCGGGGAGACGCCGAGCTTGTGGCGCTCGGTGAGCGCCTTGGAGCCGACGGGTTCCTCCGTGCCGACATAGTCCTGGACGATCGCGCGCAGCACCTCAAGCCTGCGTTCGCTGAGCATGTGGCACACCTCCAGCTGTCGTCCGTCGTCATGTCGTCGTTGTGCGCTGCCGCGCGTTGTCGTGCGTCTGTTGCGGTCCGGCTCTGGCACTCACTTGGGGCGAGTGCCAGTACTCCCCGCCAGTGTACGGCTGTGTGCCACACCCCTAGCAAGGGCGGCCGACCACGCTACCTCGCGGATCGGCCCACCTTCCGCCGGGTGACTCCCGTAGCGTCCCGGTATGGACGTCCATTGGGAAGAGCACGGGTGGGAAGAGCTGGCACCCGGTGTGGGCCGACGACGGCTGCCGGGGTGGGACGCGACGGTGGGGCTGGTGGCGGGCGACGACCGGGTGCTGCTCTACGACACGGGTTCATCGGTCCGCGAAGGTGCCGAGCTGCACGCGCAGGTACGGTCGCTGCTCGGCGGCCGCCGCGTGACGCATGTCGCACTGAGCCATCCGCACTTCGATCATGTGCTGGGCTCGGGAGCGTTCGCGGGGGCAGAGTTCTACGGCCCTTCGGGCATGGCGGAGCTGCTGGCCACGGGCGGTACCGAGTTGTACGAGGACGCGGTACGGGAAGGGGCCGGGGCGGCGGAGGCGGCGGCGGCCGTACAGCTGCTGGAGCTGCCGGGGCGGGCGGTGGCCGGGGAGCTGGCGCTGGAGCTGGGCGGCAGACGGGTCCTGCTGGCCAACGCGGGACCCGGCCATACCTCCCACGATCTGGCGATGCTCGTGCCGGGCTACCCCTGTGTCGTCTTCTGCGGCGATCTGGTCGAGGAGTCGGGCGAGCCCCAGGCGGGCCCGGACGCGCTGCCCACGTACTGGCCCGCCGCGCTGGACCGGCTGCTGGCGCTGGGCGGGTCGGACGCGGTGTACGTACCGGGGCACGGGGCGGTGGTCGGCGCGGCGTTCGTACGGGCACAACGCGACGCGCTGGCCGAACGGTTCGGGCGGTCGTAGCCGTACGGGTACGCGCCGCCTATCGTCTTGCGGATGCGCAGCTACAGCCCCGATCTGACCCCGCCGTGGAAGAAGTCCGCCCCCGCGCCGGAGGTTCCCGCCGAACCGGATCTGGTGGTCGAGGAGGTGTCGACGGGGTTCTGCGGTGCGGTGATCCGCTGCGAGAAGACAGCCGAGGGGCCGACGGTCACTCTTGAGGACCGTTTCTCCAAACACCGGGTTTTCCCGCTGGTCCCCGGCGGCTTCCTGCTGGAGGGCCGGGTGGTCACCCTGGTCCGCCCGTCCTCGGCCGCCCCGGCCCGGCCCGCCCGTACGGCGTCGGGTTCGGTCGCCGTGCCCGGTGCACGCGCGCGTGTCGCGCGGGCCGGGCGGATCTATGTGGAGGGCCGGCACGACGCCGAGCTGGTCGAGAAGGTCTGGGGCGACGATCTGCGCGTCGAGGGCGTCGTCGTCGAGTATCTGGGCGGCGTCGACGATCTCCCCGCCGTGGTGGCCGAGTTCGGCCCGGCCCCGGACGCCCGGCTGGGGGTGCTGGTCGACCATCTGGTCCCGGGCTCCAAGGAGTCCCGTATCGCCGCGTCGGTGACGGGCGCGGACGTCCTGGTGGTGGGACACCCGTACATCGACGTCTGGGAGGCCGTGAAGCCCTCCTCGGTGGGTATCCCGGCCTGGCCCGCCGTGCCGAGGGGCGAGGACTGGAAGACGGGCGTGTGCCGGGCCCTGGGCTGGCCGGAGAACACCGGCGCGGCCTGGCAGCACATCCTGTCGCGGGTCCACTCGTTCAGGGACCTGGAACCGGCGCTGCTGGGCCGCGTGGAGGAGCTGATCGACTTCGTCACGGCCGGGACCGACGCCTGACGGGTGAGCGGGTGACCGGTGGCGGTTCGGCCGGGAGCGACGTCCGACGGGTGACGGTACGGCCGGGGCTGACGTCCGACAGTGGCAGTACGGGCAGGAGCGACGTCCGACGGGTGACGGCGCGGGCGGCCGGTTGACGTCGGGGTCAGTCCACCAGGTCCCTGACCACCGCGTCCGCCAGCAGCCGTCCCCGGAGCGTCAGGACCGCGCGGCCCTCGGTGTAAGGACCGGCTTCCAGGAGGCCGTCCCTTACCGCCTGGGCGGCAGCGGCGGCCCCCGCCGGTTTCAGGAGGGTCAGGTCGCAGCCCTCGAAGAGCCTCAGCTCCAGCAGGACGCGTTCCACCCGGCGGTCCTCCGCCGTGAGGAGTTCGCGGCCCGCGCCGGGCGAGCGGCCCTCCGCGAGGGCCTGGGCGTAGGCGCCGGGGTGTTTCACGTTCCACCAGCGGACGCCGCCGACATGGCTGTGGGCGCCGGGGCCGGCGCCCCACCAGTCCGCGCCGCGCCAGTACAGCTCGTTGTGCAGGCAGCGGGCGGCTTCCGAGGTGGCCCAGTTGGACACCTCGTACCAGGAGAAGCCCGCTTCCGCGAGGATCTCGTCGGCGATCAGATAGCGGTCGGCGTGCTCGTCGTCGTCCGTCATCGGGACCTCGCCCCGGCGGATGCGGCGCGCCAGCCCCGTACCCTCCTCGACGATCAGCGCGTACGCGGAGATGTGGTCGGGTCCGGCGCCGACCGCCGCGGCGAGGGTCTCGCGCCAGTCGTCGTCGCTCTCGCCGGGGGTGCCGTAGATCAGGTCGAGGTTGACGTGGTCGAATCCGGCGGCGCGGGCCTCGGCGACACAGGCTTCGGGACGGCCCGGGGTGTGGTTGCGGTCGAGGACCTTCAGGACGTGCTGTTTGGCGCTCTGCATGCCGAAGGAGATCCGGTTGAAGCCGCCCTCGCGCAGGGTCGCCAGATAGGCCGGATCGACGGATTCCGGATTGGCCTCTGTGGTGATCTCGGCGTCGTCAGCGAGCCCGAACTCGTCCCGGATCGTGCCCAGCATCCGTACGAGGTCCCCGGCGGCCAGCAGCGTGGGCGTACCGCCGCCGACGAAGACCGTACGGACCCGGCGGGCGTCGTCGCCGAGCACCTTCCGGGCGAGACGGACCTCGTCGGCGAGGGTGTCTGCGTAGTTGTCGCGGGAGGCGAGCACCCCGCCGGAGCCACGCAGCTCGGTCGCCGTGTAGGTGTTGAAGTCGCAGTAGCCGCAGCGGGTCGCGCAGTACGGAACGTGCAGGTAGAAGCCGAGTGGCCGGTCCGCCGCACCCGCCAGGGCCTGCGGGGGCAGCGCTCCGGTCTCGGGCATGGGGTCACCGTCGGGCAGTGCGGAAGGCATACCCCCAGTGTCGCGTACGCGACGGGCGGGCCGGCCCACGGCGACCCGGACGCCATGGACCGCTCCCGCCGCGTCTCACTCCGCCTGGAGCACCAGCAGCGCCAGATCGTCCCCCGGCGGTACGTCGGAGAAGTCGTGGACCGTCCGCCGTATCCGCTCGGCCACGCCCTGCGCCGTGAGCCCCGCGCACGCGGACAGGGCCCGCGCCAGCCCGTCGCCGTCGTCGAGCATGCGCCGCCCCGAGCGGCGCTCCGTGACACCGTCGGTGACGCACAGGAGCGTGTCCCCGCGCTCCAGGTTGAACGAGCTGCTCTCGTACGCGACGCTGTCGACGACCCCGAGGAGCAGCTGCGGCTCGGCGGCCGTCCGTACCGTACCGTCGGGGCGCAGCAGCAGCGGCAGCGGGTGTCCGGCGCTGGCGAGGGTGCACCGTACGCCGCCCGCCGCGCCCGGGAGCGCCATCAGCTCCCCGTACAGCAGCGACAGGAAGCGGGCCTGGCTGCCCTCGGGCAGGCCGGGGAGCCAGGGCAGTCCCGGCAGGCCGGGGGTCTGCGCGGTGCCGGTGCCCGCCGCGGCGGCGGCCGCGACCATCAGGGACGCGGATTCGGCGGCCTCCGTCGCGTCGTCGAGGAGCAGCCGGTTGAGCCGGTCGAGGACCGCTCCGACGCGGTAGCCCTCGCGGGCCAGGAGCCGCAGCCAGGGGCGGGCCAGGCCGGTGACGACGGCGGCCTCGGGGCCGCTGCCCTGGACGTCGCCGAGCACGAAGCACCAGCGGTCGCCGGGCGGGCAGGGGAAGACGTCGTAGAAGTCGCCGCCCGCGAGCCCCTCGCCGCTCGGCTCGTACACCAGCGCGCTGGCGACGCCCGGGATCCTCGCCACCTGGCTGGGGAGCAGTCCGCGCTGGAGTACGCGGCTGATGGTGAGCTGGCGGCTGTAGCGGCGGGCCGCGCCGATGCCGAGGGCGACGCGCCGCGCGAAGTCCTCGACGAGCGCGGTCACTTCGTCGGGTACGTCCGTCTGTCCCGGTCTCCCGAGGAGCAGCGTGCCGAGGGCGCGCCCGTTGGCGACCAGCCGGCAGGCGAGCGCCACCCCCTCGCGTCCGCCCGGCGCCTCCGGCCACGGCACCTGTACGGGCTCGCCGCGTGGCGGGTCGGAGAGTCTTGGCGGCTCCTTCTCCAGGACGACCCGCAGGGGCTCGATGCGGGACTCGTCGGCGTGCCAGACCCGGGCGAGGCGGGGTGCCTCGGACGGGCAGCCCTCGCCGTCGAGCCAGACGGCGCACCACTGGGCGATGCGGGGGACGAGCAGCTGTCCGGCGAGGGCCGCGACGAGTTCCTCGTCGAGCTGTCCTGCGAGCAGTTCGGACGCCTCGGCGAGGAAGGAGAGGGCGCCCCGGCCCGCCCATTGCTCGTCGTCACGGACGGGCCTCCGGGAGACGGGCGCGAGGATCTCGGCGGCCCGCAGTCCCCGGCGCAGGGCGGGTTCGGTGCCCTGGTCCTGTGCCGTGTCGCGGCCTTCGAGCGGGAGGCGGGCCCAGACGGTCTTGAGGCCCGAGCGGTAGGTGATGCCCCAGCGTTCGGCGAGGGCGGCGACCAGTTGCAGCCCCCGGCCGTACTCGGGGGTGCCCGGCGGGGGCTGGTCGGGCCCGTCGCTCTGTACGGCGCGGGCGGGGTGGTGGTCGGAGACCTCCAGGACGAGGGCCGCGGGTTCCTCGTCGTCCGCGCCGGGCCCCTGGGAGGGGGCTTCGAGACGGCAGACGAGTTCGACGGTGGTCCCCGCGTGCACGACCGCGTTGGTGACGAGTTCGTCGACGATGAGCACCGCGTCGTCCGCGAGCAGGTCGGTGCTGTGTCCGCCCGGGGCGCAGCCGCTGTCCCCCCGGCAGAAGGTGCAGGTGGTGAGCAGCCCCAGGCTGGTCCAGTCCGCGAGCGCCGCGCGTACGAAGCGGCGTGCGGCGGACGGGGCGAGCGGATTTCCGGGCAGGCTGGTACGGGATGTGGACCGCGCGTCCCTGCATAACGGCACCTGGGATGCCGTGAGGTGAAGGGGTTCACGCGGGATCGGAATGGGCCCCACTGCGGCTCCTGATCCGGTTCTGGCGTTGTGCCGCTTACGATCCCGACAGCGTGACAGATGGAGGACGTTCCCACGCGCCGAGTCCTGGAACTGGCGGAGATTGGCCCTGGGGATTGACAAGGGAATGTGCCAGGCGAATCTGTAGTAAGCGATCACTCCGCGGGGGCAGGGTCAAACCAGAGGAACGGCGTGCGGAACCGCTCCGAACAGAGCATTCTTGCCTGCCTGGCCGAAACACAGGGGCCGGACGAGGAGTACGGAATGAGCAGGACGACAGCCACCACGGACCGCGCGAGCATCCTGCTCGTCGACGACATGGAAGACAACCTCGTCGCTCTCGAAGCGGTGCTGGCCTCGCTGGACGAGCCGCTCGTCCGGGCCCGTTCGGGCGAGGAAGCGGTACGGGCGCTGCTGGTCCAGTCGTTCGCGGTGGTCCTGCTGGATGTCCGGATGCCCGGCATGGACGGCTTCGAGACCGCGTCCCGGATCAAGCGGCTCGACGGGGCCCGGGACATTCCGATCATCTTCCTGAACGGGCCGGAATCCGACAGCGGCTATGCCTTCCGGGGGTACGCGACGGGCGCGGCGGACTTCCTGACCAAGCCCTTCGACCCCTGGATGCTGCGGGCCAAGGTGAGTGTCTTCCTCGATCTGCACCGCAAGAACCGCCAGTTGGAGCGGGCGCTGACGCGCGAGCAGGAGCATCTGGGGGAGATCTCGGTCCGGCTGGCCTCGATCGAGGACGAGCTGCGCAGCGCCGCCCCGAACGATCTGGCCGCGCTGGGGCCGCAGCTGGCGCGGATCGCGGACACCCTGGGCGAGCTGCGGCGCGGCCGGGACGCGTAGGGGCGGCCGGGGCCCCGGAGAGCGGCGGGGCGGCGTGCGGCGGGGTGCCCTCCGGCCTGCGGTCCCGCTCCCGGCCCCGCGTCCCCCGTCCCCCGCAAGAAGCGCGACCCGGCCGAAGGTCACCACACCGGCTCCCAGAACACCGGCTCTCAGACTTCCCGGGATCCCGCGTACATGTCGTCGATCAGATGCTTGTACTCCCGCTCCACGACCGGCCTCTTGAGCTTGAGGCTGGGCGTCAGCTCGCCGTGCTCGATGTCCAGATCGCGCGGCAGCAGCCGGAACTTCTTGATGGTCTGCCAGCGCTGGAGCCCCTCGTTGAGCCGCTGCACATAGCCGTCGATGAGCCGCTCGGCCGCCTTGGAGGCGACCACCTCGGCGTACGGCCTGCCCGCCATGCCGTTGTCGGCGGCCCAGCCGAGGATGGCCGGTTCGTCGAGCGCGATCAGCGCCGTACAGAAGTTGCGGTCCGCTCCGTGCACCAGGATGTTCGAGACGTACGGGCAGACCGCCTTGAACCGACCCTCCACCTCGGCCGGCGAGATGTACTTGCCACCGGAGGTCTTGATCAGGTCCTTCTTGCGGTCGGTGATCCGCAGATAGCCGTCGGGGGACAGCTCGCCGATGTCGCCGGTGTGGAACCAGCCGTCGGGCTCCAGGACCTCCGCGGTCTTCTCCGGCAGTCCGTGGTATCCGGCCATGATCGCCGGTCCGCGCAACAGGATCTCGCCGTCGTCCGCGATGCGCACCTCGGTGCCGGGGAGCGGCTTGCCGACCGTGCCCGTGCGGTAGGACTCGCCCGGGTTGACCAGGCTGGCGGCGCTGGACTCGGTCAGTCCGTACCCCTCCAGGATGTGGATGCCCGCACCGGAGAAGAAGAAGCCGATGTCGGGCGCGAGCGCGGCGGAACCGGAGATCGCGGCGCGCAGTCGGCCGCCGAACGCCTCGCGGAGCTTGGCGTAGACGAGCGCGTCGGCGATCCGGTGCTGCGCCCCGAGGGCGAACGGCACGGACTTGGTGCCCGTACGGCGGAAGTTGTCCTGGGAGACCTTGGCGTACTCGCGGGCGACCCCGGAGGCCCACTTGAAGATCTTGTACTTGGCCGGGCCGCCCGCCCGCGCCTTGGCCGCGACGCCGTTGTAGACCTTCTCGAATATCCGCGGCACGCCCGCCATATAGGTCGGCCGGACCACCGGGAGGTTCTCGATGATCTTGTCGATGCGCCCGTCCACGGCGGTGACATGGCCGACCTGGATCTGGCCCGAGGTGAGCGCCTTGCCGAAGACATGGGCGAGGGGCAGCCACAGGTACTGGACGTCGTCCTTGGTGATCAGGCCGGTGGCGGCCATCGCCCTGGCCATGTACGACCAGTTGTCGTGCGCCAGCCGGACGCCCTTGGGCCGGCCGGTGGTGCCCGAGGTGTAGATCAGGGTGGCGAGCTGGTCCGAGGTGATCTCCCCGGCCCGTTCCTCGACCGCCTCGGGGTGCTCGGCCAGATACGCGGCGCCGCGCGCCTCCAGCTCCGCGAGCGAGAGCACCCAGTCCTCCGGGTCGCCCTCGGCGGAGAGCGCGTCGGCCTCCTCGATGACGACGACATGGGCGAGGTGCGGCAGCTCCTCCCGGTGCTCCCGCGCCTTGGCGAGCTGTACGGCGTCCTCCGCGATCAGCACCCGGCTGTCCGAGTCGGCCAGGATGAACGCGGACTCCTGGGCGTTGGTCGAGGGGTAGACCGTGGTGGTCGCGGCGCCCGCGCACATCACCCCGAGGTCGACGAGGATCCACTCGATACGGGTGGCGGCGGCGAGCGCGACCCGCTCCTCGAGCCGTACACCCAGCGCGATCAGGCCGGCGGCGACGGCGTACACCCGCTCCGACGCCTGGCCCCAGCTCAGCGAGCGCCAGTCGTCGGGTCCCCGGCCGGAGGTCGGTGGCACGGGGTAGCGGTACGCCTCCGCGTCGGGCGTGGCCGTCACGCGCTCAATGAAGAGGGTCGCCACGGAGGACGGCCGGGTCTCGATCAAGTTCTGTGTGTCGCTCACGACATCCTCCGGGCCCACGGCAGCGCTGCCTGACTGGTTGGTTGGTTGTGTGTATGACCATGTGTACGGCTGGCGGGTACGGACCGCCGGATGATCGGCAGGCCAGTGACTAACCGGCGAGTAACTCCCACTTCGCGATCAGCGTAGAGGGCACCGGGCCGGTACGTAAGGGGCAACCGGGCTCCGCTTCCCACCAACCTCATACCCGGACGGGCCCCCACGCCGCAGCATGGGGGCCCGTCCGGGTATACGCGGCACCAGGGTACGGATCCGGCCGTTTCCGCCGCTCCGCTTCCCCGGCGCCGTTCCGCTCTTCTTCGGCGTCCTGCCGCTTCTTCGGCTTCTTCCGCCCTGCTACTTCTCGGCGTCCTGCCGCTTCTTCGGCTCCGCCCTGCTACTTCTTCGCCTTGCCGCCGGACTCGTCGCTGGACAGCACCGCGATGAAGGCTTCCTGCGGGACCTCCACGCTGCCGACCATCTTCATCCGCTTCTTGCCTTCCTTCTGCTTCTCCAGCAGCTTCCGCTTCCGGGAGATGTCACCGCCGTAGCACTTGGCGAGGACGTCCTTGCGGATGGCGCGGATCGTCTCACGGGCGATGACCCGCGATCCGATGGCCGCCTGGATGGGCACCTCGAAGGCCTGGCGCGGAATCAGCCCGCGCAGGGTGGCGACGAGCCGCACACCGTACGCGTACGCCTGGTCCCGGTGGGTGATCGCCGAGAAGGCGTCGACCTTGTCGCCGTGCAGCAGGATGTCGACCTTGACCAGATTGGCGGTCTGCTCGCCGGTGGGCTCGTAGTCCAGCGAGGCGTAGCCCCGGGTCTTGGACTTGAGCTGGTCGAAGAAGTCGAAGACGATCTCCGCGAGCGGCAGCGTGTAGCGGATCTCGACCCGGTCCTCGGAGAGGTAGTCCATGCCGAGCAGCGTGCCCCGGCGGGCCTGGCACAGCTCCATGATCGAGCCGATGAACTCGCTCGGGGCGAGGATCGTGGCCCGGACGACCGGCTCGTGCACCGAGTCGATCTTGCCCTCGGGGAACTCGCTCGGGTTGGTGACCGTGTGCTCGCTGCCGTCCTCCATGAGGACGCGGTAGACCACGTTGGGGGCGGTGGCGATCAGTTCGAGGCCGAACTCGCGCTCCAGCCGCTCCCGGATCACGTCGAGGTGCAGCAGCCCGAGGAAGCCGACGCGGAAACCGAAGCCGAGAGCCGCCGAGGTCTCCGGCTCGTAGACCAGGGCCGCGTCGTTGAGCTGCAGCTTGTCGAGGGCGTCGCGCAGCTCGGGGTAGTCCGAGCCGTCCAGCGGATAGAGGCCGGAGAACACCATCGGCTTGGGGTCCTTGTAGCCGCCGAGCGCCTCGGTCGCCCCCTTGTTCAGGGTGGTGATCGTGTCGCCGACCTTCGACTGACGGACGTCCTTCACGCCGGTGATGATGTAGCCCACCTCACCGACGCCGATGCCGTCGGCGGGGGTCATCTCCGGGGACGAGACCCCGATCTCCAGCAGCTCGTGGGTGGCGCCCGTGGACATCATCCGGATGCGCTCGCGCTTGTTGAGGCTGCCGTCGATGACACGTACGTACGTGACGACGCCCCGGTAGGAGTCGTAGACGGAGTCGAAGATCATCGCGCGGGCGGGGGCGTCCGCGTCGCCGACCGGCGCCGGTACGTCCCGTACCACCCGGTTGAGCAGCGCGTCCACGCCGACCCCGGTCTTCGCCGAGACCCGCAGGACGTCCTCCGGCTGGCAGCCGATGAGGTTCGCCAGCTCCTCGGCGAACTTCTCCGGCTGCGCGGCCGGCAGGTCGATCTTGTTGAGCACCGGGACGATGGTGAGGTCGTTCTCCATCGCCAGATAGAGGTTGGCGAGGGTCTGCGCCTCGATGCCCTGAGCGGCGTCGACCAGCAGGACCGTACCCTCACAGGCCGCGAGCGAACGGGACACCTCGTACGTGAAGTCCACGTGGCCGGGCGTGTCGATCATGTTGAGGACATGGGTCCTCCCCTGGTCCTCGCCCTCGGTCGGGGCCCAGGGCAGCCGGACCGCCTGGGACTTGATCGTGATGCCGCGCTCGCGCTCGATATCCATCCGGTCGAGGTACTGAGCGCGCATCTGCCGCTGATCGACCACACCGGTCAGCTGGAGCATCCGGTCGGCGAGCGTCGACTTGCCGTGGTCGATGTGCGCGATGATGCAGAAGTTACGGAGCAGCGCCGGGTCCGTACGGCTCGGCTCGGGCACGTGGGTAGGGGTCGCGGGCACGCAGGGTCCTGATTCTTGAGACGCGCGGCGTCTCGTCTCGGGTCGACTCGGATCGATACGTAGCCACCATGGTCCCACGGGTACGGGACTGCGCCCGGTTTGGGCCGGTCGGGCGGTCGCTGGTAGCCTGAACAGCTGTGTCTCGTGCCCGCAGGGCGCGGGGCCGGGCTCAGTCAGCAGTTTTTTTCGAAGATTTCGAAGAACCGAACCTGAAAAGGCTCTTAACGTGGCGAACATCAAGTCCCAGATCAAGCGGAACAAGACCAACGAGAAGGCACGCCTGCGCAACAAGGCTGTCAAGTCGTCGCTCAAGACCGCGATCCGCAAGGCCCGTGAGGCTTCCGCCGCCGGTGACGTCGAGAAGGCCACCGCGGCCACTCGCGAGGCGTCCCGCCAGCTCGACAAGGCTGTCTCGAAGGGTGTCATCCACAAGAACGCCGCCGCCAACAAGAAGTCGGCGCTGGCCGCCAAGGTTGCCTCCCTCCAGGGCTGAGCGCTCTCTTGATCTGATCGCCGGAAGGGACTCAGCGGGCCCTCTCTACCGCTCCTGACCGCGATCTCCCGAGCTCGCACGCGACTGCGTTCGCCACGCGGGTGCGAGTTCACCGAGCTCATGCGCTTGTACGAAGGCCCCGGCCCGTCCTCCCAGGACGGGCCGGGGCCTTCGCGCATGACCGGACCTTCGCGCACCGCTGGGCCTTCACACACGGCCGACGGCTTCACGCACCGCTGGGCCTTCGCGCATGACCGGACCTTCACGCACCGCTGGGCCTTCACACACGGCCGACGGCTTCACGCACCGCTGGGCCTTCGCGCACGGCCGACGGCTTCGCGCATGGCCGGCCCCTCGCGCACGGCCGACGGCTTGTCCGCTGCCGGCCGGGGGCGGTGGGCGGTCTCAGCGGCTGCCCGAACGGGCCGCGCGGGCGACCGCGACGACCGCCTTCTCCAGCGCGTACTCCGGGTCGTCACCGCCGCCCTTGACCCCCGCGTCGGCCGCGGCGACCGCCCGCAGCGCCGTCGCCACCCCGTCCGGGGTCCAGCCACGCATCTGCTGGCGCACCCGGTCGATCTTCCACGGCGGCATGCCCAGCTCACGGGCGAGATCGGCGGGCCTGCCGCCCCGGGCGGACGAGAGCTTGCCGATGGCCCGTACGCCCTGGGCAAGGGCGCTGGTGATCAGGACGGGCGCCACCCCGGTCGACAGCGACCAGCGCAGCGCCTCCAGGGCCTCGGCCGCCCGGCCCTCCACGGCGCGGTCGGCAACATTGAAGCTGGACGCCTCGGCCCGGCCCGTGTAGTACCGCCCGACGACCGTCTCGTCGATCGTGCCCTCGACATCGGCGGCGAGCTGGGAGACCGCGCTCGCCAGCTCCCGCAGATCGCTGCCGATGGCGTCCACCAGGGCCTGGCATGCCTCGGGGGTGGCGGAGCGGCTCAGGGCGCGGAACTCCGACCGTACGAAAGTGAGCCGCTCGGCGGGCTTGGTCGTCTTGGGGCAGGCGACCTCGCGGGCCCCCGCCTTGCGGGCCGCGTCGAGCAGCCCCTTGCCCTTGGCCCCGCCCGCGTGCAGCAGGACGAGAGTGATCTCCTCGGCGGGCGCGTCGAGGTACGCCTTGACGTCCTTGATCGTGTCGGCGGAGAGGTCGTGCGCGTTCCGCACGATGACGACCTTGCGCTCGGCGAAGAGCGAGGGGCTGGTCAGCTCGGCGAGGGTGCCCGGCTGGAGCTGGTCGGAGCTGAGGTCGCGTACGTCCGTGTCCGCGTCGGAGGCTCGGGCTGCCGCCACCACCTGCTGCACGGCGCGGTCGAGCAGCAGGTCCTCCTGGCCCACGGCGAGCGTGAGCGGGGCGAGCGGATCGTCGGTGGAAGCTTTTCTGGTGGCCATCGGGGTCCACGATCTCATGGCCCACCGACAACCGGCCGCCCCGCTCCGGGCCCGTCCCGCGGCTAGGGCGCTTCCCGCCAGCCGTCCCAGTCGGCCACGAACGCGTCCAGCGCGGCGCCGTCCATCCGCCCCTCCGGGTCCTCGACGACCACCAGCCACTGGGCGTCCTCGGCGTCGTCCTCCCCGGCCAGGGCGTCCCGTACCAGCTGGGGTTCCTCGCTCACCGCGAACCGCTCACCGAGCGCCTGCGCCACCTCCTCGGCCGCGTCGCGGTCGGGCAGCACCAGCACATGTCTCACATCGCTCACGCCCGCATTGTCCCAGCCCGGTACGGGTACCGGACCGCCGGGCCCGAGGCCGGGGTGTAAAGCCGGGGCGCAAGGCCGGGGCGCGGCCGGGATCAGGGTTTCGGGACGATCTGGATATCCATATCGATCTTGATGCTGGAGCCGACGACCGCGATGCCGCGGGCCAGCATGGACTGCCAGTTGACGGTGTAGTCCTCGCGGTGCAGCTCGGTGCTGGCGCGGACGGCCGCGCGGGTCTCGCCCGCCATGCCGTTGCCGATGCCGAGGTACTGGGCGTCGAGGGTGATCGTGCGGGTGACACCGTGGAGTGTGAGGGCGCCGTGGATCCCCCAGTTGTTGCCGCCCCGGTGCACGAGGCGGTCGCTGTAGAACTCCAGCGTCGGGTAGTTGACCACGTCGAGGAAGTCGGCGGAACGCAGATGATCGTCGCGCATCTTCACACTGGTGTCGATCGACGCGGCTCCGATGACGACGTGCAGCGCCGACTGCTCCATGGTCCGGCCGATCCTGATCGCCCCGGCGAAGTTGTCGAAGCGGCCGTGGACCCGGGCGAGCCCGATATGGCGGGCGATGAAGCCGATCCGGGAGTGCGCGGGCTCGATCTCCCAGTCCCCGGGGGTGGGCAGCGGGAGCGACGGGGCTATCTGGAGGGTGATGTCCCCGAGGCCGCCGTACTCCCCGCCCTCCGTGATCCGGGCGCTGCCCCGGTACGGGGTGAAGCTGTCGGCGGATATCGCCAGCCGGTACTCCCCGAAGGGAACCATCGCCACCAGCATCCCGAAGGGGTCGGTCTCCCCGCTCACGATCTTGCGGCCGTTGCTGTCGCTCACCGTGAACTCGGCCTGTCCGATAGGGGTGTTGACGGGATCCAGCACCCGGCAGGTGAGCAGCCCGGCACCGGTCGGCACGGAGAGTCCGGCGAGTGGGTTGTTTCTCTGATGAGCGGCCGTCCGTCGGCCGAGAAGGCGGCTGATCATGATCTACGTACCCCTGTGCGGTAGGGCTCTGCTGAAGGCCGCGCGCGGCGGAAACATCGCCTGCCGGGGCGGCGGCCCATGACGAAAAGGCATTCGATCACCCTTGGGCAGGTCGAGGCAAACATACCGACGGGTTCGAACCCAGCTGTTACACGCCGTCCCGGAACCATGGCCGGAATACCGGAAACCGTAATACACCGGGCGAACCGATCATGACAGCCGTCATGGCGGCCGACCGGGGCCCCTTTCCCGTGGCACCGCGCGCAGCCCCGCCCCGGCCCCGGCCACCGCGATCGCCCCGTCCCGGTCCGTACGGAGCACCGCCGCCCCCTGGTCGCGGAGCGCGTCGACGGTGAGGGGCGAGGGATGGCCGTACGTGTTGTCCCCGCCCACGGAGATCAGGGCGAGCCGGGGCCGGACGGCCCGCAGCAGGCCCGGGTGCTGATGACGGGAGCCGTGGTGGGCCACCTTGAGCACATCCACCGGGGGCAGCCCCGGATGGTCGCGCAACAGCCCCCGCTGCGCGGGCGGTTCGAGATCACCGAGGAGCAGCAGCGTCGGCCCCCGGGCCACCCGCACGAGCAGGGCGACGCTGGAGTCGTTCGGCCCGTCGCCCGCCTGGGCGCCCCCGGGTCCCGGCCACAGCACCCGCCAGCTGAGCGGCCCCGCCCGCCGCCGCTCCCCCGGCTCCGCCCGTACGACGGGAACCCGCGCCGCCGCCGCTGCCCTGCGGACGAACGCCGCCTGGTCGGCGGGCTCCTCCGGCTCCGTCGTCTGGATCACGCCGACCGCCCTGCCGCGCAGCACCCCCGGCAGCCCGGCGACATGATCCGCGTGGAAGTGGGTGAGCAACAGCAGCGGTACGCGGGTGACGCCGAGGTCCCGCAGACAGCGGTCGACGAGCACCGGGTCCGGGCCCGCGTCCACGACGACGGCCGTCCCGTCACCCGCCGCCAGTACGGTCGCGTCGCCCTGCCCGACATCGCACATCGCGTACGACCAGCCGGGCGGCGGCCAGCCGGTGACGAACCGGATGACCGGCGACGGCCGCACGACCGCGAGCAGCAGAAGCACCGCGCACCCGGCCGCCGCCCAGGGACCGCGCACCACCCGGCGGGCGGCGAGCAGGACGAGAACCGTCAGTACGGCCAGCAGCAGCCCGCCCCACCAGCCGCCCGGCCAGGCGACCTCGGCGCCGGGCAACGCGGCCCCACCGCGGGCGACGGAGGCGATCCACCCTGCGGGCCAGCCCGCGACCCGCGCCAGCACCTCGGCCACCGGCATGCAGACGGGCGCCAGACCCAGCGCGACGAAGCCCAGGACCGTGGCGGGGGCGACCGCCAGCTCGGCGAAGAGATTGCACGGGACGGCCACCAAGCTGACCCGGGCCGCGAACACGGCGACCACGGGCGCGCACACGGCCTGCGCCGCCCCGGACGCCGCCAGCGCCTCCGCGAGCCTCGGCGGCACCCCGCGCCGTATCAGCGCGGCGCTCCAGCGCGGCCCGATCGTGAGCAGGGCACCGGTGGCCAGCACGGAGAGCAGAAAGCCGTAACTACGGGCCAGCCAGGGGTCGTAGAGCACCAGCAGCAGCACGGCGGCGGCCAGCGCGGGAATCAGCGTCCTGCGGCGGCCCGTACCGATGGCCAGAAGCGTGATCAGCCCGCAGGCGGCGGCCCGCAGCACACTGGCCTCCGGCCGGCAGACCACCACGAAGGCCAGCGTCAGCGCCCCGCCGAGCAGCGCGGTCGACCGTAGCGAGATCCCCAGGCGCGGGGCGAGCCCGCGCCGCTCGGCCCTCATGGCCAGTCCGGGCGGCCCGATCAGCAGGGCCAGGACAATCGTCAGATTGGATCCCGAAACAGCCATGAGGTGGAGGAGATCCGTCGCCGCGAACGCGTCGTGCAGCTCGGGCCCCACCCGTGAGGTGTCGCCGACGACCAGCCCCGGCAGCAGGGCGCGGGCATCGGCGGGCAGCCCCTCGGTCGCCTCGCGCAACCCGGCCCGCAGCCCGCCCGCCACCCGCTGAACACGGGTCGGCGGTCCGGTGACCAGAGGCGGCCCCTTCCCCTCGGCCCGCAGCGCGGCCGCGTAGCGGTCGGCCCCGTACGACGGGGGCGAGAGCCGCCCCGCCAGCCGCAGCCGGGTGGAGGGCAGCAGCCGCTGCCAGTGGTCGGCGTGGCCACCGGGCGGGACGATCACCAGGACCGGTGTCAGGACCGTGGTGATCCTCCCGCCGGACTCCGTGACCCGGGTGATGTCCGCGTCCAGCGCGAACCCTCCGCCGGCCGACCGGTCCCCCGGCCCTCTCGGCCGCACGGGCCGGGGGTCGGAGGTGACCGTCAGCTCCGTCGTGACCCTGGCGTACCGCTCCGCGAGGCCGGGGACCGGCCCCCGGCGCAGATCCGCGCCGTACAGCCCGGCGGACGCCGCCCCGGCCGCCGCGCACAGCAACACCCCTGCGGCCGCCACCCCGTTGAGCCGGTGGCGCCGCCGCCCTCCCCTGCCGGAAGCAGAAGCGGAGCCGAAACCAAAGCCGAACCGCGCCAGCAGCAGCCCGGCCACGGCGAGGCAGCCGAGCACCCCTGCCGTGGTCCACCGTCCCGGGGCGCCCAGCGCCAGAGCCGCGGCGGCCCAGGCCGCCAGGGCGAGCGGGACCAGCCGGAGGTCCGCCGGGGCCTCCTGCTCGGGGTTGGCGGATCCCAGCCGGTGCCCGGCCGCCGCGTGGACCTCGGCCCTGGTCATGGGCTCACGAGCGGCTGAAGGTCGGCGAACCTGCGCTCGCCGATGCCGCTCACCTCGCGGAGTTCGTCCACGGACCGGAAGCCGCCGTTCCTGGTGCGGTAGTCGAGGATGCGCCGGGCCAGTACGGGCCCGACCCCGGGGAGCGTGTCGAACTGCTCCAGGGTCGCGGTGTTGAGACTCACCGGCGCCGCCCCGGCCCCCGCCCCGCCCGCCCCGCTCACCGCGCCGCCACCGGCCGTCTCCCCACCGGGTGGGGGCGCCACGTCCACCAGCAGTTGTTCGCCGTCCAGCAGCACGCGCGCCCGGTTCAGCCCCGTCAGCTCCGCGCCGGGCTCGGCGCCCCCGGCCGCCTCCAGCGCGTCGGCCACCCGCGACCCGGAGGGCAGCCGCAGCACCCCCGGCCTGCGGACCTTGCCGCCCACGTCGACGACGACACGGGCCGCCCCGGCGGCGGGCGGTGGCTTCGCCCCGGCGCTCCCCGTCTCCGGAACGCCGCCCGGAGGAGCCTCCGCGACCGGGACCCCCGCACTGATCGTCTCGGGCGCCCCGACGGACCGCGGCCGCGCCGTCCAGAAGTGCTGAGCGGCGAGCACCGCCGCCACCACGAGGACCACCGCGAGCGCGGCCAGCGTCCGGGGCTCCAGCCCGCATCGGAGCTGGACCCACAGCGGCAGCCGGTCGCGCAGCGCCGCCACCTTCCCCGCGCCCCCGGCCGCTCCGCCTTCGGCCTCCCGGCCCCCGGTCTCCGCGACGGCCGGAGCTTCCAGCGAAGCCCCGGCCGTCCCAGCGGCCCCGGTCCGGTCCACCGACGCGGCGGCGAACAGCGCGTCCGCCCGTTGCCTCGGAGACCCGGAGGGACCAGAGGAACCGGAAGCCGCGGAAGACGCGGAAGGCACGAGGGACCCGTCACGGCGAGCCCTGTCGCGACGAACCCCGTCACGACGGACCTGATCGCGACGGATCCGGGCCGGGCGGACCCTGCCATGACGGGCACGGCAGTCGGAGCCCGGGACGCGGCCCGGACCGCTGGTTGCGGAGCGTGATCGAAGAGCCATGCCACAGGACGGTAGGCATATCCGCCCGACCTCGCTGAACAGCCCGGATTTCCGTGGACAGAGCGCCAGTTGTGGATAACTCGGTCACCCGAACGAGCGGTCGAGCAGCCGATCCATAGAGCGGTCGAGCAGTCGAGCCGCCGATCCCTGGAGCGGCCGAACAGTCGAGCCGCCGAGCAGTCGCTCCGGAGAACTCCCGCCCCCAGCCCCCATCAGCGCAGCGAGATCACAGCCCCCAGCAGCCCCGGTCCCGTATGCGCGCCGATCACCGCGCCCACCTCGCTCACATGCAGATCCACCAGCCCCGGCACCCGCTCGCGCAGCCGCTCGGCGAGCGCCACGGCCCGTTCCGGCGCCGCCAGATGGTGCACGGCGATGTCCACCCGGCTCGTACCCGCCCGCTCGACGGCGATCTCCTCCAGCCGGGCGATGGCCTTCGACGCCGTACGCACCTTCTCCAGCAGTTCGATACGCCCGTCGTCGAGCTGGAGCAGCGGCTTCACCGCGAGCGCCGAGCCGAACAGCGCCTGGGCGGTGCCGATACGGCCGCCCCGGCGCAGATAGTCCAGGGTGTCGACATAGAAGTACGCGGACGTGCCCTCGGCCCGCTTCTCGGCGGCGGCCACCACCTCGGCCGACGTACCACCCTCCGCCGCGGCCTCGGCGGCGGCCAGCGCGCAGAATCCCAGCGCCATCGCGACCATCCCGGTGTCCACCACCCGCACCGGCACCGGAGCGTCCTTGGCCGCGAGTACGGCGGCGTCGTACGTCCCGGAGAACTCGGCCGAAAGATGCAGCGAGACGATGCCCTCCGCACCGGCGTCAGCCGCCGCGCGGTACACGGCGGCGAAGACATCGGGGCCCGGCCGCGAGGTGGTCACGGAACGTCGCTTCTGCAGAGCGAGCGCCAGCGAACGGGCCGAGATCTCGCTGCCCTCCTCCAGCGCGCGGTCGCCGAGCACCACGGTCAGGGGCACCGCGGTGATGCCGTGCCGCTCCATCGCCTGCGGCGGCAGGTAGGCCGTGGAATCGGTGACGATCGCGACATGGCGGGACATGAGCGGGAGGTTACCCGTCGTCGTACGGGACCGGCAGGCCGCCCCCGTCACAATGATCGATTATCCGGTCGAATCAGCGATCGATTCCGGCCGGGGCTCACAGGGCAGTCGCAGACCCGATCAGGTCGTGGTCTCGGGCCTGGTGTGTCCCGCGGGCTTCTGCCAGGGGTACGTGGTCTGCCGCCGGGGATCGGGCGGCTCGATGGCCCGGTCCCGGGCCGGTCCCGGCGCCGCCCCCGGCGCCTCAGCCGATGCCGACGCAGACGCAGACGCAGACGCAGACGCAGACGCAGACGCAGAATCCGACATCGAATCCGACGACGACCAGTGCCGCAGCGCCCCCGACTCCATGTCGATCTGCGTGCTCAGCGACGACAGGTCGTCCTCCGCGAACTTCCGCGCCCGGTCCCGCGCCGCCCAGCGCAGCGAATCCGCCGAGTGCGTGATCCGCTCCGTGCGCTCCCGCAACTCCACCAGCCGCTCGGCGACCCTCGCCCGGTCCGGGTCCCGCTCCAGCTGCCGCAGCTCGTCGTCCAGCTCCCGGCCGTGCACGCTCAGCCGCTCGAAGAGCCCGATCGACTCCGCCAGCGAGGCGTCCTCGGCCACGCCCGCGTGCAGCGCCTCCTGGGTGGCCCTCATCGACGTACGCAGCCGCAGCCTCAGCTGGGCCAGCTCGCCCGCCACGCCGCCCTGTCCGAGGCTCCTGGCCCGCAGGGTGGTGTCCTCCACCGTCCTGCGCGCCTGCGAGATCGTCCGGTCGACACCGCGCTTGGCCGCGCCGATCGCCTTGACGCTCGCGTACGCCCCCAGCGCCATGAGGGCGACGAAGAGAAGCGCCATGATCGTGATCGTCATCCCGACGTCCATGGGCGCCCCTTAGCGTTGGTCACATCACCTCGTGGCCGGGGTGTCCGCGCCACCCCTCCACCGTAAACCGAACGGGCAGGCCGTGGGTCCCGTCGGAACCCCCAACCTGCCCGTAGGGGAAAGCCCTGGGTCGTACGCCCGAGCCGTATGCCCGAGCCGCGCGCCCGCCGCGATTACGGCGGTAACGCGGGGCACGTTTACGCGGGGAGCGCGTTTTACGCCGGGAGCGCGTTTACACGGTAACGATGTTCACCAGCTTCGGCGCCCGCACGATCACCTTCCGGATCCCGCCGCCGCCCAGCGCCGCGACCACCCCCGCGTCACCCAGGGCCAGCGCCTCCAGCTCCGCGTCCGAGATCGACGGGGAGACCTCAAGCCGCGCCTTGACCTTGCCCTTGATCTGCACCACGCAGGTCACGGTCTCGTCCACGACGTACGCCGGGTCCGCGACCGGGAAGTCCTGGTGCACGACCGAGTCGGTGTGGCCCAGCCTGCGCCACAGCTCCTCGGCGATGTGCGGGGCCAGCGGCGCGATCAGCAGCACCAGCGACTCGGCGACCGACCGGGAGACCGGGCCGCCCGTCTTGGTCAGGTGGTTGTTCAGCTCGGTGACCTTGGCGATGGCCGTGTTGAAGCGCAGCGCCGCCATGTCCTGGCCGACCCCGTCGATCGCCTTGTGCAGGGCGCGCAGCGTCGCCTCGTCCGGCTCGGCGTCCGTGACGGTGAGTTCGCCGGTGGTCTCGTCGACCACATTGCGCCACAGCCGCTGGAGCAGCCGGTACTGGCCCACCACCGCGCGTGTGTCCCAGGGCCGCGAGACGTCCAGCGGGCCCATCGCCATCTCGTACAGCCGCAGGGTGTCCGCGCCGTACTCGACGAAGATCTCGTCCGGGGTGACCGCGTTCTTCAGGGACTTGCCCATCTTGCCCAGGACGCGGCTGACCTGCTCGCCGGCGTACCAGTACGTGCCGTCGCGCTCCTCGACCTCGGTCGCGGGGACCGCGATACCCCGGCTGTCGCGGTAGACGAAGGCCTGGATCATGCCCTGGTTGTACAGCTTGTGGAACGGCTCGACCGAAGAGATGTGCCCCAGGTCGTACAGCACCTTGGACCAGAACCGCGCGTACAGCAGGTGCAGTACGGCCTGTTCGGCACCGCCCACGTACAGGTCGACGCCGCCGTGCGGCTGGCCCTCGCGGGGGCCCATCCAGTACTGCTCGATGGCCGGGTCGACCAGCTTCTCGCTGTTGTGCGGGTCCAGGTAACGCAGCTCGTACCAGCACGAACCGGCCCAGTTCGGCATGGTGTTGGTCTCGCGGCGGTAGCGCTTGACGCCCTCGCCGCGGCCCAGGTCCAGATCGACGTGGACCCACTCCTCGTTCCGCGACAGCGGCGTCTCGGGCTGGGTGTCGGCGTCGTCCGGGTCGAAGGTGCGCGGCGAGTAGTCGTCGACCTCCGGCAGCTCCAGCGGCAGCATCGACTCGGGCAGCGCGTGCGCGGTGCCGTTCTCGTCGTAGACGATCGGGAAGGGCTCGCCCCAGTAGCGCTGCCGGCTGAACAGCCAGTCGCGCAGCCGGAAGTTGACCGTGCCCTCGCCGATGCCCTGCTCGGTCAGCCAGCCGACCATCCTCGCCTTGGCCTCGGACACGCCCAGACCGTTCAGGCTGACGTCCGGACGGGCCGAGTTGACCATGGTGCCGTCGTTCGAGGAGAACACGTCCTCCCACGTCGACGGGTCCGCGTCCCGGCCGTCCGTCGGCTCGATGACGGAGCGGATCGGCAGCTCGAAGGCGCGCGCGAACGCGAAGTCACGGCCGTCGTGCGCCGGTACGGCCATGATCGCGCCGGTGCCGTACCCCATCAGGACGTAGTCGGAGATGAAGACGGGGATCTCTTCGCCGCTGACCGGGTTGGTCGCGTACGCGCCGGTGAAGACGCCGGTCTTGGTCTTGGCCTCGGCCTGCCGCTCGACATCGGACTTGGCCGCGGCCTGCTTGCGGTACGCGTCGACGGCCTCGGCGGGCGTCGCGTGACCGCCCGTCCACACCTCGTGCGTGCCCTCGGGCCAGGCGTCGGGGACGACCTTCCCGACCAGCTCGTGTTCCGGCGCCAGCACCATGTACGTGGCGCCGAACAGGGTGTCCTGACGGGTCGTGAAGACGGTGATCGGATCGGCTCCCGCGACCGGGAAGTCGACGCGCGCGCCCTCGCTGCGGCCGATCCAGTTGCGCTGCTGGAGCTTGATGGAGTCGGGCCAGTCCAGCGCGTCCAGGTCGTTCAGCAGCCGGTCGGCGTAGGCGGTGATGCGCATGTTCCACTGGCGCAGCTTCGCCTTGAACACCGGGAAGTTGCCGCGCTCGGAGCGGCCGTCCGCGGTGACTTCCTCGTTGGCCAGTACGGTGCCCAGCCCGGGGGCCCAGTTGACGGGGGCGTCGGAGGCGTACGCCAGCCGGTACCCGCCCAGGACGTCGGCGCGCTCGGCGGCGCTCAGCTCACTCCAGGGGCGCCCGTCCGGTGTCGCGCGCTCCCCGCTCTCGAACTGGGCGGCCAGCGTCTCGATCGGGCGGGCCCGGTCGGCGTCCGTGTCGTACCAGGAATTGAAGATCTGTACGAAGATCCACTGGGTCCACTTGTAGTAGTCCGGGTCGATCGTGGCGAACGAGCGGCGCCGGTCGTGGCCCAGGCCCAGCCTGCGCAGCTGGACCTTCATGTTCTCCATGTTGGCCTCGGTGGAGACCCGCGGATGCGTGCCGGACTGCACCGCGAACTGCTCGGCGGGCAGGCCGAAGGCGTCGAACCCCAGCGTGTGCAGGACGTTGTGGCCGGTCATCCGCTGGTGGCGGGCGAACACATCCGTGGCGATGTAGCCCAGCGGGTGGCCGACATGGAGACCGCTGCCCGACGGGTAGGGGAACATGTCCATGATGAACTTCTTCGGCCGCGCGGCCAGCTCCGGATCGCCGGCCAGCTCACCGGTCGGGTTCGGCGCCTCGTACGTGCCCTCGGCGTCCCAGAAACCCTGCCAGCGCGCCTCGATGTCGGCGGCCATGGCGGCCGTGTAGCGGTGCGGCGCCAGCGGCTCGGGCATAGCGGGATTCGTCTCGCTCATGATTCTCTGAAGCTCCATCGATCGTCTCTGCCTGCGGATTCGACCGTGCCCGTCAGCGCCATCGAGTGGACGGCCGTGCCGGTCGGTGAACGAAAAAGACCCCTCGCACAGGAGGGGAAGCCACGCTGATTCCGACCGGATCTCTCATCCGTCGGGACTGATCAGCGCGGCCCGCTCAGCAGAAGGCGTACGGCACACATGCCCCCAGGGTACCGCAGCGTACGACCCGGACCACACGGCGAGGATGGCCGGAAGCGTACGGCGGAGAATGTCGCGTCCACGCCGAAACGTCGAAGCGTGCCGCGGAGCCCGAGGAGCGCCGCGTCCGCACGGCCGGATCGTGCCCGAACGGCCCCCCGGCCGAACGGGGGGAGGACGGAAGCGGGGAGAGGATGAGGAGAGAATGAGGAGAGTCCGGGCCAGGAAGGGTCAAGAGGTTGACAGATGCTGTTGACAGGAGTGCGCCGATGGGCATATCAGGACGCAGGCCGGGGGGCGGAGCAACCCCCTTACTCCGCGAATCCCCCCTATCCGGGCAACTCGAGAGTCGGATAACTCACCTTCACCTGGTTAAACCTTCAAACCGAGTGCTGCCTGGTATGGCTCCACTTAGCATGCCGCAACGGGACCGCTTTCCCGAGCCCTTCGGAGTTGCCCCCCTATGAACCCTCTTAGCTCGCTTGGCACGTCATCCGATCCGGAAACCAGCAGGGTCCGGCAGATCTCGGGTGTGGCGACCCTCGCCGCCCTGGTACTGATTCCCGTCGCCGCCGTCACCGGAGGCGACGCCTTCCGCGCCTTCATCGACTTCGGTGCGGGGGTGCTGTCACTGCTGTCCCTGTCCGGCGCCGTCGTCTGGGGTCTGATAGCCACCGACAGACTGCTGCTCGCCCCGCGCCAGCGCCTGATAGCTCAAGGAATTCACCGGGCCACGGCGGTCGCCTCGGTCGGCTTCCTGCTGCTGCACGTGAGCATCAAGATCTCACTCGGCAAAGTCGCCCTGATCGGCGCCCTGTTGCCGTTCGGCCTCGGGATCACCGGCACGAGCGGCCTCATCGGCTTCGGTTCGCTCGGCGGACTCCTCATGATCGTCGCAGCCACCACCGGCGCGGCCCGCAGCGTCTTCTCGCTGCCCGGCAAATACGCGTACAAGTGGCGGGCGATGCATATGCTCGCCTACCCGGCCTGGTGTTTCGCCATGGTGCACGGGCTCTTCACGGGCCGTCCCGCCGCCACCTATGTCACCGTCATGTACTCGGTGGTCATGGTCGGGGTGGCCGGGGTCGTCTCCCTGCGGCTCCTCCCGCGCGAGTCCCAGAGCCGGATCGCCGAGGGGATCGTGGCGGTTCTCGGCTCCGCCGGCGACAAGCGGGCGGCCCAGGAGGCCCCCCGTGACCTCTTCTCGATGCCCGGCGGCTCGATCCCCGGCGGCGGGACCATGCCGATGCAGCGGGAATACCAGCCGCGCCCCCAGCGCGAGCAGCCCGCGCAGTCCCCGATCGAGGCCCCGCGCAAACCGCAGCCGCGGCTCCCCGCCCCGTCCCCCCAGCTGTACGAGGCGACACGGCCCATGGCCGACCCGATGGCCGAGACCTTTGTCGCGCCGCGCGGCGGTGACGCCTTCGCGGGCTTCGGCTCGGAGGGCCTGCAGGAGTCCGGTACGGGGCTGTCGGCCGGCTACCGCGCGATGTCGCAGTCCGGCGGCGCCGACGCGACCGCCCGGATGCCGATGCCTCCGCAGCAACAGCAGCAGTCCCCGCCCAACGCGGACATCCCGCTCGCCGAGCGCGTCCTCATGACCGACGAGATCCCGGTCATCCAGGACGCGCCCACGGGCCGGGGAGGCTGGGGCGCGCCGATGCCGCCGCCGCCCGGCGAGGCCGCCTTCACACAGCCCTCGCAGGCCCAGCCCGTCCCGTACAACACGGGCGCGGTCCCGCAGCAGTACGACACGGGCGCCACGCCCCAGTACCCCGGCGCGGCGGCGGCGCAGCCGCCCGCGTTCGATCCCGGCGCGATGGGCGGGAACCAGCCGTACGACCGGGGCAGGCCGCCCCCGTACGACCCGGACGCGCCGCAGTACGACACGGGCAGCATCCCGACGTACAACACGGGTGCCGCCCCGCAGTTCAACCCCGGCGCGCCCGCTTCCCCGTACGGGCCCGACGGTGCTTCTCCCTACGGCACCACCGGCCCCGCGCCCTCGTACGACACCGGCTCCCTGCCCCCGTACAACGCGGGTGCCGCCTCGCCGTACACCACCGGTGCCGTCCCCGCGTACGACGCCAGGGCCTACGGCGGGCAGGCTCCGGCCACGCCCGATCCGTACGCGCAACCGCCCGCATCCAACGGAAACCCGGCCAACAATCCCCTGTATCCGCCCCCGGCCGGGGAACCCTGGAACGCACCCGCAGGAGAGCGACCGTGAATCGCCCCACCCCGATCGTCGATGTCCCCGAAGTCCGTGTCGTCGGCCTCCCCGTCCTGACGCAGGGGTTCGACCTGGTCGAGCGCCTCGATCTGCCCATGCACCTCAAAGTGCACGGGCCGCTGGAGGCGATGACCGGTGAGCGGCTGGCGCAGCTCGCCGAGAACATATCCCTGACCGGCCGCGGCGGAGCGGGGTTCCCGTTCCACAAGAAGCTGCGGGCGGTCGCCAAATCCGCGATCAGACGTGGCGTACGGCCCGTCGTGGTGGTCAACGGCAGTGAGGGCGAGCCTCCTTGCCGCAAGGACACCGTGATGCTCAACCGTGCCCCGCACCTGATCCTCGACGGCGCGCTGCTGGCCGCCGAGGCGCTCGGCGCGCGCACGCTGATCGTCGTCGTCACCCGTAACTCCACCGAGGTGTCCGTCCGCGCGGCCCTCGCCGAGCGCGGGCTCACCGACCGGCGCGGCGCCGCGCTCCGCGCCAAGGTGGTCCGTACGCCGGAGCGCATGGTCTCGGGCGAGGCATCGTCCGTGATCCGCGCCATTGGCGGCGGCCCCGCCAAGCCGCCGGGGCGCCGTGAGCGCGCCGCCGAGTCCGGTGTCGCCGGTCTGCCGACGCTGCTGTCCAACGCCGAGACCTTCGCCCAGCTCGCCGCCAGCGCCAGGATCGGCGCCCGGCGCTACTGCGGTACGGGACTGGAGGACGAGCCCGGTACGGTCATGCTGACCCTCTCCGGTGCGGTGGCCCGTCCCATGGTCATCGAGGCGCCCACGGGCGTGCCGCTGCGGTACATCCTCCAGATGGCCGGTGCCCCGCCGATGCCCCAGGGCGTGCTGACCGGCGGCTACCACGGTGACTGGATGGACGCCGTGTCCGCCCATGAGGCCGTCATCTCGAAGAAGTCCTTCAAGTCCCTCGGCGGGGCGCTCGGCGCGGGCGCGATCCTGCCCATCGGCCCCGAGACCTGCCCGCTGGGCGAGGCGCTGCGGGTCGCCAACTGGCTGGCGGCCGAGACCGCCGGCCAGTGCGGTCCGTGCAAGCTCGGGCTGCCCGCGGCGGCGGGCGGGCTCTCCGATGTGATCAACGGCGGCGGGCAGGCCGCCCTGGAGGCGCTGCGCGCCGTGATCCAGGCCGTCAAGGCCCGGGGGGCGTGCCAGCACCCCGACGGCTCCGCGCGGTTCTTCTCCTCGACGCTGGCGGCGTTCACGGACGACCTCGCCGCGCATGTGCTGAACGGCGGCTGCGGGCGCGAGACGACCGGTGTGCTGCCGCTGCCCGAGGACGGCTACCAGGAAGCCGTCGAGTCCATCCCGAGCGGCGGCAGGCTGGCGATCGACTGGACGCTCTGCCAGGGCCACGGCCTGTGCGCCGACATCCTCCCGGAGCTGTTCCGGATGAGCCCGGACGGCTTCCCGACCCCGGCGAAGACGGACGTCCCGACGCACCTCCAGGGCGCCGCCCAGCGCGCGGTGCGCCGGTGCCCGGCGCTCGCGCTCCGCTTCGAGCAGACGGCGCCCCCGGCACCCAAGAAGGCCGCCCCCTCCCGGGCGGAGCTGCCGGCCGGCAACGGCGGTCGCCGCAAGGCGCTGGGCCCCGGCCGGGGCTGAGGCCGAGGCCGCGTGCCGCTGAGCCGCACGCACGTCGACGGAGGCGGGTCCCGTTCCCCGGGGCCCGCCTCTCCGCGTACAGGAGCCGCACGAAGCCGTACAAGCCCCGCGGGAACCGCCAGGAGCCGCGCAGGAGCCCCGTGCAGGACGCCCCACAGGAGAAGCCCGTACAAGACCGGCTCGCGCAGGACGACTCGCACAGGGACCGGCCCGTACAGGGACCGGCCCGTACAGGGGCATACGAAAGAAGCGGGCCATCCGGTTTCGGATGACCCGCTTCTTCTCATCTACGGTGGAGCTAAGGAGAATTGAACTCCTGACCTCCTGCATGCCATGCAGGCGCTCTACCAACTGAGCTATAGCCCCTCGTGGATGCCGCCCGGGTTTCCCCCGGCGACATCGCCAACTTTAACGGTCTCTCCGCCCACCACCAAATCGATTCCGTTCGGCGGCCACGGGTCACGCCGTCGCGAACGAGTAGAACCGTTTGAGCGTGCAGTGTTCCTCAAGGAGACGCCCGTAGATCGGCTCACCCTCAAGCTCCCGGTAGGTCTCGATGGGGTCGCCTTTTATGATCAGCGCCCGCGCGCACTCCTCGCACCAGTACTGGTACTCGGTGTTGAGCGGGTCCATATCCCTGACGATCGGCGTACCACTGCCGCACCAGTCGCATTTACGCCTGTGGGCACCCATCAATCAGCTCGCGCACTCCCTCCCGGTCCGGCCCTTCGCCCCCCTCCGGTCGTCCGATTCTGCCATGACCAGGGGCGGCGGTCAGCCTGAACTGGCCTGCCTGTAGGGGCTCATACCGGACGCCATCCGACGGAAGAGCCCTGATCACACCGAGGGGACCGGCCGCCGGCAGCCCGCCGCCCAAGATCGCGTAGCCCATGCCCCCCGGCGGGACCCGGCGACCCCGGCGGGTACACACACCACCGGGTCCGGACAAACGGAAAATCCCGCCCCCTGTGGGAACGGGATCCGATGCGCGGTATCGATGACACCGATCGCGCTGATTGTGGAGCTAAGGAGAATTGAACTCCTGACCTCCTGCATGCCATGCAGGCGCTCTACCAACTGAGCTATAGCCCCTTGTGTTCTCGCGCTGTGCGCTGCGAACAAGAAGAACTTTAGCCTGTGACCTGCCGGAAAGTGAAATCCGGTCCGGTCCCCGCCCGAGGCGGGTCAGTCGTCGTCACCGAGGACCGGCTCCGGGAGGGTGCCGGCGTTGTGTTCCAGGAGGCGCCAGCCGCGCGCGCCCTCGCCGAGGACCGACCAGCAGCAGTTGGAGAGCCCGCCGAGCCCTTCCCAGTGGTACGCGTCCAGGCCCAGCAGCCGGCCGATGGCCGTACGGATCGCGCCGCCGTGGCTGACCACGACGAGGGTGCCCTCGTCGGGCAGCTCCTCCGCGTGGCGCAGGACCACCGGAGCGGCCCGGTCGGCGACCTCGGTCTCCAACTCGCCGCCGCCGCGCCGCACGGGCTCGCCGCGCTTCCAGGCCGCGTACTGCTCGCCGAACCGCCCGATGATCTCCTCGTGGGTGAGGCCCTGCCAGGCGCCCGCGAAGGTCTCGCGGAGCCCGGCGTCGTACGCGACGGGGAGCCCGGTCACCGCGGACAGCTCCGCGGCCGTGGCGGCGGCCCGCCGGAGGTCGGAGGCGATGATCGCGTCCGGCTTCAGGGAGGCCAGCAGCCGGGCGGCCCTGCGGGCCTGCCCGACGCCCTCGGCGGTCAGCTCGATGTCCGTGGAGCCCTGGAAGCGGCGCTCCAGGTTCCACGCCGTCTGACCGTGGCGCCACAGGACGACGCGGCGGCCCCTGCCGCCCTTGCCGCCGCTCAGCTCAGCTCACCGTCCGCGTCGCCGGCGTTCCCGGTGACGTCGGCGTGCTCCTTGGCCTTGCCGCGGGTCTTGACGGCGTCCTCGGGCAGCGACAGCTCGGGGCAGTCCTTCCAGAGCCGCTCCAGGGCGTAGAAGACGCGCTCCTCGCTGTGCTGGACGTGGATGACGATGTCGACGTAGTCCAGCAGGATCCAGCGGGCGTCACGGTCGCCCTCGCGCCGTACGGGCTTGGCGCCCAGCTCCTTCTGGAGACGCTCCTCGATCTCGTCGACGATCGACTTGACCTGGCGGTCGTTGGGCGCGGAGGCGAGCAGGAAGGCGTCCGTGATCGACAGCACGTCGCTGACGTCGTACGCGATGATGTCGTGCGCGAGCCGGTCCGCGGCGGCCTGGGCGGCGGCGTTGACAAGCGCGATGGAACGATCAGTAGCGGTCACTGGCAGGCTTTCGTCGGTGGTCGTGGCGAACGGCGGTGAAACCGCTCGTGCAAAACCCCAGGGTCTCACGGACCACCGACAGCCGGGACAGCTGTGCCGTACGGGACGGAGGCGAGCACCGGACGGCGGCAGCGGCGAGGGCCGGGGCAGTGCGGGGACGGACACCCACCGGACGCTCCGGCGAACGCCTCGGCGGGACACCCACCGGCACCCGCCGAAAGCCCCGCCCCTGCCCTGCTCCCCGCTTCCGCCCCCGCCCCGCCGACCGCGTACGCCCGGCTAGTCGATCTTGTAGTCCTCGCCGAGTACGACGGAGACATCGGCGTTCGTCGCCGCCTTGCCCCGCTGCACCGATCCGTCCGGCAGCCCGAGCGTCTTGGCCACCTCTTCCGCCCGGCCCTTGTTCGCCGCGTCGCCGTAGACGACACGGGAGGAGGGCACCGCCTCGGCCGTCCCCGCGTCCACGAAGCTGTAGCCGCCGTTGACCAGCTTGATCCTGGCGGACTCCGCCGCGTCCTGGCTCCCGCTCGCGTTCTTCACCCCGACCCGGGCCGCCGCGCCCTCCTCGGGCGCGCTGACCGAACCGCCCAGGATGTCCTTGACCACGGTCTCTGCGGTCCGCTCGCTGAGGGTGCCGTTCTCCTCGACGGGCAGGAGCGTCGTCCGGTAGTCGCCCACCTTGGCGTGCTCGGCCAGCTTGGCCAGCGAGGCGCCGAGGTCCTTCTCCGGCAGCGAGGGGTCGAGGATCTGGCCCAGGGTCTCGACGGTGAGCGTCGCGCTCTCCGGGTCGTCGGAGATCTTCCTCAGGATCCCCTGGAGGACCTGGCCGAACCGCTGGAGCTGCTTGGCCTCGGGCTCGTCCGGTGCGCGATAGGTGGCGTACGCCACGGCCGCCCGTCCGTCGAGCGTCTCCCTCTCGCCCTTCGCGACCAGCGGGTCGTCGCCCTTCTTCGCGCCGGGCACCTCGGTGTCGGTGGTCACCTCGATGCCGCCCACCAGCTCGACGAGATTGTCGAGATAGGGGGTGTCCAGCCGCCAGGTACCGGAGATCTCGGTGCCGAGCAGGGTGCCGATGGCATCACGGGTGCCGTCCGAGCCGTCCTCGTCCACGGACTTGCCGAGCGTGGTCGAGACGCCGTCGTCGTCCGCGACGGAGAGCGAGTTGGGCAGGAGTACGGTGCTGCCCCTGCCGGTCGTGGAGTTGTTGACCAGCAGCGCCGTGGAGGTGCCCTTCGCCTTCGTGTTGTGCAGATGCACCACGATCACATCGCGCTTCTGCGGCCCCGAGGCGGTGGCGCGTTCGGTGTCCCCGGAGGACATCCCGGGCAGCAGCCCCGCGTACGCGAGGTAGCCGACGCCTCCGACGACCACCAGGGCGAGGACGACGGCGAGGATCACCACCCGGCTGCGGCCCCGCCGCTTGGCCTCCTCGCGGCGCTCCGAGCGGCTCTCGGTGAACTTGAGCCAGTCGATGACGTCCTCGGAGGACTCGCTCGGCTCCTCTATGAAGGAGAACTGCTCCGTCTTGTAGTCCTTGTTGCCGCGCTCCTCCCCCTCGGGCCGCCGCTGTCCGGGCACGGCCGGCTGTTCGGGCACGGGGGAGCGCTCGGGTACGACGGGCTTCGCGGGCGCCGCCGGTTCCACGGGCGGGACGGGCGCGGGCGGCTGCTCCTGGAGAGGCGTTTCGACGGCGACAGGCTGCTGTTGCTGCCCGTACGTGCCGCCGTAACCGTCGTAGCCGTACCCCTGTGGGGGCTGCTGCTGCGCCTGCTGCTGCGTGTAAGGGTCGTAGTACCGCTGCTGTTGCTGGGGCTGTTGGGGCTGCCCGTACAGGTCGTACTGCTGCTGCGGTTGATGTTGCTGGGGCTGCTGGGGCTGCTGATACACCGGCTGCCCGTACTCGTCGTAACCGACGAGCTGGGGCTGCGCGTAATACGGGTCGTACGGGTCGTACGGCTGCTGCTGGTCGTTCACCGGTGCCCCTCTCCGTGGCTCATTCGCCGCGGTACAACTGCCGCTTGTCGATGTAGCGCACGACACCGTCCGGCACCAGATACCAGACCGGATCGCCCTTTCCGACCCTCCCCCGGCAGTCGGTCGACGAGATCGCCAGCGCGGGCACCTCCACCAGGGAGACACCGCCCTTGGGCAGCCCGTCGTCCGTCAGATCGTGGCCGGGCCGGGTGACGCCGATGAAGTGGGCGAGCGAGAACAGCTCCTCGTGGTCGCGCCAGCTCAGGATCTGGGACAGCGCGTCCGCGCCGGTGATGAAGAAGAGGTCCGCGTCGTCGTTGAGCGTCCGCAGGTCCCGGAGCGTGTCAATCGTGTACGTGGCGCCACCGCGGTCGATGTCGATACGGCTGACCGAGAACTGCGGGTTGGACGCCGTCGCGATGACCGTCATCAAGTAACGGTCCTCTGCCGGGGACACCGCGCGGTCGCTCTTCTGCCAAGGTTCCCCGGTCGGTACGAAGACCACCTCGTCGAGATGGAACAGGGCGGCCACTTCACTGGCCGCCACGAGGTGTCCATGGTGGATCGGGTCGAAGGTCCCGCCCATCACGCCGAGTCGGCGCTTGCCACTGCCTGATCCGGAGTGGGGAACGGGAACGGGACCAGGACCGCTAGACGCTTGCTGTTCTCCCATAGGCGCAGAGCCTACTGGCACCGGATGACGGCTCCGCCTCAGCGGTCGCGGTTGAAGCGGGTGGTGATCCACAGCAGCAGAAGGAGCGCGAAGAGCGCGCCGCCGCCGATGAGCGCGGGGTTGAGGCTTTCGTGATTGCCACCGCCCTCGGCGAGCGTGACCAGGTTGGCTGCGGTGCCGGTGAGGCTCATCTTCTGCGGGCCCTTTTCGTCGGGGAGTCGGAGAGGTCGGAAGACCGGACCGGAGCCGGACCGGTCGGAGACCGGACCGGGAGACCGGAGGGAGACTTCGCCCACATCGTATGCGGGGGCGCCGGGCACGCCCACGCCGACTCAGTCGTTGTGATCGTTGTCGCGGTATCCGCGCAGCAGGACCCAGGCGAGCAGAGCGGCTCCGACCAGCGAGACGCCCAGCACGACCCGCAGCGTATAGCCCGGTCCCTGCTGATCCGATACGGCGGCGAGCAGGGTCGTGGTGTGCGGCATGTCGGTTGCGCTCCTCGGTCTTTTCCGGTCGGACCCGGGTTCTTTCCCCCGGAATCCGGCCATAGGTCCCCCGGCACACGGTAGTCCCAGCGCCTAGGCTGGAACCCGTCAGGGGGGACGAGCCTTGGACTCGTACGAACAGGGGATATCCATGACAGATGACCGTCACGAGGCAGCCGGGCACGAGGCGGCCGATCACACGAACGTGCCGAGCAGGCAGCGCAAGCGCTTCCCCGGCATCTCGTCGCGGGCGTACGAACACCCGGCGGACCGCTCGGCGCTGGTGGCCCTGCGCAAGCTGAGCGGCTTCGACACGGTGTTCAAGGCCCTCAGCGGACTGCTGCCCGAGCGCAGTCTGCGGCTGCTCTTCCTCTCGGACTCCGTGCGGGTGAGCGACGCCCAGTTCGCGCATCTGCACGCCATGCTGCTGGACGCCTGCTACATCCTGGACCTGGAGAAGGTCCCCACGATGTACGTGGCGCAGGACCCGAAGCCCAACGCCATGTGCATCGGCCTGGACGAGCCGATCATCGTGGTCACCACCGGGCTGGTGGAGCTGCTCGACGAGGAGGAGATGCGGGCGGTCGTGGGCCACGAGGTGGGCCACGCGCTCTCCGGTCACTCCGTCTACCGCACGATCCTGCTCTTCCTCACCGATCTCGCGCTGAAGGTCGCCTGGATCCCGCTGGGCAATGTCGCGATCATGGCGATCGTGACGGCGCTGCGCGAGTGGTTCCGCAAGTCCGAGCTGTCGGCGGACCGGGCCGGGCTGCTGGTCGGCCAGGACATCCAGGCGTCGATGCGCGGTCTGATGAAGATCGCCGGTGGTAACCATCTGCACGAGATGAACGTGGACGCGTTCCTGGCGCAGGCCGAGGAGTACGAGGCGGGCGGCGACCTGCGCGACTCCGTACTGAAGATCCTCAATGTGCTGCCGCGTTCGCACCCCTTCACCACGGTGCGCGCCGCCGAGCTGAAGAAGTGGTCCGAGAGCCGCGACTTCCAGCGGATCATGGACGGCCACTACCCGCGCCGGGAGAGCGACAAGGACGCCTCCGTCACGGACTCCTTCCGCGACTCGGCCGCGCACTACGCGCAGACGGTACGCGGCAGCAAGGACCCGCTGATGAAGCTGGTCGGCGACATCGCGGGCGGCGCGGGCGATCTGGGCGGCAAGCTGCGCGACAAGTTCACCGGCGGCGGCGCCTCCCACAACGGCGGCTCTGCCGACAACCGCGGCTCCAGCGGCAGCGGTTCCAACGGCAGCGGTTCCAACGGCAGCGGTTCCAACGGCGACAAGGGCTGAGAGCGCGGCATCCGGCCCGGCCGCCTCTCGGAGCCCGACAGGATCAGGCGGCCGGGCCCGGCTCCGCCCGTGGGGACAGGACCCCGCACAGCGCGGGCCCTTCCGTCCCCGTCGCGTACGGATCGGTGGCGGCCGGATCGCGCGCCTTCGCCCGCTCGCCCGCCAGCAGCGGGAGCAGCGTCCGGTGCGCCCCGGCCGGGCAGGACTGCGGCCCGGCCTGGACCTCGCTGGTCAGCAACTCCACCTGCCGCCGGGGCAGATCGTCCACGGTGAACCGCAGGCGCAGCTCCCTGCGTACGGTGAACAGCGAGGCGTCCCGTACCGGCAGCGCGGTGGCCCCGGCCGGGCGCAGCGGGTAGACGAAGACATGGTCGGTGGTCACCTCCAGGGTGCCGGGCGCCGTCTCCCGGTACTCCATCGCGCCGTGCACCCGTATCCCGTCGGCGGCGGGCGCCACCCGTGCCGGGTCGAAGCGCACCAGCCAGCCGATCGGGTCGTGGTGTCCGTCGGCGGCCGGATCGGTGAGGCTGCGGTCGAACTGGCCGAGCTGGTCCGGGTCGAGCAGGATCCGTACCGCCCGCTCCGAGCGGCCCGCGAGGACGTCCGGGTCGAGCGAGGACGCCACCAGATAGTCCTTGACGATGGTCAGCGCGGCCACCACCTGGGCCTCCGCGAAGCCCCCGGTCGCGCGGGCCGGGGGCAGCGTGATGCCGGCCGCCCCCTCCCGGAACGCGGCGGCGGGGCTGCGCGCCAGCAGCTCGTCCGGGGCCCCGCCCGGGACGGAGCCCTCGGGGACGAGCGGGACCACCGCGGTCCGTACCTGCTCGGTGGTCCGGGTGGCCTGTGGCCGGTAGGGGTTGCGCAGACCCAGGTAGACCGCCGTGCCGAAGGCCGTGACCAGCACCAGGAGCAGCAGCACGAGCTGTTTCGGCCCGCTTCCGAAGCTCCGCCGCTCCGGCGGGGGGCGGGTCGGCGGGACGGCCGGCGGGATCTTCCGTACGGCGGGGGCGTGGTCGGTCATGCGTTCGCGCGCGGAGAACTCCTGAAGGCGGGCTGCCCGGACGAACGACTCGTCGAAGACGATGGAGCGGTACTCGTCGTCCTCGTCGCCGGGGAGCCCCTCGGGTCGCCCTTCGGGTGGGTCTCCGTGCCCTGCCATATTTTGAGAGTAGGTCGAAAGGCACGAACGTAAACGCCGGGCCGAGCGGGAAGTTCCGGTCGGGCCGCGTTCAGCCGTTCGGGTAACGCCGCTGGTTGTACCGGGCGTCGTACCCGCTCGTGCGGGACGGTCCGGCCGGGGTCACGGGGTGGCGCGCGGCAGCGCGGAGGCCGCCGAGTGGGTCGCCCCGGCCGGGGGTACCACCGAGGGGCCCGCCGGGCCCGGTTTGCCCATGCCGGTGGTGGCGGGCTGCGGGATCCGGTCGTCGCGGCTGTTGGCGGCGCCCCGGTAGACCGCGGTGAAGGCGAGGACGACCATGCCGATGCCCATCACCAGGGCGAGCAGCCAGGCGACGGGCCGGTGCCAGCGTGCGCTGCCCCGGTAGGGCCGCAGGGTGCCGCCGTGGCGTCCGTACGGGCCGGCGTCCCCGTCGGGGTCGTCCGGGTCGTAATCGCCGCCGTAGGCGTGCTCGGGGCCGTACGCGCCGTCCCTGCCGTACAGCCCGTCGTGGGAGTCGTCGTCGTGCGGGCCGCCGCGGGGGCGCGGGCGGGCCGCCTCGGCCTCGGCGCGCGCCTGGGCCGCGGCGAGCAGCCGCTCCACCGCGGAGGGTTCGTGGATGGTGGCGGAGCTGACGAAATCCTCGTCGAACACCACGTCGGCGAAGTCCTTTTCCACGCCTCCGCGGTCGTCGTCAGGCTCCCGGCCGTCCGGAAACGGCCTGCCCCCCACGTCGTCCGGCACGTCTTCAGAGTAGACCGCGCACGGCGCTTTGGGCAGGCGGAGTCCGAACTCTCCGGGCTTGGTCTTCGTCACACGGGAGTGCCCGGAGAGTTCACGGCGGCGATCCGCTGCCCATCCGTCACCGGGGGCCCGTACGTCCCGGTGTTACCGGAGGTGGCCGTCGCCGGTGACGATGTACTTCGTCGACGTCAGCTCGGGCAGCCCCATCGGGCCGCGCGCGTGCAACTTCTGCGTGGAGATCCCGATCTCGGCGCCGAAGCCGAACTGCCCCCCGTCGGTGAACCGCGTGGACGCGTTCACGGTGACCGTCGTCGAATCGACCAACTGGGTGAACCTGCGGGCGGCGGCCTGCGACGTGGTGACGATCGCCTCCGTGTGCCCGGAGGACCAGAGCCGGATGTGGGCGACGGCCGCGTCCAGCGAGTCCACGACGGCGGCGGCGATGTCGTACGACAGGTACTCGGTCTCCCAGTCCTCCTCCGTCGCCGCGACGACCGTGGCCTTCGTCCCGGCGGCGTACGCGAGCACCCGCTCGTCGGCGTGGACCGTGACCCCCGCCTCGGCGAGGGCGTCGAGCGCGCGCGGCAGGAACTCGGCGGCGATGTCCTGGTGGACGAGCAGGGTCTCGGCGGCGTTGCAGACGCTGGGGCGCTGCGCCTTGGAGTTGATGAGGATGGAGACGGCCATGTCGAGGTCCGTGTCGGCGTCGACGTACACATGGCAGTTGCCGGTGCCGGTCTCGATGACGGGCACCGTGGATCCCTCGACGACGGTACGGATCAGGGAGGCCCCGCCGCGCGGGATCAGCACGTCGACCAGACCGCGCGCCCGCATCAGCTCCTGTACGCCCTCCCGGCCTTCTCCGGGGACGAGTTGTACGGCGTCGGCGGGGAGCCCGGCGCCGCCGACCGCGTCGCGCAGCACCCGGACGAGCGCGGTGTTGGAGGAGAGGGCGGAGGAGGAGCCGCGCAGCAGGACGGCGTTGCCCGACTTCAGGCAGAGCGCGGCGGCGTCCACGGTGACGTTGGGGCGGGCCTCGTAGATGATCCCGACCACGCCGAGCGGCACCCGCACCTGGCGCAGGTCGATCCCGTTGGGCAGGGTCGAGCCGCGGACGACCTCGCCGACCGGGTCGGGGAGCGCCGCCACGTCCCGTACGTCGGCGGCGATGGCCCGGACCCGCTCCGGGGTCAGGGTCAGCCGGTCGATGACCGACTCGCCGGTCCCGGCCTCCCGGGCACGCGCGACGTCCTCCGCGTTGGCGGTGACGATCTCGTGGGTACGGACCTCCAGCGCGTCGGCGATGGCCAGCAGCGCGTCGTCCTTGGCCGCGCGCGGCAGTGGCGCGATATCGGCGGCCGCGGCGCGGGACCGGTAGGCGGCCCTGGCGACCGGGGTGAGGTTGTCGTACGGAGAGAGCGAGGTCATGCCCGCAGGGTAATGCGCGCCCTGCGGGCATTCCGCACGTATTCCGCACTCCGAGACGGCCCGGGTGCCGGGGATGGACGGCCGGTCAGAAGGGGTGGACGCCCAACCCGGCCGCCGGAGGCGGGCCGTACCCCTCGGCGATGCGCTGGTGGTACGTCTCGCGGTCGATGACCTCCAGGCCGACGATCTTCCACGGCGGGAGCTTCGCGCTGGAGCGGTGCTCGCCCCACAGACGCAGCGCCACCGCGGCGGCGTCGTGCAGGTCCCGGGCCTCTTCCCAGTAGCGGATCTCCGCGTGGTCATGGGCGTATCTGCTGGTCAGCAGGAAGGGATGGTCATGGGCGAGCTGTTCGAGACCGCGCCGGACCTCGGTCAGCGGGGCCTGGGCGCCCGAGACGCTGAGCGTGATGTGCCAGAGCTTGGAGAGCGGACGCTCCGCCCCGCGTGTCTCCGTCGCCGCTCCCGCCTCCCGCTGTTGCTCCGTGTCGAAGTCCTCACCCGCGTCGACGCTGGTCAGGGCTCTTTCCTCCCCCGTGACCCGCCGGGCGTGAACGCTTCCCCCGGCCCCTCGGGGCATCGCCCCCGGGCGCGCTCGTCTCACCAGCGGCCTCCTGTATTGATGCGTTGCTGCGTTGACTTCGGCGAGGCGGCGGGCCTGCGTGTACCGCGCCTGCGCCTCTGGGACAAAGTTGACCAGCCCCGGGCAGAAGATGGGGCGGTTTTGGTAAAGGTTGCCCGTGCGGGGGCCGGGGTTTCGGCCGTTCCCGGGAGCGGCCGGGCCGGATCGCGTCGGATCGCCTCCGGCCGGTCCGACCGGGTCCCGTCGGGGCGGGTCCGGTCAGGGTTTCAGTACGACCAGATCGTCGCGGTGCACGACCTCGCGCTCGTACGCGGGCCCCAGCTCGCGCGCCAGCTCCCTGGTCGAGCGGCCGAGCAGCTGGGGGATCTCCCGGGCGTCGAAGTTGACGAGGCCACGGGCGACGGCGCGTCCCTCCGTGTCCCTCAGCTCGACCGGGTCGCCCGCGCTGAACTCGCCCTCGACGGCGGCGATCCCGGCGGGCAGCAGCGAGGTACGGCGCTGGACCACGGCTCGCACCGCCCCGTCGTCCAGGGTGAGGAAGCCCTGCGGGGTGGAGGCGTGCGCGAGCCACAGCAGCCGCCCGGCGGAGCGGCGTCCGGTGGCGTGGAAGTACGTACCGGTGTCCCGGCCCGCGAGCCCGTCGACGGCGTGGCTGGCGGAGGTGAGCACGACGGGGATCCCGGCCTCGGCGGCGATCCCGGCGGCCTCGACCTTGGTGACCATGCCGCCGGTGCCGAGTCCGGCCTTGCCCGTACTGCCGATGGAGACCCCGGCCAGATCGGCGGGGCCGCGCACCTCGGCGATCCGGGAGGTGCCGGGCCTGCTGGGGTCGCCGTCGTACAGCCCGTCGATGTCGGAGAGCAGGACGAGCAGGTCGGCGCGGACGAGATGGGCGACGAGGGCGGCCAGCCGGTCGTTGTCGCCGAAGCGGATCTCGTCCGTGGCGACGGTGTCGTTCTCGTTGACGACGGGGACGGCGCCCATGCCCAGCAGCTGGTCGAGGGTGCGGTAGGCGTTGCGGTACGAGGCCCGGCGGCTGGTGTCGTCCGTGGTCAGCAGCACCTGGCCGACCCGGACCCCGTACCGGGCGAAGGAGGCGGTGTAGCGGGCGACCAGCAGCCCCTGTCCGACGCTGGCGGCGGCCTGCTGGCGGGCCAGGTCCCGGGGGCGGCGGGCCAGCCCCAGCGGGGCGAGCCCGGCGGCGATGGCGCCGCTGGAGACCAGCACGATCTCCTTCTCGCCGGTGGCCGTCTGCCGGCCCCGGACGGTGGCGAGCGCGTCGACCAGGGCGTCGACCCGGTCGGCGTCGAGCCCGCCCGCGGCGGTGGTGAGCGACGAGGAACCGACCTTGACGACGATTCTGCGGGCCTGTGCCACCGTGTCCTGCCGTGCCGCTGCCACGTGCCCCGCCTCTGTTCTCGCGCTCTTGCCGTACGGCGGGTCAGCGTACGCGGGCCGGGCCCCCCGAGGTCGGGATATTCCACGGGCTGGGATCCCCGTCCCGGCGAGTGGTACATCGGCTGGAAGCCGAACCCGCACGCCGGACCGCCCGGGTCAAAACCGCGTCAACAACACAACCAAACCCTTGCCGCCGCCGTCTCACAAGCATGCCAACAGCCGCTGTCGGGTGTAACAACGGTCGGGAAAGATCGTTCCCCGGGCAGCGATACGCTGGTTGTCATGGCGTCCGCGCACTTCGCCGATAAACGTCGGCTCCCTCCGCTCGAAGCCCCCGCTACCACACAGAGATGGGCCATCAGTTAATGCCAGTAAAAGTGAGCGTCGTCATTCCGGTATACAACCCGGGCAAGTACATCGACCCCTGCGTCAATTCACTGCTGGCCCAGACGCTACCGGCCGACGAATTCGAAGTCCTTTTCGTCGATGACGGCTCCACTGACGACACCCCGGAACGCCTGGATAAACTGGCGGCCGAGCACACACATTTCCGGGTCATTCACATCCCGAACTCGGGCTGGCCCGGAAAGCCCCGCAACATCGGGGTCGACGAGGCGAAGGGCGAGTACGTCCAGTTCGTCGACCAGGACGACCACCTGGCCTCCGACGCCCTGCGACGGCTGTACGAGATGGGCCACCGCAACGGCTCCGACATCGTCATCGGCAAGGTCGCCTCGAACTTCCGCGGTGTCCCGCACGGCGTTTTCCGCGTCTCCCGCGAGAAGTGCGACCTGACCAACGCCCCGCTGTACGACAGCCTCACCCCGCACAAGATGTTCCGTACGGAATTTCTGCGCGAGAACGGCATCGCGTACCCCGAGGGCAAACGTCGCCTTGAGGACCAGCTGTACATGATGCAGGCGTATTTCCCCGCCAAAATCGTGTCGATCCTGGGCAATTACACCTGCTATTACTACTCGAAGCGGGACGACGGCCAGAACGCGGGCTCCGCCCGGATCGTGCCGTCCGGGTACTACGGCAACCTCCGCGAGGTCCTCGACGTCGTTGTGGAGAACACTGAACCGGGTGAATTCCGGGACCTGCTGCTGCGCCGCTTCTACCGGGTCGAGATGCTCGGCCGGCTGAGCGAGCCGGGCGTCCTCGGCCTCACCCCCGAGTTCCTCGACGAGATGGTCGACGCCATCCGCCCGATCGCCCTCGACTTCATGCACGACGGGGTGCACGACGGACTGGGCGGGCTGACCCGGCTCCGCTCGACCCTGCTGCGCGCCGACGACCGCGAGGGACTGCTGAAGATCGCCCGCTTCGGCAAGTCGGTGGTGGGCACGGCCCGGCTGGAGGAGTTCGCCTGGGACGCGGACGGCAGGGCCGCGCTCGCCGTGACCGCCCGGCTGGCCCACGGCGACGACAGGAAGCCGCTGCTCCTGGTCCGCAAGGGCGACCGCTACTTCCTCCACCCCGACCTCGTCGCGGGCCTGCTGCCCGAGGGCGAATTCCTCGACGTCACCGACGACATGGACGGCTTCAAGGGCGAGATCTCGCTGCGCAACCGCGAGACGGCCGTGGAGTGGCCGTGCCCGGCCGAGTTCACCGTCAAGCCCACCAAGGTCGACGACGACACCGCCGGCGCCCCCGGCGAGAGCGGCAAGAAGGACGGTACGTACGAGATCGTCCTGCACGGCACCGGCCATGTCACCAGCGAGGCGGTCAAGGGCCGCGGCCGGGTCTCCAAGGGCCTCTGGGACGTCTGGGTGCCGCTGCGCGGTCTCGGTCTCGTACGCAAGGCCCGGCTCGGCGCCGACCGGGCGCCGGGGGTGGACGCCAACTGCCGCCCGGCGCTGCTCGGTTCGCCCGCCCGGCCGGTCATCCCGTACTTCACCGACCCGCACGGCAACCTCACCCTCGATGTCGCGGGCCGCGCCAAGAAGCTGGCGACCTATCTGGCGGACCGCCCCACCCAGCGGATGCCCGGCGCCCGGCCCGAGCTGCGCTTCGACGTGTTCACCGGTACCGCGTCCGGCTCCCGCGCCGTCGAGCTGATCCTCACCGGCTCGGACGGCACCACGAAGACGGCCCCGGCCACGCTGCGCCCCGACAACGGCCGCGCGCACATCACCGTGCCGGTCCGGGTCCCCGGCCTGCCCGCCGGGCCCGCGCGCCTCTCCGTGCGGCTGGACGGCCCGAGCGGCCCCGAGCTGGCCCTCGGCGAGGTGCCGGTGGGCGGCGGCGGTCAGCTCAGGCTGGACCAGAGCGATCTGGCCCCGGCCGACCCGCTGCTCGTACGCATGGTGAAGGTGCAGCGGCGCAGGGCCACGGCGCGCCGGATGCTCCGCTCGGTGGGCGGCCCGATCGTGCGCAGGCTGCCTGCGTCCGCGCGCAAGAAGGTGCGCCGGCTCGCGGCCCGGTTCTGACCGGCCACCGGTTTCCCGACCGGCCCCGATCCGCCCCGGTACACAACAGCTCAAGAGAAACAAGGATGTGATGACGTGCGACCGCTCTCCATAGAAGGAGCCTGGGTGCATGAGCCGAAGATCTTCCCGGACAGCCGTGGCAGCTTCCACGAGTGGTTCGGCGCCGAGGTCTTCACCAGGACGGCGGGCCACCCGCTGAACCTCGCGCAGGCCAACTGCTCGGTCTCCAGCCGTGGTTCCCTGCGGGGCATCCACTACGCCGATGTGCCGCCGAGCCAGGCGAAGTACGTCAAGTGCGTGCGCGGCGCGGTGCTCGACGTCGTGGTGGACATCCGGGTCGGATCCCCGACGTACGGGCGGTGGGAGGCCGTGCGCCTCGATGACGTCGAGCACCGTTCGCTCTATCTCGCCGAGGGTCTCGGCCACAGCTTCATGGCGCTGACCGATGACGCGACGGTGATCTACCTCTGCTCCGAGGGGTACGCCCCCCGGCGCGAGCACGGCATCAACCCGCTGGACCCGGCGCTCGGCATCGAGTGGCCCGCGGACATCCCGCCGCTGCTGTCCGACAAGGACGCGGCGGCCCCGACGCTCGCCGAGGCGGCGGAGCAGGGTCTGCTGCCCTCGTACGAGGACTGCCGGGCGTACTACGCGGAGCTGGCCGCCCGCGGCTGATCCGTACCCACGCGGGAGGGGCCCGAGCGATCGAATCGCTCGGGCCCCTCCCGTTGTGCCGTCGTGCGTCAGCCGGTGACTGCTTCGATCTGCCGGCGCAGCGGTACGAAGGCGGAGCGCGGGCGGCGCAGATTGCGGGCCCTGTTCAGCGCCGGCCAGAAGCCGGCCCGCAGGAGCGCCTCGGGCTGGACCGCGTTCTTGCGGACCAGCACCTCCTCGGGCACGTCCTGCGGGTCGGGGACGACGTACTCCTCGATGATCTTGTCGTACGCGTTCTTCAGGACGGTGCTCTCGGGGTTGGCGCCGAAGATGGCGACCACCCCCGTCGGCGCGGTGTCGACGTCGACGACCAGCAGGTCCGGGCGGTACCGCCGCAGCACCTGGGCCACCTTGTAGACGTCACCGGCCCAGAACTTGGTGTGCCGGTCCCGGGCCGCCTCGTCGACATCGCGCGGCAGCATGTCGTCGAGGATGATCACGCTGGACCAGCGGGAGTGCTTCTCGACGTTCATGAAATCGCGCAGCGCGTACTCGAACAGATGCATACCGTCGATGAACGACAGCTCCAGCTTCGGGTCCCCGCCCAGAAGATTGACCGGATCGCGCCGGGCCAGCGCACGGAACGGGTTGCGTCCGTTACGCAGATGGATCAGTGGATCCTTACGGGCGAAGAAGTCGTCGCTGGTGGCTCTGACGAGGTGAACATCGCAGCTGATGTCCGTGACCACTCGGAAAGCCGGGTCGACGGCGACCGAGGGGACACGCGACAGCGCCAGACTGCGCCCGTCATTGACCCCGATTTCCAAGTAGGTACGGGGTTTGTAGACGCGGTGCAGGTGGCGCAGGAAACCGTGGCGATCCACGTGAGGGCCCTTCACTGAGAATCAAACAAAAACGAAGGATTGAATCTCAGTGAACTTAGTAGCCGTACGAAGCCGCGTAAACATCTACTGGCCAGTAACACTCTTTTGACGCTCGACTTTCAGCAATACGGGGAACGACTCCGCGAGCGCCTCCCGCCAGTCCCGGATCGGATCGATCCCGGCGCGCTTCCATCCGTCGTGCCCCAGCACGCTGTACGAGGGCCGGGGAGCCGGTCGTACGAATGCCTCGCTGGTCGTCGGACGGACCCGCTCCGGGTCCGCGCCGAGCAGCCGGAAGATCTCCCGGGTGAAGCCGCACCAGGTCGTCCCGCCGCCGCTGGTGCCGTGGTAGATCCCGGGCGGCGCCGTCCCGGCCAGCGCGCCGAGACCGAGCCGGACCAGCCGGTCCGCGAGATCGCCGGTCCAGGTGGGCTGGCCCTGCTGGTCGTCCACCACGTCCAGGGTGTCCTTGACCGACTCCAGCTTGATCATCGTACGGACGAAGTTGGGACCGCCCGCTCCGTACAGCCAGGCCGTACGGACCACGTAACCGGCCTCGGGGAGCGTGTCGAGCACCGCGCGCTCCCCCACCAGCTTGGTGCGCCCGTAGGCGCTGTGCGGGCCCGTGGGGGCGTCCTCGGCGTACGGCGTCCGCGCGTCGCCGGGGAAGACGTAGTCCGTGGAGACCTGGATCAGGACGGCGCCCGCCGCCGCGCACGCCTCGGCGAGGACCCGGGGGCCCGTGCCGTTGACCGCGAGCGCCTGGTCCTCCTCGGCCTCGGCGTCGTCCACGGCTGTCCAGGCGGCGCAGTTGACCACCACGGCGGGCGCGTGGGCCGCGAGGACCGCGCGCACCGCGCCGGGGTCGGTGATGTCGAGCGCGGCCCGGTCCAGACCGGCCGCGCCCTGTCCGGCGGCGGCGAGCCGGGCCAGCAGATCCTGGCCGAGCATGCCGCCGGAGCCGGTGACGAGCCAGCCGCCCGTGGTACGGCTCACAGCGCGGCCCGCGCCTTCAGCGGCTCCCACCAGGCGCGGTTCTCGCGGTACCACTCCACCGTCTCGGCGAGGCCGGTGGAGAAGTCCTTGCGCGGCTCGTACCCCAGCTCGTCGCGGATCTTGGAGCAGTCCACCGAGTAACGCCGGTCGTGGCCCTTGCGGTCGGTGACGTACTCGACGCTGGTGTCCCAGTCGGCCCCGCACGCCTCCAGCAGCAGCCCGGTCAGCTCCTTGTTGGACAGCTCCGTGCCGCCGCCGATGTTGTAGACCTCGCCGGCCCGGCCCTTCGTGCGGACCAGCTCGATGCCCTGGACATGGTCGTCGATGTGCAGCCAGTCGCGGATGTTGCCGCCGTCGCCGTACAACGGGACCTTCGCGCCGTCCAGCAGGTTGGTGATGAAGAGCGGGATGACCTTCTCGGGGAAGTGGTGGTGCCCGTAGTTGTTGGAGCAGCGGGTCACCCGCACGTCCAGCCCGTGGGTCCGGTGGTACGACAGGGCGATCAGATCGCTGGACGCCTTCGCCGACGAGTAGGGCGAGTTGGGCTCCAGCGGGTGCGTCTCGGGCCAGGAGCCCTCGTCGATCGAGCCGTAGACCTCGTCGGTGGAGATGTGCACGAAGGTCTTCACGCCCGCGCGGTGGGCGGCGTCGATCAGAGTGTGGGTGCCGACCACGTTCGTACGGACGAACTCGGCGCCGCCGTCGATGGAGCGGTCGACATGCGACTCGGCGGCGAAGTGCACCACCTGGTCGTGCGCGGCCATCAGCTCGGCGACCAGGACGGGGTCGCAGATGTCGCCCTCGACGAAGGCGAATCCGGGGTGGTCGCGCACCTCGTCGAGGTTGGCCGGATTTCCCGCGTAGGTGAGCTTGTCGAGCACCGTGACCGAGATGTCTCCGGGCCCCTGCGGGCCGAGCACCGTACGGACATAGTGCGAGCCGATGAAGCCGGCACCGCCGGTCACCAGGATCTTGTGCGTCATGAGGAGATCTGTACCTTGCTGTGGTCGCCGAGGACGAGTCGGTGGGCGGACGGGGTACGGGGAGCGGGCGTGATCTCGACGTCACGGCCGATCAGCGACGCGTGGATCCGGCGTACACCGGTGATCGAGGAACCCCGCAGGACAATGGAGTACTCGATCTCGCTGTCCTCGATCGCGCACCCCTCGGAGACCGAGGTGAAGGGGCCGATGTAGGCGTCGCTGACCACCGTGTCCGCGCCGATGATCGCGGGTCCGACGATACGGCTGCCGGTGACCCGCGCGCCCGCCTCGATCCTGACCCGCCCTATGATCTGGGTCTCCTCGTCGACGCTTCCGTCACGGCAGGGCTCCACGGTCTCCAGGACCGAGCGGTTGACCTCCAGCATGTCGGTGACATTGCCGGTGTCCTTCCAGTACCCGGAGATCGTCGTGGAGCGGACGTCGCGCTTCTGGTCGATCAGCCACTGGATGGCGTGGGTGATCTCCAGCTCGCCGCGCCAGGACGGCTCGATGGAGCGCACGGCCTCGTGGACGGCCGGGGTGAAGAGGTAGACACCGACGAGCGCGAGATCGCTCTTGGGCTGCTTCGGCTTCTCCTCCAGCGCCACCACCCTGCCGTCGGCGTCGAGTTCGGCGACACCGAAGGAGGTCGGGTTGGGGACCTTCGTCAGCAGGATCTGCGCGTCGGGCCGCTCCTCGCGGAAGCCGTCCACCAGACCGGTGATGCCGCCGACGATGAAGTTGTCCCCGAGGTACATCACGAAGTCGTCGTCGCCGAGGAACTCACGGGCGATCAGAACGGCGTGCGCCAGACCGAGCGGGCTGTCCTGCTGGAGGTAGGTGACCTCCAGCCCGAACTGCGACCCGTCGCCGACCGCCTCGCGGATCTCCGCCGCGGTGTCCCCGACGATGACACCCACCTCGGTGATGCCCGCCTCGGCGATGGCTTCGAGCCCGTAGAAGAGCACGGGCTTGTTCGCCACCGGGACAAGCTGTTTCGCGGAGGTGTGTGTGATCGGGCGCAAGCGGGTACCCGCCCCCCCGGACAGTACGAGTGCCTTCACGATCCCCATCCCAAACGATGTTCCAAATGCTGCCCGGCTCGTCGCCCGACAGTCCGATTTTACCTATGTTCTCCGGTAAGAACCGCTGCTGGTCGCCTTGTGTGGATGAACCGGGGGCGTACAGGGGCGTTATCAGGAGTGCACGCACGCGGGCGAGCGCCGGTTCCACACGACCGTGATCTTCTCCGTTTCCGATACGAGCCCCGCCCCCGCTCCCGTACGCCCCTACGCGGCCCGGTTCCTGAGCAGCGCGAACGTACGGGCCTTGCTGCGCACCCTGCGCACCACCCTGCGCGCCAGCGACTTGCGCCGGCGTACGGCCTTCGGCGCCTCGATACGCCGCACCCCCGGCTTGCCGACCCAGTCGGGCACCGTCACCTCGAACGACGCGTCCTTGAGGCCCGAGCGCCGGTCGCCGAAGTGCGGGAAGGCGAGATACGGCGTGCGGTCCCGGCCCCGGTGGACCACTTCGGGCGCGGTTCCGGCCTTGACGAAGGCCAGCATCTCCGCGAGCAGGTCCATCCTGCCGAGGGCCACGCACTCCAGCCGCAGCCGCTCGTTGACCTTGATCCGGGCGGCCACACCAGGGGTCCAGTACCGCTTCATCAGCGGTGCGGCCAGCGCCACCTTGGTCCGCCGGATCTCCTCGGACTGGGTCAGCACCCCGTGTCCGAACTGCTGGATCAGCCCGACCGTGAAGGGTCTGACCATCAGCCGGTCGCGCTTGGGACCGGCCGGTACGAGTTCGTGGATGAGCGCCATGAGGGCGCCCGCCGCCTCGAACCGGAGCGTGTAACTGCCGCTCTTGGTGACGTGTTTGCCGTCGTCACGGCCGACCAGGTAGTAGCAGGTGTAGTCGGCGACCACGGAGACCCCGCGCCCCCGTATGTACGCCTCCATGGTGAAGAGCGCGTCCTCGCCGGTCTTGAGCTTCTCGTCGAACCGCAGGTTCAGCCGTTCGACGAGCTCCCGCCGGAAGAGCTTCTGCGCGCTCAGCGTGAAGATCACCTGCGAGTCGTAGATGTCGACGCGGTCGGCGTTACGACGCCACATCGACCCGGGAGCGCCCCTGTTCACGCCCTCGACCTTGCCCAGCACCACGTCCGTACCGGCGCGGTCGGCCACGGTGACCATGCGCTCCAGCGCTTCCTCGGCGAAGTAGTCGTCCGCGTCGAGGAAGAACACGTACCGTCCGCGGGCCATACCGATGCCCACGTTGCGCGGCCCGCTGGGGCCGCCCGAATTTTCCTGCCGCACCACCCTCATCGGGATGGCGGTACGTGCTGCGAACTCCTCCAGATATTCCCCCGTGCCGTCGGTCGAGCCGTCGTCGATGGCGACGATCTCGATGCGGTCGGCGCCCAGCGTCTGGGCCTCGACCGATTCCAGGCAGCGGATCAGGTAGGGCATGGCTTCATACGCCCCTACGATCACACTTACATCAGGAACAGACATTTCATTCATCAGAAAACAAGACAAGATGTAGAGAATGTTGGTTGTCTCGACATGACCATCATTATGTGTGATGGGCATCACAATCGCCTGTCGTACCTGATGACCCCGCTCCGGGTACGCGAAAACCCGGCGGGACACCCCTTCCGAGGCGTCCCGCCGGGCCGGTCGTACCGTCGCCGCCGTCGTGCGATCAGCCGCGCACGGGCGAATCCAGATCGTTGCTCTCGGGCTCGGCGTCCGTGTCGGCGTCCGCGTCCGTGTTCACCTCGGCGTCCGGGTCCGTCCGCGCGGACGGCGCGGAGTCGTCCGGCGGGGCCGCGCCCTCCGGCTCGGCGAGCCGCTGCTCGACGCCCGCGTTGCGGGCCCGGGACTTCTCGGCCAGCGCCCGCGTCGCCGCGTTGAACTGCTCCATCGAGGTCGGCTCGTCGGGGCCGAGCAGATAGCGCTTCAGCTCGTTACGGGCGTCCGCCAACCGGTCGGCGGACGGGTCCGCGACCGCGGCGAGCAGCTCGTCCAGCTCCCGCGCGCTGTTGGAGAGGATCACCGCGGCCCGTACGGCGGTGTTCTGCCGCTTGAACTCCTCCACCCCCAGCTCGGCTGAGTCGGTGACCGCGTACGGCTTGCCGCTCGCGATGAAGTCCGAGACCACGCTGGAGATGTCGGAGACCATGGCGTCCGACTGGTTGAAGCAGTCGTACAGCCGGGGCTCCGCGCCGGTGACGACGCGGTGCTCCCACCAGCCGAAGGAGCGCCAGTAGGCGTCGTTCCACTCGGCGCGCAGCCGCTTGGCCTCGTCCAGCCGGTGCTGGTCGATGAGGCCGGCCCGCGACTTCTCGGCCTCGTCGCCGCCCACCCGGGCCGGCTCGGCCAGCTCCCGGAGCCGCGCGTCGAGCCGCGCCAGCTCGACGCGCGCCACGCCCTGACCGTCCTTGGCGGACGCGGCGGCCTCGACCCAGCGGGGCTCGATGGCGCGCGCGGCCGTCGCGGCGCTCAGCGTCGCCGTGATCCGCTCGTGCACGGCCTTGGCCTTCGGGTCGCGGATCCCGGTGAACGGGTGCGGCTTGTAGATGACCCGGACCGGCCGTTCGGCCTCCAGCAGCCGGCGGACGATGTTCTCCCCGGCCAGCAGCAGCGAGGTGTTGCCGGGGTTGTCGTCCCAGCCCTCCCAGGTGGGGGCGTACAGGACGGTCGGGATCGGGTTCCCGGCCTTACCGGTCCAGGACTGGATGGGGGCCAGCTGCGGGCGCCCCACCTCGGCGATGTCCTCGTCGCGCACGCCCACATCGGCCAGCGCGTACCGGTCGCGGCCCGCCCGTCCGGCGGTCCACACCTCGTCGTACACCTTGCTGTACGGGTTGACGCTGGCCAGCTTGTCGCTGTCGCCGTGGCCGATGAAGACGTGCTTGATCGTGGGGACGCGCAGCAGGTGGATGTTCTTGCCGACGTTGGCCGCGTAGAGCGCGACCCGGACCGAGGAGAGGTCCATGTTCATCAGATGCGTACCGCCGGGAACACAGATCACCGGCACCGCGGTCGGGTTGAGCTGGGACAGGATGCCGCGCTCGCGGAGGATGATCAGCGGTCGCCCGTCGATCTGCTCCATCGTCTCCAGCCACATGTTGACCTGGTACGCGGACGCCTTGGAGCCGGAGAAGTAGAGCACCACGGTCGGCCGGTAGTCGCGCAGCCAGTCGTCGACCGTCTCCAGGACGACCGCGGCGGCGGGCACCCGACGGCCCCTGCGCAGATACAGCCCCAGGGCGAAGAGATAGACCAGACCGAGGCCGATCGTGAGCCCCACCCCGATGTAGCCGTAGAGGTAGTCGCCGGTCCCCGCGGCGACGAGCACACCGGCCACCGCCGCCAGGTCCAGGTGCAGCATCTTCTCGCCGGCCCGGCGCATCAGCACGGTCGGCGGGGCGTCCGGGATCCGGATGGCGCCGAGGTCGACGCCCCGGGTCGCGACCGGCATCGTACGGCGCAGCCTGATCAGGGCGGCGAGAGCGCCCTGGGTGACCTGGAGGCCGTAGAAGACCAGGAAGCCGCCGAGCATGACGTAGAAGATGACCCGGTCCGCGAGATCGAGTCGGGCGACCAGCAGTATCAGCAGCAGCTGGCGGACCAGAAAGCGGATCGACAGGCCGGCCCGTACTTTCTGGAGCCGGTTGACCAGATAGCTGCCCCGCATATGCAGATAGCGGTCCGCCGCATAGGTCGCGGCCGCTGCCACGGCGAAGAAGCCGAGGTTCGGAATCAGGGCGGCGAGCAGAACGGAGGGATAACCCAGTCCCAGCAGAACGGCTGCGGCCAGCTCGGACCGGCTGCCCACACGGGCCAGTCGAATGGCGGTCGAAATCACGAAGAACCTGCTCCAGAGGGGTGCCGGTTTATTTCACAGATGGCGGAATTGCGAAGGTGACGCTTCACGCACTCGGGCCCCCCTGATCAGCCATAAGGCGATCAAAGAGGCCCGAAACATGCAAGTTTTGGAGAATTATTACACATCTTCCTGACGGTCCAGCACGGCGGCCAGGGCCTGTTCGAAATCGGATGCCTCGGAGGCTCCGCGCGTCGGGTCCTGCTGCCGTACGTCGATCACATGGCCGGTCAGCTCGGAGAGCAGCACGTCCAGCGAGGTCCTGGCGACCGCCTCGGAGGAGAGCAGGCTCCCCTCGGGCTCCTGGCCGAACGCCTTGGTGCGCATGGGTGTCGCGGTGCGCTCGGGGTTGACGCAGTTGACGCGGATGCCGTCGCCCGCCCACTCGTCGGAGAGCGCCTGGGTGAGGTTGACCATGGCGGCCTTGGTCGACGAGTAGAGGCTGTACTCGGCACGGCCCCGGGTGTAGCTGCTGGAGGTGTAGAGCAGCAGCTGGCCCTTGGTCTCCGCCAGGTACTTGTACGAGGCGCGCGCGATCTGCACCGGGGCCAGGTAGTTGACGTTCAGCGCTTCCTGGATGGTGGTGTTGTCCGTCTCGGCCAGCTTGCCGATGCGCAGCACGCCCGCGGTGTTGATCACGTAGTCGATACGGCCGGTCTCGCCGTACGCGCGGGACAGCGCGTCGTCGACGTGCTCGGGGTTCTCCACGTGCGTACCGGTGGTGGAGCGGCCGAGCGCGTACACCGTGGCGCCGAAGCCCTCGGCGAGCTGGGCGATGTCCGCGCCGATGCCGTACGAACCGCCGAAGACGACCAGGGTCCTGCCGGTCAGCAGCTCACGGTAGGAGTCGTCGGAGGACTGCTGGGGGGCGGAGGCGGAGGCGAGCTGGAAGAGCTTGTCGGTGATGAAGACATCGACCGGCTGCGTCACCTTCATGTTGTACTCGTCGCCCGCCACGACGTAGATCGGCACGTCCGGCAGGTACTTGAGCACGACGGAGCAGTCGTCGGTGGCCTGGAAGTTGGGGTCGCCCGCGGCCACCTCGTACGCCCTGCGGATGGTGGAGAGCTTGAACGCCTGCGGGGTCTGGCCGCGCCGCAGCCGGGAGCGGTCGGGCACGTCCGTGATGAACTCGCCGTCGCCGCCGTGGGTCCGGGTCACGATGATCGTGTCGGCGGACGGGATCGCCACGTCCACGGCCAGATAGCGGCCGAGCGCGTCCACGCAGTCCTTGATCACACGCTGGGAGAGCAGCGGGCGTACGGCGTCGTGGAACAGGACGTTGCGGTCCTCCCCCTCGGCCAGCCCCTCGCCGAGGGCGGCGATGGCCCGCTCGGTGGTCTCGTTCCGCGTCGAGCCGCCCTCGATGATCCGGGTGACCTTGGTCAGTCCGGCCTTCGCGACGATCTTCTCCACATCGGACACATAGCCCGGCGCCATCAGCACGATCACATCGTCGATCGAGTCGCTCTGCTCGAAGATCGACAGCGTGTGCTCGATGACGGCCTTCCCCGCGATCTTCAGCAGCTGCTTCGGGATCGACAGCCCCACACGCTGACCGGTACCACCCGCCAGGACGACGGCGGTGGTGCGGGGCTTCGCGGGTGACGCGGAAGTTGCAGACACAGTGACTGACCTACCTTGAGGGCTCAGAGGATGAGGCGATGGTCCCACCCGTGGCAATCCTCCCGCAAGGCGGACCACAGCCGGGCTCCACCGGTACGCAACCCCTGATTCACCTGCGAAAACCGGTACTCCACCGACGCCCGGGAGGGGTCCGCCGGTGAAGGACACCACATAAGTTTCACGTACGAGCGGCTGTCCACCCACATGAGAGGTGACCCAGCGCAACACCGCGGTGACCTGCGGCGATACAGCGGCAGTGGTACGGGAACGGCGGGGTGTCCGCGTACCGCCCCGTACCACTGCGCCTTCCTGCCCCGAGGGACTCAGAAGGGCTTGAACTCGTCGTACTCCTTCTGCGCCTCGTCGCGCTCGGCGTCCCGGTCCCGGCGGCGCTGGGCGGCCGGGCGGGGCTCCTCCAGGCGGTGGTCCTCACCGCGGCGGCCGAGCATCTCGGCGCCCGCCATCATCGTGGGCTCCCAGTCGAAGACGACCGCGTCGTCCTCGGCGCCGATGGCCACGCCGTCGCCCGCGCGCGCGCCGGCCTTCATCAGCTTGGCCTCGACACCGAGGCGGCTCAGCCGGTCGGCGAGGTAGCCGACGGCCTCGTCGTTGCTGAAGTCGGTCTGGCGGACCCAGCGTTCGGGCTTCTCGCCGCGTACGCGGTAGATCCCGTCCTCCTCCAGCGTGACGGAGAAGCCCGCGTCGTCGACGGCCTTCGGGCGGATGACGATCCGGGTCGCCTCCTCCTTCGGCTTGTCCGCGCGGGACTTGGCCACGATCTCGGCGAGCACGAACGACAGTTCCTTGAGCCCGATATGGGCCACGGCCGAGACCTCCAGCACCCGGTAGCCACGCTTCTCCAGGTCCGGGCGGATCATCTCGGCGAGATCCTTGCCGTCCGGGATGTCGATCTTGTTGAGGACGACCAGGCGCGGCCGGTCACCGAGACCGCCGTACTGCGCCAGCTCCTCCTCGATCACATCGAGGTCGGTCAGCGGGTCACGGTCGGACTCCAGCGTGGCCGTGTCCAGGATGTGTACGAGTACGGAGCAGCGCTCGACATGGCGCAGGAACTCCAGGCCGAGCCCGCGGCCCTGGCTGGCGCCGGGGATCAGACCGGGGACGTCCGCGATGGTGTAGACGGTGGAGCCGGCGGTGACCACGCCCAGGTTGGGCACGAGCGTGGTGAACGGGTAGTCCGCGATCTTGGGCTTGGCCGCGGAGAGCACGGAGATCAGCGAGGACTTGCCGGCGCTCGGGTAGCCGACGAGCGCGACATCCGCGACCGTCTTCAGCTCCAGGACCACGTCCCCGCCCCGGCCCGGCTCACCGAGCAGCGCGAAGCCGGGCGCCTTGCGGCGGGCGGAGGCCAGCGCGGCGTTGCCGAGGCCGCCGCGACCGCCCTCGGCGGCGACGTAGGTGGTGCCCTCGCCGACCAGGTCGGCCAGGATGTTGCCGCTCTTGTCGAGGACGACGGTCCCGTCCGGCACCGGCAGGATCAGGTCCGTACCGTCCTTGCCGGAACGGTTGGCGCCCTCGCCGGGCTTGCCGTTGGTGGCCTTGCGGTGCGGCGAGTGGTGGTAGTCGAGGAGCGTCGTCACCGACTGGTCGACGACCAGGATGACATCGCCGCCACGGCCGCCGTTGCCGCCGTCGGGGCCGCCGAGCGGCTTGAACTTCTCACGGTGTACGGAGGCGCAGCCGTGGCCTCCGTTACCCGCGGCGACATGCAGCTCGACGCGGTCCACGAAGGTGGTCATGGGGGTTGCCTCCAGTACGTACGGAAATGTCTCACTTGTAACGCGCGAAAGGCGGACCCGCTTCCCGTCTCCGGGAAGTGAGGTCCGCCCTCGCGAAGAAACCGCTCTACAGCTGCCCTATGTCGTGATGACTAGGCGACCGGAACGATGTTCACAACCTTGCGGCCACGGCTGGTGCCGAACTCCACCGCACCGGCGTTCAGCGCGAACAGCGTGTCGTCGCCGCCACGGCCGACGCCGGAACCCGGGTGGAAGTGCGTGCCGCGCTGGCGGACCAGGATCTCACCGGCGTTGACGACCTGACCGCCGAAGCGCTTCACGCCGAGCCGCTGAGCATTGGAATCGCGCCCGTTCCGAGTGGACGATGCGCCCTTCTTATGTGCCATGTCTCCTCAGTCCCTTACTTCGCAGCCGTGGGGATACCGGTGACCTTGATCGCCGTGTACTGCTGGCGGTGACCCTGGCGACGGCGGTAGCCCGTCTTGTTCTTGTAGCGAAGGATGTCGATCTTCACGCCCTTGTGGTGGTCCACAATCTCGGCCGTGACCTTGACACCGTCCAGCACCCACGGGTCGCTGGTCACGGCGTCGCCGTCGACCAGGAGCAGGGTCGAGAGCTCGACCGTGTCGCCAACCTTGGCGGTGGGAATCTTGTCAACCTCAACGATGTCGCCGACAGCAACCTTGTGCTGGCGACCACCGCTGCGCACGATGGCGTACACGCGGATCTCACTCTCGCTCGGAACGGAAGCCCCTGATGCCAGCCGCTCACACGGCCCGGGGGCCGTAATGATCCGGATCAAGGACGAGCGGCCTCTTCCAACCGCGCCGAAAGGCGCTGGGAAGGTAGGTGCTCAGGGGCAGGCGCGCATACAAACACGCCGACGCTCAACACTACGGGCCACTCTCCGGAGAATCAAACCGGGCCCCGGAGAGCGACCCGTCACACACGGCCGGCGGACGCGCAACGGCACCCATGAGGCAACGTCGGCCCTCCAGGACCACGATCAGGTCTCGGAGGGCCGACGCCACAACACGCCCCGGACGGGGCCCGTCGTGTTCAGCCTGCAGTCAGCGGCGTTCAGTCCTCCGTGGGCGCCGAGACGCCACGCGGTGTCTGCTGTTCCGCCGCCGCGGTCTTCTTCGTCGCCGACTTGGCCGTCGTCTTCTTGGCCGTCGTCTTCTTCGCCACCGCCTTCTTGGCGACGGTCTTCTTCGCCACCGCCTTCTTCGCGGGGGCCTTCTTGGCGGGAGCCTTCTTCACCGTCGTCTTGGCGGTCTTGCGCACCGCCTTCTTGACCGGGGCCGCTTCCTCTGTTTCGGCCGCTTCCGCGACCTCCTCCGCGACTGCCCCGACGGAAACGGAATCGCCCGACCCGGAATCCGTTACGGGCTCCGCCGGTACGGGCTCCGCCCGCCTGGCCGACTCCACGACGACGATCGCCGCGTCCTCACCGCCCGAGGGCGAACCCGCCGGGGCGGTCGCCTTACGGGTCGCCCGGCGACGCGCCCGCGGAGGTGCCGCCACGGGCGCCTCCTCGGCGGGCGCCTCCACGACCGGAGCCGGTACGACGGGCGCTTCCACGACCACCGTCTCGGCCACCGGCTCCACCACGGGCTCGGCCACCGGCTCGACGGCGACCGGGGCCGACGCCTTACGGGTCGCCCGGCGACGCGTACGCCCCTTGGGCGCCGCATCGTCCACCACAGGCGCCTCGGCAACCTCGGGTACCTCGACAACCTCGGGTACCTCGGCAACCTCCGGCGTCACAGAGACTGCAGGGGCCTCCGGAGCCACCGGGGCCACCGCCTCAACCACCGGCGCCTCGTCCCGTACCACCGGCTCGACGCCACGCGGCTCCGCGCTCCGCGGCGAACCCGCCGGGGCCGACGCCTTGCGCGACGCCCGGCGGCGCGAACGGCCGCGTACCGCGGCCTCCGCCTCCGCCACGCTGCTGAACAGCTCCTCGTCCAGGGCGAACTCGGGCTCGGGCAGCGCGGCCGGAGCCGCCGCCTCCGCCGCGACCTCGGCCTCGGACTCCGTCTCGACGACTGCGTCGTCGGGACCGAAGTCCTGGCCCGAGTCCTGGCCGAAGTCCTGGCCGTGGTCGTGCTCCGCGCCCGAGGCACCGCCGCGTCCGCGCTTCTTCGCGCGCTTGCCGTTGCCGCCGCCACCGACAGCCGTGGGCTGCTCCATGTGGACGATCACGCCACGGCCGTTGCAGTGGACACAGGTCTCGGAGAACGACTCCAGCAGCCCCTGGCCGACCCGCTTGCGCGTCATCTGGACCAGACCCAGCGAGGTCACCTCGGCGACCTGGTGCTTCGTACGGTCCCGGCCCAGGCACTCCAGCAGTCGCCGCAGCACCAGGTCCCGGTTGGACTCCAGCACCATGTCGATGAAGTCGATGACGACGATGCCGCCCAGGTCGCGCAGGCGCAGCTGGCGCACGATCTCCTCGGCCGCCTCCAGGTTGTTCCTGGTGACGGTCTCCTCCAGGTTGCCGCCCTGGCCGGTGAACTTCCCGGTGTTGACGTCGACCACGATCATGGCCTCGGTCTTGTCGATCACCAGCGAGCCACCGCTCGGCAGCCAGACCTTGCGGTCCAGCGCCTTCATCAGCTGCTCGTCGATGCGGTACGTCGCGAAGACGTCGACCTCGCTCGTCCAGCGCGACAGCCGGTCGGACAGGTCCGGCGCGACATGCGTGACATAGCCGTGGATGGTCCGCCACGCCTCGTCACCACTGACGATGACCTTCGAGAAGTCCTCGTTGAAGATGTCGCGGACGACCCGGACGGTCATGTCGGGCTCACCGTAGAGAAGGGTCGGCGCGTTACCGCTCTTCGCCTTCTTCTTGATGTCCTCCCACTGCGCCTGGAGCCTCTCGACATCGCGGCGCAGCTCGTCCTCGCTGGCGCCCTCGGCGGCCGTACGGACGATGACGCCCGCGTCCTCGGGGACGATCTTCTTGAGGATGGTCTTCAGCCGGGCCCGCTCGGTGTCGGGCAGCTTGCGGCTGATGCCGGTCATCGAACCCTCGGGCACGTAGACCAGATAGCGGCCGGGCAGCGACACCTGGCTGGTCAGACGCGCGCCCTTGTGGCCGATCGGATCCTTCGTCACCTGGACGAGGACCGACTGACCTGACTTGAGGGCGGTTTCGATACGGCGCGGCCCGTTGGCCATGCCCAACGCCTCGAAGTTGACCTCACCGGCGTACAGGACGGCGTTGCGTCCCTTGCCGATGTCGACGAAGGCGGCCTCCATGGACGGCAGTACGTTCTGCACCTTGCCCAGGTAGACGTTGCCGACGTAGCTGGTGGCCTGCTCCTTGTTGACGTAGTGCTCGACGAGCACGTTGTCCTCGAGGACGCCGATCTGGGTGCGCTCGCCGTTCTGGCGGACGACCATCACGCGCTCGACGGCCTCACGGCGGGCGAGGAACTCCGCCTCCGTGATGATCGGGACCCTGCGACGGCCCTGCTCGCGGCCCTCGCGGCGGCGCTGCTTCTTGGCTTCGAGACGGGTCGAGCCCTTGATGGACTGCACCTCGTCCGAGCCCGCGCCGGCCTCGCGCTCGCGCTCGGCGAACTCCTTGACGCGCCGCTCGCGCGGCTCACGGACCTTGACGACCGTACGCTCCGGGTCGTCGCCGCCCGTCACCACGCCCGAATCGGCCTCGGCCGCGCTGTCACCGCTGCGACGACGCCTGCGGCGGCGACGGCGGCTGCTGGAGGAGCCGCCCCCGGCGGACGCCTCGATGTCGTCCTGCTCGTCCCGGTCGTCCTGCTCGTCGTCCTCGGCCTCGACGGCGTCGCGCTCGGACCTGCCGGATACGGCACCGGCCTCGGCGGACTCCTCGTGCCGGTCCTGCTGCTCGTCCATGGCCTCGTCGGCCTCGGCGGACTCGCCCCGGCGGCGGCGACGGCCACCCCGGCGGCGGCGCCGCGACGGGCGGTCCTCGAACTCGTCGTCGGCCTCGGTCTCGTCGGCGGTCTCGTCGACGCTGTCCTCCGGTGCCTCCTCGGCAACGGCCTGCGGCACCACGACGGCCTGCGGGGCCTCGGCGGGCACCTCACCGCGACGGCGGCGACGGCGACGGCCCGAGGGCTCGGTCGCTGCGACGGGCTCGGGCAGGGTCACGGGCTCCGCCGTGATCTCGTCCTCCTCCTCGTCGACCTCGTCCACGTGCGCCCCGGCGGCGGCCATGGCGGCGGCCGTCTCCGGGGTCTGGAACATCGGCTCGGTGAAGACGGGCGCCTGGAACACGGCCACGGCCGGACGCGCCGAACGCCGGCGCGACCGCTCGGGGGCCCTGGTCTCCCGTACCGGCTCACGAACCGGCTCTCGTACGGGTTCCCGAACCGGTTCCCGTACGGGCTCGGGCTCGGTCACCGGAGCCGCGGCGGCGGGCGCGGCCTCCGGCGCGGTGGCCCTGCGGCGGCCCCGGCCGCGGGTGGCGGCCTTCTCCGCGGCCTGAACCCGCTCGCCGTCCTCGGCGATCCGCGCGACGGTGTCCTGCGGCAGGTCCTCACCGGCCGGGGCGACGGCCGGGACGGTGGCCGTCACGATCTCGGCGGCCTCCGGCGCACCCGCGGGCGCGGTGGCCCTCCGGGTGGCGCGACGACGCGGCCGGCCGGTGGGCGCGGCCTCCTCGGCGGGGGCCTCCGCGACAGGAGCGGCCTCCGCGACAGGGGCCTCGACGACCGGCGTCGGCTCGACGATGACCTCGGCGGCCTCGGCCGCGACGGTCTCGGGAGCGGCGGTCCTGCGGGTGGCGCGACGGCGCGCACGCGGCGGCGCCGCGACGGGCTCCTCCACGACAACGGCCGCAGCGGGCTCGACGGCGACAGCGACCTCGGAGACGGCATCCGCCGGCTCCACCGTCGTCTGCGGCGCCGCGACCTTACGGGTGGCCCGACGACGCGCACGCGGCGGCGCCGCGACGGGCTCCTCCGGTACGACGGCGTCCGGGGCCGCGTCCGCTTCCGGAGCGACGACAGCGGTGACAGCTGCGGTGGCCGGCGCGTCGGCCGTGGCCGTCACCGGCGCGGTGGCCTTGCGGGTCGCACGGCGGCGCGGGGTGCGCGCCGGAGCGGCGGCGGGCGCCTCATCCGGCACAGCGGGCGCAACGGCCCCGGCGGCCGGCGCGATGGTCTCGGTGACACTCGCGGCGCCCTTGACCTCGGCCGCCGCGGTGGGCGGTCCCGCCGGACGGGACGCGGCGCGGCGCCTACGGCGCGGCGGCAGCGTATCGCTCGGCGAGTTGTTCTCTTCGTTGGCGTTGGTGTCCCCGGTGTTACCGGGTTCGGTGGACTCAAGCATGCGGGCGGTTCTCCCGTCACGCTCCCGGGCGCCACGCCTGATTCCGGTCCGGCCGCGGCCCGCGCAGTGCGCGAATGCCGCCGTCCGGGGCGCGGGCGCCGCACGGGAGCTGTTATGTCTGGCTCGCCGGTTCCCTACGCGATGTACGCACGGCCTGGCGAAAGTCTTCTGGTCAGTGCGGAGCCCGGCCTCGGTGGGACCGAGTCCTGTGGCAGCGCTACAACGACCGCCTTACGCGGAACCTGCACCTTCCGGCACCTTCGCGGCGGCGGGTCCGGCGGCCTTGGATGGGGCGGGCCGGACTGCCTCGCGGTCGGGCGCGAGCGGGTCGGTCACCGTGCCGGACTCCTCGTCGAAGAGCCCCTGCGCCAGCCTGGTCACCGCTGCGGGGACCGGCGGCGCCAGGTCGGCCACAGCTCGGAGACCGGACAGGACGTCGTCGGGCCGTACGGCAGGTGTCACGTGCCGAACAACCAGCCGCAGTATCGCACAGGGCCCGTCCCCCGGCCTATCAGGCCGCGAGCGGTCCGCGTCACGCTCCACGTCGAGCGCGACCACGGCACCCCGTGCGTCGAAGGTCCGCAGACCGTTCTTGCCCCGGCGTTCGACCTCCACCGACTCGGCGGCGAGGAACGCGGACACGGCGTGTCCGGCCTCTTCCGGGTCGACGCCTTCCAGCCTCAGCTCCCATACGGAAGCGGTCAGCCGGTCGGCGAGTCCCGAGGTACGGGCCTCGACGGCGTCGATGATGTCGAGGCCCGTGGGCAGCGACTCGTCGAGCAGCTCGCGCAGCCTGTCCGGGTCGCACTCCCGCACCAGGGCGATCTCCAGGAACTCGGCCTCGCTGCCCGTGCCGGTGGGTGCGGCATTGGCGTACGACACCTTGGGGTGCGGGGTGAACCCCGCCGAGTACGCCATCGGCACCTCGGCGCGGCGCAGCGCCCGCTCGAAAGCACGCTGGAAATCACGGTGGCTGGTGAACCGGAGGCGGCCGCGCTTGGTGTAGCGCAGTCGGATGCGCTGCACCGCCGGTGCGGGCGGCGGGCCTTCGGGCTGTCGCTTGCCCAGTGGTTCTTCTCCTCGGTGCGGGCGGTACGCGGTGACGCGCCGCCCTCGGACGTGGGGCCCCGGGTCCCGGCTCACCCGCTTCCGCGGGGAATCCTCAGGTGCGGGGTCCGCGCCGGGACGATCGTTGTACTACCCAGAGTACGCGCCCGCTCCTCTCCCGGTTCCTCAGCCTCGGGCGAACGTGGTACGACACCGGTCCGAGCCCCTCGGAGCCATCAGACCCCGGAGCCCGCCCCCGTCCCGATCCAGAAGCGCAGCTTCCCCCCACGCTCGTCCTCCAGCGCCCCGCCCGCCGCCTCGATCACCTTCCGTGAGGCGGTGTTCGTGGTGTCGCAGGTGACCAGGACGGAGGCGATGCCCAGCCCCCGGGCGACCGGCAGCGCCCCGGTGAGCATGGCGGTCGCGTATCCGCGCCGGCGGGCGGTGGGGCGTACGGCATAGCCGATATGGCCCCCCAGCTCGTGCAGGAACGGGTTGAGCCGGTGCCGGATGGCGAGGCGGCCCAGAAACGTATCCCCTTCGACGTACCAGAGGGTGGTGCACGGCACCCAGCCCTCGATGCGCGGGGTCTCCTCCAGCGGTTCGGCGTTCAGCCGGTCCACATAGACGGCGAACACGTCGGGCCGGTGCCAGGTCGCGGCGAACTCCTCCATCTCGTGAAGGAGCAGCGACCGCTCGGCCATGCCCTCTTCGACGAACTCCCTCATCGCGTCGAGGAAGGAGGCGTGGACCCGGACGTCCGGTGCGACGAGCTGCGGCATCGGACCATTGTGCGCCTGCCCGCGCCCGGATGCCGTTACGCGCGGACCCGGCCGCGACGTGCCGCGGCCGGGTCCGTACAACAAGCGCGTCCGTACAACAACGCGTTCCTACAGCGACGCGTCCCTGCGACAACGCGGGAGCGCCCTACTTCATCACCGTCAGCGGCAGCAGCTTCTTGCCCGTCGGGCCGATCTGAATCTCCGTGGCCAACTGCGGGCAGACAGAGACGGGCACGCGAGCTTCGGCCCGGGGAAGCTGGCCGCCCTGCTGGGCGAGAACGGCAAGGCCCTGTCCAAGCAGAGCGCGAACGCTGCGGTGAAGCGCGCCAAGGATCTCGACCTCGTCTCACCCCGGTCCGGTGTGCCGTGCCTTGTCCTGCCCGGCCACCTGTTTCAGAAGAGGAGCGGTGCCCCCGCGCCGTGCCGTATCCACACGGACCGGTGAGTACATCCCGCGCTTGTACCCAGTAAACGTCTGACGCCTACCGACATGGCCGCTGACCTGGGGAAACGTTCGTGTCTTCTCTATCTTGTTACCCCCTTCGGGGGAGCAGCGGCGAAGAGAAGAAAGGAATCAAGGCCCTGCCCAAGACGTAAGGCAGGAAGCGACTGTGCGGCCTTCGGCCGCCACCACGTAAGGAGACAACTCACTCTTGAGCAAGACCGAGACCAGCACAGACCATCGCCGTTGCGCTCACTGTGCCGACGTGCTGGCGGGCAAGCGCCCGCAGGCCCGCTACTGCGACTCGCGATGCAGGGACCAGGCGCGTCGACAGAGGGACCGTGAGGCGGGGCGTTCCTTGTACGTCCGCAAGGGCTACCCGAAGACCCGGCCGAACCGGCAGGTCTACAAGCCGGGGCACCGCTTCAACGAACTCGTACTCATCGAGCGGCGCGGCATCGTCAACGGCACTGAACGCGTCCTCTGCCGGTGCGACTGCGGCACCGAGCGGGAGTACAGCCTGAGCAACCTGGCCAACGGGGTAACGGTGCGCTGCTCGGATCGAAGCCAGCACGTCGACCCTCGGTACAAGGGAGACGACATCACGTACGACGGCGCACACAACCGCACCAAGGGACGGCGGGGCAGTGCCAGCCTGTACCGGTGCTGGAAGTGCGGAGCGCAAGCACAGGACTGGGCGTACTCCTACACGGACCCGAACGAGAAGCGCATGAGCCACGGCAGGGACGCGGGCAGGCCGTACACCACGGACCCGACTCGGAACCTGCCCCTGTGCCGCGCCTGTCACAAGCTGTTCGACTCGACCACCGCGCCACGCATGGTGGCCAGTGGGGTTGCGACGACCGCTAGAACTGAAGCATCACGTCGGGGGCCTCTGTCATGCGCGGGCATGGGCTCTCGCAGGAGAGGCCCGGACGGCCCCAGCCGGCCAGCTCTGCGAGAGAGGCCAGCACAGGGCTACGGGCGGTCAAGCGAGTGCAGGTTCCGAGTCCGGAACGGATTCCGCGGGAGTCCCTCTGAGCTCGGCGACGGTCGAGCGCTCGCCGTGAACAGCCAGGCCGAGCGCGGCAAAGCCGAGCAGGTGAAGCGCAGCCCAGCTCGCGGTAAGCACCGTGCCGAGTCGGTCACGGTCCGGGGGTGCCGCATGTCGGGCCGCCATCAAGCCGCCTCCCTCGTGGACACGAGCGTGGTGGCCCACTCCAGAGCCGTCGCGATGTGCTCGGGCTGGATGCCTACGTGCGGGGCGGGCTCGATGAGCAGGGTCGGGTTTCCGAACGTGGTCCGGTCGGCCGCCCACTGGTGGTCGAGGTGGGTGAAGTCGTCGTCGATCCACACGGCCGGAGCCGTGGCGAGCCAGTCTGCGACGTGGTTCCGCTTCCACAGGTAGCCGTCGGGGTGACTGGTCGTGATCGGCAGGTTGGGCAGCTCGATGTGTTCGAAGTCGGGCAGGCCCATGAGCGGGGCGATGACGCGGCGGGCATCCGCCCGCCAGCTCGTGCACCACACGGGCCGGACCAGTCCGGTGCCGATGGCGTCGGTGATGAGCTTGCCGTGGTCCGGGTTGAGCCAGACATCGAACGGCTTGGCCACGTCGTCAGTGGTGACCGTGTGGCGGGGATGAGTAGCAGGGGTAGCGCCGTCCGGCCCAGGGAACGGGATGAAGACGCCGTCTACGTCCAACAGTAAAAATGGGGCGTGGTGCATCGGGTGCCTCCCGGGTTCGGTCGGGTGTCAGGGCTTCCGTGCGGTGATGAGCAAGGTGGTCGGCCAGCGAGCGTCAGCCGGGGCGAAGAGGTTGTGCACTCCGGTGATCAGCAGTCCGGCGCGGTTGACCGCCCGCACCCAAGCGGCCGGGTCGATCTCCCACCGGTCAACCGTCGTGGCGGTTCCGTCCGACAGCGTCATGCGTTGACGGGTTCGGGGAGTGGCGGGGATGGTGCCGGTTCGCTGGGGGTGCGGGACGGAGAAGGCGAGCACGCCCTTGCGTCCGAGGCGGCGGGAGCAAGCGCCAAGCAACCTGGCCGGTTCGGCCAAGCCGATCGCTCCGAAGACCGAGACGATGGCATCCAGGCGTTCGCTCTCACGGGTGAGGTAGCCCAGAGCTCGGGAGTGGACGAACTCAGTTCCGTGGTGTCCGTAGTGGGCGCAGGCCCGTTGAACCTGCCCCTTGGATCGGTCCACTCCGGTGACCTTCGCGCCGAGGCTGGTCAGATGGGCGGCGTTGTGGCCGGGGCCGCACCCCAGTTCCACCACGCGCCGCCCTGCCAGGTCCTCGCCGAGGATCTCCACGCCGGGGCCGATGCCGGGGCGCTGCGTCCACTCCATCCGAGCGGGCGGTTCGAGGGGGCGCAGCGGGCCGTCTGCCAGGCGCTGGGCGGCGTGAGCGTCCCACACGTCCACGTCACGCCTCCAGCAGCCTGACGGCCGCGAGGAGGTGCTTGCGGACGACCCTGATGTAGACCGGGTCATCCTCGGGGTTGTTGACCCAGCGGAGCGCCTGCTCCATGAACCACTCACTCGCCCACACCCGATGCCAGCCCAGCGCCCACCGTTCGGCAGGCAGGCCGCCGCGCTCGGCAAGCGCGTCCTTGTCACCGCCAGCGTTCACGTACGCCTCGATGAAGGCGCGCAGCCTGGCCGGGTCAGGGTCGCCGGTGGTGCCGTGCCAGGACGCGAGGTCGAGGAGGCCGGGGCCGGTGAACGCACGGGCGAAGTCGAGCAACCGCCAACCGTCCTCGCCGATGTGCAGGCTGGTCGGGTGGAACTCGGAGTGCACCCACCCGAACGGGGCCAGCCCAGCACCGGTCGCCCGCTTCTCCGCCGACGCAGCGAGGGAGCCAAGCGCAAACGACAGTTCGGCGGTGTCCTCGTCCCAGCGGCCGGCATCCCGCAGGCGGCGCAGATGGCCGAGCGCCAACTCGGGCAGGGCGGCAAGCGCGTCCTCGTCCATCTCCCGGAGCGACGGGGCGGCGGGTGCCTGGTGCAGGGCGACAGCGGCCACGATGCCATCCGTGTCCTGCGCCTCTCGGACATCTTCGCCCAGGTCCTCGATGACCATGCCGAGGATGCCGTCTCGGACGATGGAGCCGATGACCTCCGGCACGGGGATGCCGGACAGGAGAGCGGCTCGAAGGATCTCGTCCTCCGTGGCGAACGGTTCGACGGCGTACTTGTAGATCGCGGTGCGCGTGTGCGGGGGAAAGCGCAAGCGCTCGACACCCGACATGTCCCACACCCGCATCTCTTCGCGAGTGGGGAGCGGCTGGCCGGTGCGGGCGCAGATGTCGGCGAGGATGGCGGCGGTGAGCTTGCTGTCCACGGGGGCGCTTCCGTTCCTTTGGGGGTCGGTCAGGGGGCCAGGCCCGGGGCGACAGCGCGCTTGCCACCCCGGGCCGGGATCAACGCTGGGATCAGGCGGCGGTCACCCGGTAGGACTCGACCTGCCCGATCCACTCGGCCTTCATCTCGGTGAGCTCCTTGCCGAACGTGGCCATCGACGCGCCGTAGGGGGCGACGACGCCGCCGGTCTGGTCGGGCTTGGACTGGCAGCCGTGAACCAGCCGACCGCCGAGCGCGGCGTGGGCCTTGATGCCCTCGATCCGGCGGTGCTCGTTGAACCACCCGCCGTGGTAGACCTCGTCCAGCATCTGGCCGCCCTCGTCGGAGAGGTCGAAGACCACGCCGGTCGCGGACGGGAAGAACCAGCACGGGCCCACGTTGGAGATGTGGCCGTCGAGCTCGACCTTGTTCAGGGCCATGAAGGTGGCCGCCTCGCGGAGCATCTTCAGGTGCTCGGCCGTGACGTCGGGCAGGCCGAGCGAGGCGAGGTGCTCGTCTCGGAACAGGTACGAGTACACCTGGTAGGCGATGGCCAGGACCTCGCCCGCGTCGCTGGTCGATCGGCCATGGGCCTTCACGAACTCCAGCGCCATCTGTTCGACGGTGGCGGTCTCGGTCTCGTCCGCGCTCAGCAGGCCGTCCGTCACGGTCTGCCAGTCGATGACGAGCCAGGTGTTCGCCTCGAACCGGAAGAAGTACTCGGCCGGGTCGAGGGTGATCTTCTTGCCGTCCACGGTGATACCGGGCAGGCGGTTCCAGCGCGGGTCGAACGCGTCGGGCAGTTCGACCGTAATCGTCGCGGTGTCGACGTTGGTCACCTGTGTCTCCGTTCCGGGCGGGGCGCAGCTCCGCTACGCCTGTCGGCTTGGCCGGCCACTCGGAGCGGGGGAGCTACTTGTCATCGCCCCGAGTGGCACGACCCTGAGTCAACAGGTGTGCGCTGGCCGTGAACATGGAAGGAGCCGGGCGGTACCTTGAAACCCTTGAAACCTGGCCCAGGGGGGCGGCCTCATGGCAGCACGCGAACGCACGCCGAACCACAAGCTCGCCGCTCTGTACGCCGAGACCCGCTGGAACCTCGGCGAGTTCGCACGTGCGGTCAACCGAGTCGGAACCGAGACCGGCCGCCGGTTGAAGTACGACGAGTCCGCCGTCTCCCACTGGTTATCCGGCACACGCCCCATGACCAAGTACCGGCCCGCCGTGCTGGAAGCCCTCACCCGCAAACTCGGCAGGCAGGTAACCGAGTTCGAAGCTGGCTTCGCCGATCAGCCCGACATCAAGCCCGAGGCGACGGATACCGTTGCAGGACTGATCGATCTCGGGAGCATGGACATGGACCCGTCTCGAAGGGGCGTACTCGCTGCGGGCCTGTACTCAGTCGCACTGACCATCCCCGGCTGGCCCGACGTACTCTCACGCTTCGAACAGATCAAGACCAACCCGCACGCCCGGATCGGCATGGCCGATGTCGAGTCCGTGGTAGCCATGACCGAGCGGATCAGTGAACTGGATGACCAGTTCGGCGGGCGCACCGCCCGGCCCATGGCCGCCGCTTTCATGGTGAACAACATCGCCCCGTACCTACAGGCCACAGCCTCCGACCCCGTACGCAAGGCCATGCTCTCGGCCGCTGCCGATCACCTCTACCTGACCGGGTACATGGCCGTAGACGAGCGCTTGGACATGCTCGGCCAGAGCTACTACACAAAGGCTCTGGAGTTGGCCGGCGCAGCCGGGGACCACCTCACGTACTGCACCACGCTGCGCGGCATGAGCGTGCAAGCGGTCGAACTCGGCCACGGCGCGGCGGCCTTGCGGTACGCAGACGCAGCGTCGGCCGCCTCCCCCGAAGCCGGACCGAGGATGCGGGCGTTCCTTGCCGGACAGCAGGCGCACGCCGCCGCACAGACCGGCGACCGGCGCGGGGCGTGGGCGATGCTCCGCGAGGCAGAGGTAGCCATGGAGAAGGCAGAGGCCAAGGCCAAGGCCCACGGCTCCTACGACCCCGCGTCCCTGAGCTACCACGTCTCCCAGGTCAGCTACGAACTCGGCGACCGCGAGGGTGCCATCCGTGCCCTTGAACAGTCCGAGAAGGTCAGGCCCACCGTGTACCGGCGGGCCAAGGTCCGGCACCGCTCGATGCTGGCCGAGTGGAAGCTACAGGCTGGTCGACTGGAGGAAGCAGTCCAGACCTGGCACCTGGCTCTCGACGACTACCCCCACGTCCAGTCCGGCCGTGCCGACGACCGGTTCCGCGCGATGCTCTCCGTCCTCCGCCCACACGCACGAAACCCGCACGTCCGTGAGCTGACCGAGCGCGCCCGCCCCTTGGCCACTGCACGTCGGACCTGAGCTTTAACCCGGCTGAGGCCGCACGCGGGCCTGTACCGCCCTGCGACGGCGCAGCGCCACCCCGGGGGCCAGCGAGGACCTAGAAGCGCCGCAGATGCACGGCGAGAGGCGTCCAGCGTTGTCGCTACCCGGACGCCTCTCGTCACCTGCCTACACCCACTCCACGTTCGGATCTCGGCGAGGAGCAGGGAGCGGCGTACGCCGCGCAGGACGAGACGCCTGCTCCCGCTCCCTCGTTCCGAGCCCTCGAAGGATCTCGGCGCGCTCTACCTCTGTCATTCCGGCGAGGGACTCAGCCATCCGCCGGGCGGCATCGCCGCTGGTCACGGCTACTTCTTGACCGTCAGCGGGAGCAGCTTCTTACCGCTCTCACTCAGTTGTGGCCATGTGTCGAACTGCGGGCAGACCCCGCAGTCGAAGCACGGCGTCCAGCGGCAGTCCTCGACCTCGGTCTCGTCGAGCGAGTCCTGCCAGTCCTCCCAGAGCCAGTCCTTGTCGAGGCCCGAGTCCAGGTGGTCCCAGGGCAGGACCTCTTCGTACGTCCGCTCGCGCGTCGTGTACCAGTCGACGTCCACGCCGAACTCGGGCAGCGCCTTCTCCGCGCTCGCCATCCAGCGGTCGTACGAGAAGTGTTCGCGCCAGCCGTCGAACCGGCCGCCGTCCTCGTACACCGCGCGGATGACCGCGCCGATCCGGCGGTCGCCGCGTGAGAGGAGGCCCTCGACGATGCCGGGCTTGCCGTCGTGGTAGCGGAAGCCGATGGAGCGGCCGTACTTCTTGTCGCCGCGGATCTTGTCGCGCAGCTTGACCAGCCGGGCGTCGGTCTCCTCGGCGCTCAGCTGGGGCGCCCACTGGAACGGGGTGTGCGGCTTGGGGACGAATCCGCCGATCGAGACCGTGCAGCGGATGTCGTTCTGGCCGGAGACCTTGCGGCCCTCGGCGATGACCTTGACCGCCATGTCACCGATCTGGAGGACGTCCTCGTCGGTTTCGGTGGGCAGGCCGCACATGAAGTACAGCTTCACCTGGCGCCAGCCGTTGCCGTACGCGGTGGAGACCGTACGGATCAGGTCCTCCTCCGAGACCATCTTGTTGATGACCTTGCGCAGCCGCTCGGAGCCGCCCTCGGGGGCGAAGGTCAGCCCCGACCTGCGGCCGTTGCGCGTCAGCTCGTTGGCGAGGTCGACGTTGAAGGCGTCGACGCGGGTGGACGGCAGCGAGAGCCCGATCTTGTCCGCTTCGTACCGGTCCGCGAGCCCCTTGGCGACGTCGGCGATCTCGGTGTGGTCGGCGGAGGACAGCGAGAGCAGCCCGACCTCCTCGAAGCCGGTCGCCTTGAGCCCCTTCTCGACCATCTCGCCGATGCCGGTGATGCTTCGCTCCCGCACGGGGCGCGTGATCATGCCGGCCTGGCAGAAACGGCAGCCGCGGGTACAGCCGCGGAAGATCTCCACGGACATCCGCTCGTGGACGGTCTCGGCGAGCGGGACGAGCGGCTGCTTGGGGTAGGGCCATTCGTCCAGGTCCATGACGGTGTGCTTGGACACCCGCCACGGCACGCCCGAGCGGTTGGGCACGACGCGGGAGATCCGGCCGTCCGCGAGGTACTCGACGTCGTAGAAGCCCGGCACGTAGACGCCACCGGTCCGGGCCAGCCGGAAGAGGACCTCCTCGCGCCCGCCGGGACGGCCCTCCGCCTTCCAGGCGCGGACGATCTCGGTGATCTCCAGGACCGCCTGTTCGCCGTCGCCGATGACCGCGCAGTCGATGAACTCCGCGATCGGCTCGGGGTTGAAGGCCGCGTGCCCGCCCGCGAGGACGATCGGGTGGTCGACGGTACGGTCCCGGGCGGCCAGCGGGATGCCCGCGAGGTCGAGCGCGGTGAGCATGTTCGTGTAGCCCAGCTCGGTGGAGAAGCTCAGCCCGAAGACGTCGAACGCGCCGACCGGCCGGTGGCTGTCCACGGTGAACTGCGGGACCTTGTGCTCGCGCATCAGCGCTTCGAGGTCGGGCCAGACGCTGTACGTGCGCTCCGCGAGGACGCCCTCGCGTTCGTTCAGTACCTCGTACAGGATCATGACGCCCTGGTTGGGCAGCCCGACCTCGTACGCGTCGGGGTACATCAGCGCCCAGCGCACGTCGGTGGAGTCCCACGGCTTGACCGTGGAGTTCAGCTCACCACCGACGTATTGGATCGGCTTCTGCACATGCGGGAGCAGGGCTTCGAGCTGCGGGAAGACCGATTCGGCAGACATCTCGCACTTCCATCGGCTGACAGGGATGACCATCCAGCGTACCCCGGCGGTCAGCCCTTCAGCGCCGCCCGGAGCCCCGGCTCCGATGCCCGCGCCCAGACCTCCGGCAGCTCCCGCTCCCGGCGTTCGGCCCGGGCGGCCTCCTGTCCGTACAGCAGCCCCCAGGTGAAGGCGGACTCCCCCGCGCCCTGTGCCTGCCCGCCGAGGGCCTTCAGGGCCTCGCGGGCGACCACGCTGTCCTGGTGGTCGCCGAGGACGGTCTGGATGTCCTTCATCCGTTCGGCGAACCGTTTGGCGGGCGCGCCGAGGACGGGCCGGGCCGCCTCGGCCGCGTACCGGGCGCGCTTGGCGGACTTGCGGGCGTTGTGGAAGGCCTCGTCGCGCCGCTCGCCGGGGGACAGCGCCAGCGCGTACCCGACCCGGTCCGCCAGCCGCCGGTAGTCCTTGAGGACGGCCCGCTCGAACACCTTCCGGGGGTCCGAGGCCGCGGCGGGCCGCAGCGGCGGGGCGGCGAGCAGCGCGTCGAGCCTGTCCAGCAGGGCGAGATAGCGCGCGCTGTCCAGCACGGCGACGGATCGGCTCCGCCCGCCCGTACGTCCCTGAGCGGCCCACTTCCCGGCGCGGCGGCGCACCGGTCCGAGGACCAGCGCCTCGGGCAGCGCGTCGATCCGGGCGCCGATCCGCTCGGCCAGCACCTCGTGGTCCCGGTCGACGCCCAGCTCCGCGGCGAGCCACTTCAGCTCCTCGCCGACCGGGTCGGTGACGGTCCGGTCGAGGACCTTCCCGTACGTACGGAACGCGGAGCGCAGCCTGCGGGTGGCGACCCGCAGCTGGTGCACGGAGTCCGGCAGGTCGCGGCGGACGGCGGGGTCCTGGTCGACGATCGCGGCGGTCTGGGTCCGCAGATAGGCCAGCACCCGGTCCCCGGCACTGGCCTGCCCCGGCTTCGGCTTCGGCTTCGGCTTCGGAGGAGGGACGCGGCCGGTCTCCGCCAACGCCCGGCCCAGCTTCGACGCCGCCGCCGCGGGCCGCAGCCCGGCCGCGTACAGCACCGTCTCCACCGCGTCGAGCAGCCCGGTGTCCTCGCCGGTGACCTGCTCCACCTCGACCTCGGTCCAGGAGGCGTCGGGGCCGTCGGGCAGCCGCCGGGCCCGGACGGCGTCCACGCTCACCTCGGCGAGCGGCTCGCCGCCCGCGCCGAGCAGGACCGACAGGTCGCGGGAGGAGCGCAGCCGTACGACGGGGAACAGCCCCGCGTCGCGGGTGCGGGAGCGGAGCAGCCCGGCCAGCTCGGGCGGGAGGGTGTCGGCGAGCGGCGCCCTGATCTCGTCGCGGATGCCGGTGGCGACGGGGAACTTGAGGTGCCAGCCCTCGTCGGCGCCGCCGGTCCTTCTGCGCAGGGTCAGCGCGTCGGCGGCCAGCCGCAGCCCGGCGGTGTCGTAGTAGACGGCGTCCAGCTCCACGACGCCCTCGGCGCGGACGGCGGACACGCCCTCGACGCCGGTCAGGTCGGGCACCCCGATGGCTTCTGCGGGCAGCTCGTACTTCCGCTCGATCTCCCGAACGGTGCCGACGCCGGTGTCTGACATACACCGAATGTACCGGGCGGGGCCGCTCCTGTGCAGTCCCCGCCCGCCATCAGGCGGTCAGCGGTCGCTGCACCCTGATCGACTGGAGCAGCCCGATCGCGATCCAGACCGCGAACATGGAGGTGCCGCCGTACGAGACGAACGGCAGGGGCAGCCCGGCCACCGGCATGATGCCGAGCGTCATCCCGATGTTCTCGAACGACTGGAACGCGAACCACGCGATGATCCCGGCGGCCACGACCGTCCCGTACAGCTCGGTCGTCTCACGGGCGATCCGGCAGGCGCGCCACATGATCACCCCGAGCAGCACCAGGATCAGCCCGGCGCCGAGGAAGCCCAGCTCCTCGCCCGCGACGGTGAAGACGAAGTCGGTCTGCTGCTCGGGCACGAACTGGCCGGTGGTCTGCGAGCCGTGGAAGAGCCCGGTGCCGGTGAGCCCGCCGGAGCCGATGGCGATCCTGGCCTGGTTGGTGTTGTAACCGACGCCCGCCGGGTCGAGGTTGGGGTTGGCGAAGGCCGCGAAGCGGTTGATCTGGTACTCGTCGAGCACCCCGAGCGCCGCGACCGCGACCGCGCCCGCCACACCCGCGCCGACCAGCCCGAAGATCCAGCGGTTGGAGGCGCCGGACGCGAGCAGCGCGCCGAGCACGATGACCGCCATGACCATGACCGAGCCGAGGTCCGGCATCAGCATGACGATGCCCATCGGGATGACCGCGAGGACCAGGGACTTGGCGACCGTGCGGTGATCGGGATGGAGCTGGTCGCCCGCGTCGACCCGGGCCGCCAGCACCATCGCCATCCCGAGGATGATCGTGATCTTGACGAACTCCGAGGGCTGGATGGTGAAGCCGCCGCCGACCACGATCCAGGAGTGCGCGCCGTTGATGGTCGCGCCGAGCGGGGTGAGCACGGCCAGGATCAGCAGGACGGAGAAGCCGTACAGCACCGGGACCGCGCTGCGCAGGGTGCGGTGGCCCAGCCAGATCGTGGCGGCCATCAGCGCGAAGCCGATGCCGGTGTTGAGGAGGTGGCGGAAGAGGAAGTAGTACGGGTCGCCCTGGTTCAGCTGGGTGCGGTTGCGGGTCGCCGACCAGACCAGCAGCGAGCCCAGGACCGACAGCGCCAGCGCCGAGAACAGCAACGGCCAGTCGAGCCTGCGCACCATCGAGTCACGGGCGGTGAGCCTGGCCCACGTACCGCGCTCGGGGCCGTAGCCGGAGACGGAGAAAGAACTTGTGCCGGCCATCGGCTCAGTCCCTCCGTCCGGTGGCGGCGGGCGCGCCCGCGAGGCCCTGCTCGCCCGCCGGGACTTCCTTCACCGGCTCGTACGGCCTGATCTTCGGGGCGTCGATCGACCCGTCCGGCTGGATCGTGGGCAGCGCCACGCGCGGGGTGGGCATCAGCGCCTTCTTCACGTCCTGCTTGCCCTCCTTGTCGAGCCCGTACATCGCCTCGTAGATCTTGCGGACCGCGGGCCCGGAGGCGCCGGATCCCGTACCGCCCTGGGAGATCGTCATGACGATCGTGTAGTCCTTGGTGTACGAGGCGAACCACGAGGTCGTCTGCTTGCCGTAGACCTCGGCGGTGCCCGTCTTGGCGTGCATCGGGATCTTGTCCTGCGGCCAGCCGCCGAATCGCCAGGCGGCCGAGCCGCGGGTGGCGACACCCGCGAGGGCTTCGTCTATCTCGTCGCGCGTGGCCTTGTTCATGGGGAGCTTGCCGTGCGACTTGGGCGCGATCTCCTGGATCCGCTTGCCGTCGGCGCTGATGACGGCCTTGCCGACGGTGGGGTTGTAGAGGGTGCCGCCGTTGGCGATGGCCGAGTAGATGGTGGCCATCTGGATCGGGGTGACGAGGGTGTCGCCCTGGCCGATCGAGTAGTTGACGGAGTCACCGGCGCGCATCAGATTGCCTTCGAGGCAGCCCTCGTAGGCGAGCTGCTCGACGTAGGTGCCGCCCTTCTTCCCCTGCTTGCACCAGCCGGCCTTGTTGGCCTCCCAGAAGTTCTGCTTCCACTGACGGTCCGGGACGCGTCCGCTGACCTCGTTGGGGAGGTCGATGCCGGTCTCCTTGCCGAGGCCGAACTGATGGGCGGTCGTGTAGAACCAGTTGTGGGCGGCCTTCTTGGGCTTGGTGCCGCCGTCCTTCTGCCACTCCTTGTGCGCGAGACCGTAGAACACGGTGTCGCAGGAGACTTCGAGGGCCTTGCCGAGCGTGATGGAGCCGTAGCCCTTGGACTCGAAGTTCTTGAAGACCTGACTGCCGACGCTGTACGAACTGGGGCAGGGGTAGTTGCCGTTGAACGGGTATCCGGCGTTGACGGCGGCGGTCGACGAGACGACCTTGAAGATCGAGCCGGGGGCCGCCTGGCCCTGGATGGCCCGGTTGAGCAGCGGGAAGTTGGACTTCTTGCCGGTGAGCCTGGCGTAGTCCTTGGCGGAGATCCCGCCGACCCAGGAGTTGGGGTCGTAGGTCGGCTGGGAGGCCATCGCGACGACCCGGCCGGTCCTGGTCTCCATGACGACGACGGCTCCGGAGTCCGCCTTGTAGTTCTCGTTGGTGTTGCGGTCCATCTCCTTGCGGGCGGCCTTCATGGCCTCGTTCAGCTCGTACTCGCTGACGGCCTGCACACGCGCGTCGATGGAGGTGACGACATTGGCGCCGGGCTCGGCCTTGTCGCTCTTGGCCTCGCCGATGACCCGGCCCAGGTTGTCGACCTCGTACCGGGTGACCCCGGCCTTGCCGCGCAGCTGCTTGTCGTACGTACGCTCAAGGCCGGAGCGTCCCACCTGGTCCGAGCGGAGGTACGGCGACTCGGTGTCCTGCGCCTTGGTGATCTCGTCGTCGGTGACGGGCGAGAGATAGCCGAGCACCTGGGCGGTGTTGGCCAGTCCGGGTGCGGTGTAGCGGCGTACGGCGGTGGGCTCGGCGGTGATCCCGGGGAAGTCCTCGGCACGCTCGCGGATCTGCAGGGCCTGCTGGGTGGTGGCCTCGTCGGTGACGGGGATCGGCTGGTAGGGCGAACCGTTCCAGCAGGGCTTGGGGGTCTGGGAGTCGCAGAGCCTCACCTTGTTGATGACCTCGTCGGGCTTCATCCCGAGAACATCGGCGAGCCGGGTCAGTACGGCCCTGCCGTCGTCCTTCATCTTTATGAGGTCGGTACGGCTGGCGGAGACGACGAGCCGCGTCTCGTTGTCGGCGAGCGGGACGCCCCGCGTGTCGAGGATCGAGCCGCGCACGGCCGGCTGGACGACCTGCTGGACGTGGTTGTTCTTGGCCTCGTCGGTGTACTCCTGGCCGTTGCGGACCTGGAGGTACCAGAGGCGCCCGCCGAGGGTGAGGAGCAGGGAGAAGACCAGGACCTGGATGACGACGAGCCGGATCTGGACCCGGGGGGTCCGCCCGGTCTCGGGAATATTGCTCATGAGTGCGAAGCGCCCCTCGTGGGAAGGGTGGTGGCGGGCGGCGGGAGGGGGCTCACAGACGCTTGACCCCCTTGATGCGTCCGGCTCTGTTCGCGCGGTTCCTGGCGGCCTTGACGCGCAGTCCGCCGCGCTGGTCGCCGATGCGCAGACCGGTGCCCCCGGCGATCCAGCCGGCGGCGACATCGCCCGCGCCGCCGTCCCTGGAGTCGGCGAGCGGGTCGTTGTCGGCGCGTCTGGCCAGCCACATGATCAGCGGGACGGTGAACGGCGCGAGCAGCAGGTCGTAGACCGCGGCGGTCAGCATCAGCCCGGAGAGGCCCACATGGCGGGCGGCGGTGTCACCGACGAGGGCGCCCACCCCCGCGTACAGCAGGGTCGAGCCGACCGCCGCGGCGACCACCGCGGTCATCGGCACGATCGCCGATCTGATCTGCCCGTTCTCGGGGCGGACCAGGCCCGCCAGATAGCCGATCAGACAGAGCACCAGGGCGTAGCGTCCGGCGGCGTGGTCGGCGGGCGGCGCCAGGTCGGCCAGCAGTCCGGCGCCGAAGCCGATGAGCGCGCCGCTGACATGGCCGTACACGAAGGCCAGCGCCAGGACGACGAGGAGCATCAGATCGGGGACGGCACCGGGCAGCTGGAGCCGGGCGAGAACGGACACCTGGATGACCAGGGCTGCCACGACCAGTGTGGCGGAGAGCAGAATCCGGTTGAAGCGCATGGGGATCAGCCCTACTCCTGCTCGTCTGCTGGGCCGTTGGCGGCGCCGTTTCCGTTGCCGTCGGCGTTTCCGTTGCCGTCGGCGTTTCCGTTGGCGTTCCCGTTGGCGTTTCCGTTGACGTTGGCGTTGGGATCGGCGTTTACGTCGGGAGAGGCACCGGCGTCGGCGTTGGCATTGGCATTGGGGACCGCATTGGGATCGGCGTTGGGGACTGCGTTGCCATTGGCGGTACCGGCCGCGTCGCCGAGGGCGTTCGGGTCGGCCTGGCCGTTGACCGCGAGGTTCTCATCGACGTTGGGCGACGGGGTGACCGTGACGGTAACGGTCGGTGTCGGTACGGGCTTCGGCTTGGGCGGCAGCACGGTGTCCCGGGGGTCCTCCCGGGGCGCCTCGACGACGACGCCGACGATGTCGAGCTTGGTGAAGCCGACGAAGGGCCGTACGAAGAGGGTACGGGTGAGGTCGCCGCCGGACGGGTCCACCCGGACGACCTCGCCGACCGGCACGCCGGGCACGAAGGGCCGGTCCTTGCTGGACCCGAAGGTGACCAGCCGGTCACCCTTCTTGATCTTGGCCTTGCCGTTGAGCAGCTGTACGGAGAGCGGACGGTCGCCCTGGCCGGTGGCGAAGCCCAGCTCGTCGCTGCCCTCCATCCGGGTGCCGACGGTGAAGCGCGGGTCGTTGGCGAGCAGCACGGTCGAGGTGCGGGGGCCGACGGTGGTGACCCGGCCGACCAGACCGTCGCCGTTGATGACGGTCATGTCGCGCCGGATACCGTCGGCGCGGCCGATGTCGAGGGTGACCGTCCAGGAGAAGCCCTGGGCCGCCCCTATGGCGATGACCTGGGCGCCCTTGATCCCGTACTGACCGGCGCCGGCTCTCTTGAGCATCTTGTCCAGTTCGCGCACCCGGCTGCGGTTGCGGTCGTCGCTGCCGAGCCGCTGCTTCAGCTCGGTGTTCTCCCGCTGGAGGGCGGCGATGCGGTTGTGCCGCGTACCGGAGTCCCGGACCGCTCCTATCGCGTTGCCGACCGGGTTGACCACGGAGGCCACACCGTTCTCCACCGGGCCGAAGGCCGCCGCGGCGGCCCGCCGCGCGCCGTCGACCGGGGAGTCCTCACCACCGCGGATATCCACGGTGATCAGTGCGAACGCGATGGCGATCAGCAGCACCAGGAGCAAACGGCTCTCTCGGGTGTCCCTCACGTGCGGCGGCCGTGCCTTCCTCGTAGGAATGAGTCTGACTGTGTCTCAACGATCCGCCGCACCAGAAGTCAGCCCCGCCGTGGGATCACCGGCGCGGCTGCGCGTCCAGCACCTGCTGGAGCGCCTCGAATTCCTCGACGCACTTTCCGGAGCCGAGCGCGACGGAGTCCAGCGGATCCTCGGCGATATGGATGGGCATCCCGGTCTCCCGCCGCAACCGCTCGTCGAGACCGCGCAGCAGGGCGCCGCCTCCGGTGAGCACGATGCCACGGTCCATCACATCGCCGGACAGCTCGGGCGGGCACTTGTCGAGCGTGGTCTTGACCGCGTCGACGATCGCGTTGACCGGCTCCTCGATGGCCTTGCGGACCTCGGCGGCGGAGATGACCACGGTCTTGGGCAGCCCGGAGACCAGGTCGCGGCCACGGATCTCGGTGTGCTCGTCCTTGTCCAGGTCGAACGCCGAACCGATGGTGATCTTGATGCTCTCGGCGGTCCGCTCGCCCAGGAGGAGGGAGTACTCCTTCTTGACGTGCTGGATGATCGCGTTGTCCAGCTCGTCACCGGCCACCCGGATGGACTGGGCCGTGACGATACCGCCGAGCGAGATCACCGCGACCTCGGTGGTGCCGCCGCCGATGTCGACGACCATGTTGCCGGTCGCCTCATGGACGGGCAGCCCGGCGCCGATGGCCGCCGCCATGGGCTCCTCGATGATGTGCACCTGACGCGCGCCGGCCTGTGTGGACGCCTCGATGACGGCACGGCGCTCGACCCCGGTGATACCGGAGGGCACACAGACGACCACCCGGGGACGGGCCAGATAACGGCGCTTATGGATCTTGAGAATGAAGTAGCGCAGCATGCGCTCGGTGATCTCGAAGTCGGCGATCACGCCGTCCTTCAGTGGCCGGACGGCGACAATGTTGCCGGGTGTCCGGCCGATCATCTTCTTCGCCTCGGAGCCGACAGCGAGAATGCCGCCCGTGTTGGTGTTGATGGCGACCACGGACGGCTCGTTGAGTACGATGCCCCGGCCCCTGACGTACACCAGCGTGTTGGCGGTCCCGAGGTCGACAGCCATGTCACGGCCGATGAACGACATGTTGTTCCCCATGAGGATGCGTCTGGCCTTCCCAAGCGTTGATGGCTTTTCAGGATGGCGAGGTGGGTGCGTTGACTGGAGGTTTCCATCGTAGTGCCGCCGGTACGGCAACGGCGCGCTGGCCCACCTCAGTAAGGGTGACGAAGTGTCGGACCGATGCGTTCCCGGAAGTGTCTTATATATGCCCGAAGGCGACCGAATTCCTTCGGTCGCCCCAGGGCATCAGCGCCGTTTGGCTGACACCCGATCAGGAAAGTCCCGGGAAGAAGATCTTCAGTTCCCGAATGGCGGACTCCTCCGAGTCCGAGGCGTGGATCAGGTTCTCCCGGACGATCGTCCCGAAGTCCCCCCGGATGGACCCGGGGGCCGCGGCGATCGGGTCGGTGGGACCGGCGAGCGTACGGATTCCCTCGATGACCCGCTCACCGTCGACGACCAGGGCGACGACCGGACCCGAGGCCATGAACGCGACCAGCGGCTCGTAGAACGGCTTCCCCTTGTGCTCGCCGTAGTGCTGCTCCAGCGTGTCCTGGTCGAGCGTGCGCAACTCCAGCGCGCTGATGGTCCAGCCCGCCTTGCGCTCGATACGGCCGATGATCTCGCCCACGAGTCCGCGCCGGACGGCGTCGGGCTTGAGGAGAACGAGAGTGCGCTGGGTCATGTGTGCGGCTCCTTGCAGGCATATGAGTGCGGTGGGGTGAGATTACCGGCACCCACCACACCCCCCACACCCGGACCGGCCTCACCCCACCCAGGGGTCTCGTTCGGATCCGGCCGGGCTCGCGTGCCCTGGTGCCGCACCTCGCGGCGTCGTCGGCGGTCGCCGACTCCCCCACAGCCTCAAGGGCGTGGGAGGGAACCCCACCGCGTCGGCTCCCCCTCCGCCGTGCGATCCACCCGGCGCCGGACCCCGGCTCCCTGATCCGGCCGGATCCAAACGAAGGCCCCTAGTCCGCCGCCGCCTGCGCCTGCGCGGCCCAGCGCGCCTTCGCCTCGTCGATCCTGCGGCCGTAGTGGACCGAGGCCCACCACAGCGCCCCGAAGATCAGCCCCAGCACGAACATCGCGGGGACCACGAAGCCGCTCGCGACCAGCAGGACCTGGAGGCCCCAGCCGAGCTGCACCCCGCCGGGGCGGGTGATCATCCCGCAGAGCAGCACGGACAGCAGCATGCCGATGCCGCAGACCGTCCAGACCGTCCCCATCGACAGATCGTCGGACTTCATCGCGACGAGACCGGCGAAGCCGATCACGAAGAACTCACCGATCAGGGTCGAAGCACAGAGCGTACGCACGGTGTCAGCGCCTCCTCTGGAACAGCAGCCGGGCCTCGCCGACCGTGATCACCGAACCGGTCACCAGCACCCCGGCCCCCGCGAACTCCGCGTCCTCCTCGGCGAGCGTGATCGCCGCCTCCAGCGCGTCGTCGAGCCGCGCCTCGACCTGCACCCGGTCGTCGCCGAAGATCTCGACGGCCACCGCGGCCAGCTCGTCCACGTCCATCGCGCGATGGCTGGAGTTCCGCGTGATCACGACCTCCGTACAGAGGGGCTCCAGTGCTTCGAGCACCCCCCGGACGTCCTTGCCCTCGCTGGAGCCGACCACGCCGATCAGCTTGCTGAAGCCGAAGGACTCGGCGAGGGCGTCGGCCGCCGCGCGGGCCCCGGCCGGGTTGTGCGCGGCGTCGAGCACCACGGTCGGCGAGCTCCGGACGACCTCCAGCCGGCCCGGTGAGGTGACCGAGGCGAACGCCTTGCGGACCGTGTCCATGTCCAGCGGACGGGCGTGCTCGGCGCCGATGCCGAAGAACGCCTCCACCGCGGCGAGCGCCACCGCCGCGTTGTGCGCCTGGTGCGCGCCGTACAGCGGGAGGAAGACCTGTTCGTACTCACCGCCGAGGCCGCGCAGGGTCAGCAGCTGGCCGCCGACCGCGATCTCGCGGGCGACCACCCCGAACTCCATGCCCGCGCGGGCGACCGTCGCGTCCACGTCGACGGCCTTCTTCAGCAACACCTGGGCGGCGTCCACCGGCTGCTGCGCCAGGATGACCGTCGCGCCGCGCTTGATGATCCCGGCCTTCTCGACGGCGATCTCGCCCGCCGTCGTACCGAGCCGGTCCGTGTGGTCCAGATCGATCGGGGTGACGACGGCGACCGAGGCGTCGATGACGTTCGTCGCGTCCCAGCTGCCGCCCATGCCGACCTCGATGACGGCGGCGTCCACGGGGGCGTCCGCGAAGGTCGCGTACGCCATACCGGTCAGCACCTCGAAGAAGGAGAGCCGGAACTCCCGCTGGGCGTCGACCATCTCGACGTACGGCTTGATGTCTCCGTACGCCTCGATGAACCGCTCGGCGGAGATCGGCGCGCCGTCCAGGCTGATGCGCTCGGTGACCGACTGGACATGGGGGCTGGTGTACCGGCCGGTGCGCAGCTCGAAGGCGCTGAGCAGGGCCTCGATCATGCGGGCCGTGGAGGTCTTGCCGTTGGTCCCGGTGATGTGGATCGTCGGGTAGGCGCGCTGGGGGTCCCCCAGCACATCCATCAGCGCCTGGATCCTCTCCACCGAGGGATCGAGCTTCGTCTCGCCCCAGCGCCCCGCCAGCTCCTGCTCGACGGCGCGCAGCGCCTTGTCCACCTCCGGGTCCTCGGGGCGCGCCGGAACATCGTCGCCCCGCGCGGGACCGGCCTGGGTGCGCAGGGTACGGCTGCCCGCCTCGATCACCGCGAGGTCGGGGTCGCGGTGCGTCTCGGCGGCGACGATCGCGTCGAAATCGTCGGGCTGGCTGGAAGGACGGTGTCGGCTCACGGGCCCAGTCTACGGAGCACCACCGACACCGGCTCCGGCGCTCCCCCGGCCGTACATACGGAACCCCCTCGACCAGCGAGGTCGAGGGGGTTCCATGAGCAGGCGGGCGTCAGCCCCGGGGCAGCGCAGCCACCTGTGCGGTGATGCGTTCGATGTCCGTCTCGGCCTTGGTGAGCCGGGCGCGGATCTTGTCGACGACCTGGTCCGGGGCCTTGGCGAGGAACGCCTCGTTGCCGAGCTTCGCCTCCGCCTGGGCCTTCTCCTTCTCGGCGGCGCCCAGGTCCTTCGTCAGGCGCTTGCGCTCCGCCTCGACGTCGATCGTGCCGGACAGGTCCAGCTCCACCGCGGCCCCGGCGACCGGCAGGGTCGCGGTGGCGTGGAAGCCGTCCTCCGCCGGCTGGAGCCTCAGCACCTGGCGGATGGCCGGCTCGTGCGCGGCCAGCGAGGTGCCCGACAGATCGAGCCGGGCCGGGACCTTCTGGCCGGGCTGGAGGCCCTGGTCGGCGCGGAAGCGGCGGACCTCGGTGATCACCTGCTGGAGGTTCTCGATCTCGCGCTCGGCCGCCGGGTCGCGGAAGCCGCTGTCCGTCGGCCAGTCCGCGATGACCACGGACTCCTTGCCGGTGAGCGTCGTCCACAGCGTCTCGGTGACGAAGGGGACGATGGGGTGCAGCAGCCGCAGGGTGACATCGAGGACCTCGCCGAGGACCCGTCCGGAGACCTTCGCGGGCTCGCCGCCCTCGAAGAAGGACGTCTTGGACAGCTCGACGTACCAGTCGAAGACCTCGTCCCACGCGAAGTGGAAGAGGGCGTCGGAGAGCTTCGCGAACTGGTAGTCGTCGTAGAGCGCGTCGACTTCCGCGACCACGGTGTTCAGCCGGGAGAGGACCCACCGGTCGGTGGCGGACATCGCGTCCGCGTCGGGCAGCGGGCCCTCGACGGTCGCGCCGTTCATCATCGCGAAGCGCGTCGCGTTCCAGATCTTGTTGGCGAAGTTGCGGGAGCCCTGGACCCAGTCCTCGCCGATCGGCACGTCGACGCCCGGGTTGGCGCCGCGCGCCAGGGTGAAACGGACCGCGTCGGAGCCGTACTTGTCCATCCAGTCCAGCGGATTGACCGCGTTGCCGAAGGACTTCGACATCTTCTTGCCGAACTGGTCGCGGACCATGCCGTGCAGCACGATCGTGTGGAACGGCGGGGTGCCGTCCATCGCGTACAGGCCGAACATCATCATCCGGGCGACCCAGAAGAACAGGATGTCGTAGCCGGTGACCAGGACCGAGTTCGGATAGAACTTCTCGACGCTCCCGGTCTGTTCGGGCCAGCCGAGCGTGGAGAACGGCCACAGCCCGGACGAGAACCAGGTGTCCAGGACGTCCGTGTCCTGCGTCCAGCCCTCGCCGGTGGGGGCCTCGTCGTCGGGGCCGACGCACACGGTCTCGCCGTTCGGGCCGTACCAGACGGGGATGCGGTGTCCCCACCACAGCTGCCGCGAGATGCACCAGTCGCGGAGGTTGTCGACCCAGCCGAAGTAGCGGGGCTCCATCTCCTTCGGGTGGATCGCGACCTTCCCGTCACGGACCGCGTCGCCCGCGGCCTTCGCCAGCGGATCGACCTTGACCCACCACTGCATGGACAGCCGGGGCTCGATGGTCGTCTTGCAGCGCGAGCAGTGCCCGACGGAGTGGTTGTACGGGCGCTTCTCGGCGACGATACGGCCCTCGGCACGCAGCGCGGCGACGATGGCGCTGCGGGCCTCCAGCCGGTCGAGTCCCTGGAACGGGCCCGGGACGGTGATGACGGCGCGCTCGTCCATGACCGCGATGTTCGGCAGGTCGTGGCGGCGGCCGATCTCGAAGTCGTTCGGGTCGTGCGCCGGGGTCACCTTGACCGCGCCCGTACCGAACTCGGGGTCGACGTGCGCGTCCGCGACGACCGGGATCGTACGGTCGGTGAGCGGCAGCTTGATCTGCCGGCCGATCAGGTGCGCGTACCGCTCGTCGTCCGGGTGGACGGCGACGGCCGTGTCACCGAGCATCGTCTCGGCGCGGGTGGTCGCGACGACGACGGAGTCCTCGCCGTCGCCGTACTTCAGCGAGACCAGCTCGCCGTCGTCGTCCTGGTACTCGACCTCGATGTCGGAGATCGCGGTGAGACAGCGCGGGCACCAGTTGATGATGCGCTCGGCGCGGTAGATCAGCTCGTCGTCGTAGAGCCGCTTGAAGATCGTCTGGACGGCCTTGGAGAGTCCCTCGTCCATCGTGAAGCGCTCACGGGACCAGTCGACGCCGTCGCCGAGGCGGCGCATCTGCCCGGAGATCTGGCCGCCGGACTCTTCCTTCCACTTCCAGACCCGCTCGACGAACGCCTCGCGGCCCAGGTCGTGGCGGGACTTGCCCTCCTTGGCCAGCTCGCGCTCGACGACGTTCTGCGTGGCGATGCCCGCGTGGTCCATGCCGGGCTGCCACAGCGTCTCGTACCCCTGCATGCGCTTGCGGCGGGTGAGGGCGTCGATCAGGGTGTGCTCGAAGGCGTGGCCCAGGTGCAGGCTTCCGGTGACGTTCGGCGGGGGGATGACGACGGTGAACGGGTCCCTGTCGCTCTTCTCGTCCGCCTCGAAGTAACCACGCTCTACCCAGCGCTCGTACAGCTTCCCCTCTACCTCGGCCGGAACGTACTGGGTCGGCAGTTCGGGGTTGCTGGCTGGCTGCTGCTGAGTGTTCTCGGTCACGGGACCCAGTTTAGGGGTGTCACGGCCGTGTATTGAACCGGGATATTACGTAACGGTGCGGCCCCCGGCGGCTCGCGGCCGGGACTCTTCCGTCAGGATGTTCGGAACGCGTAAGCATCTAACAGGGGACAGTGCACATGAGCTACAACCAGCCGGGCCCGTACGGTGAGCAGCCCCAGCAGCCCGGACCGTACGGCCAGCCGGGCCCCTACGGCCAGCAGCCGCCGCAGGGCCCGCCGCAGCCCGGTTACGGTTACCCTCCGCAGCCCCCGGTGCCGGGGTACGGCTATCCCCAGCAGCCCGGCCCCCCGCAGGGCGCGTACGGCCTGCAGCAGCCCAACCCGTACCAGCAGCAGCCCCCGTACGGCGGCCAGTACCCGCCGGCCCCGCCGGAGCCCCCCAGGAAGAAGACAGGCCTGATCGTCGGGGTGTCCGTACTGGCGCTCGCGGTGATCGCCGCGGGTGCGTACTTCCTGACGGCGGGCGGCGCGGGCAACAGTGATGTGGCGGACAGTACGAAGGGCTACAAGCTGACGCCCACGGCCACCGTCGACGACTTCAAGCGGGCGGGCGAACCCACCTCGGGCGCCCTGGCCCCGAAGACCAGGACGCAGATGGAGGGGCTCGGCATCAAGGACCCCCAGCAGGTCGCCGCCAACTACCAGACCGCGTCCGGCCAGATCGCACAGAAGGCGCTGAGCCTCACCGGTTACTGGGGGGATGTCACCGATCCCGCGAAGGTCGTCGACGGTGCCTTCGCCAACGCCGAGAGCAACCTCCGGTCCAGTCGGGCGGGCGAGAGCAACGGCATGCGGGTCGAGCTGGTCGGCAGCCCCGAGGCGGTCACCCCCGACGGCTTCAAGGGCGCGCTGATGAAGTGCCAGAACATGAAGATGACCAACCCCGGCGGTGACGGCACCATGGCCAAGGGGCCCAAGGAGTTCGAGATGCCGGTCTGTGTCTGGGCCGACTACAGCACGGTGGGTATCGTCACCAACGTCGACATGGTGATGGCCGTCGCCGGACGGAGCCCCTCCCAGGAGGAGACGGCCGCGCTCGCCACCACGCTGTACAACACCTCGCGCACCAAGGTCTGATCCGCGCCTCCACCGCACAACACACAGGGGCGCCCGGCCAGTTGAACCGGCCGGGCGCCCCTGTTGTCGTACGTACGACGTGACCGCTACGCGGACTTCTCGTGCCGGCCGTCGTTCTTGACGATGCGCGGCTCGCGCGGCACCAGCGTCGGGTTGACGTGGGAGTGGACCACGTCCTCCGTGATGACGACCCGGGCCACGTCCTTGCGGGACGGGACCTCGTACATCGCCGACATCAGGACCTCTTCGATGATGGCGCGCAGACCGCGGGCGCCCGTGCCGCGCAGGATCGCCTGGTCGGCGATGGCCTCCAGGGCGGGGCGGTCGAAGTCCAGCTCGACGCCGTCGATCTCGAAGAGCCGCTGGTACTGCTTGACCAGCGCGTTGCGCGGCTCGACCAGGATCTGGAGCAGGGCCTCGCGGTCGAGGTTGTGCACCGAGGTCAGGACCGGGAGGCGGCCGATGAACTCGGGGATCATCCCGAACTTCACCAGGTCCTCCGGCATGACCTCCTGGAACTGGTCGCTCGCCTCGATCTCCCGCTTGGAGCGGATCGTCGCGCCGAAGCCGATGCCCTTGGCACCCGCGCGCGCCTCGATGATGCGCTCCAGCCCGGAGAAGGCACCGCCCACGATGAACAGCACGTTCGTCGTGTCGATCTGGATGAACTCCTGGTGCGGGTGCTTGCGCCCGCCCTGCGGCGGTACGGAGGCGGTGGTGCCCTCCAGGATCTTCAGCAGGGCCTGCTGCACACCCTCGCCCGAGACATCGCGGGTGATCGACGGGTTCTCGCTCTTGCGGGCGACCTTGTCGATCTCGTCGATGTAGATGATCCCGGTCTCGGCCTTCTTGACGTCGTAGTCCGCCGCCTGGATCAGCTTGAGCAGGATGTTCTCGACGTCCTCGCCGACATAGCCGGCCTCCGTCAGCGCCGTCGCGTCGGCGATGGCGAACGGCACGTTCAGCATGCGCGCCAGCGTCTGCGCGAGGAGTGTCTTGCCCGAACCGGTGGGGCCCAGCAGCAGGATGTTGGACTTGGCCAGCTCGATCGCGTCCTCGCGACCCGCGCCACCGCCGTTCTCACCGGCCTGGACGCGCTTGTAGTGGTTGTAGACCGCCACCGAGAGGGCCTTCTTCGCGGGCTCCTGCCCGACGACGTACCCCTCCAGGAACTCGTAGATCTCACGAGGCTTGGGGAGTTCCTCCCACCGCACCTCGGAGGTCTCCGCCAGCTCCTCCTCGATGATCTCGTTGCAGAGGTCGATGCACTCATCGCAGATGTACACACCGGGACCTGCGATGAGCTTCTTCACCTGCTTCTGGCTCTTCCCGCAGAACGAGCACTTGAGCAGGTCCCCGCCATCACCGATGCGTGCCACGAGGTGCTTCCCCTTCGCCTGGGAGCAGCCTGGTTCAGCGGCTCCTGTGCCTCATATCCGACGGTACCTTGCCCGGGGCCCCGTTCGGGCCCCCCTTGGCGCGGTTCACATGGTCGCGGGAGGGTTCCCACGGCGTGTACGAGCCGCGCCAAGGGCGCCGGGTGCGTCAGGCGGCCGCTGCGGCCGTGGTCTTGCGGGTCGCCACGATCTGGTCGACCAGGCCGTACGCGAGCGCGTCATCGGCGGTGAGGATCTTGTCGCGCTCGATGTCCTCGCGGACCTTCTCGATCGGCGTCGTCGAGTGCTTGGCCAGCATGTCCTCCAGCTGCGCGCGCATCCGGAGGATCTCGTTGGCCGCGATCTCCAGGTCGGAGAGCTGCTCCCGGCCGGTCTGGCTGGACGGCTGGTGGATCAGCACACGCGCGTTCGGCAGCGCCAGCCGCTTGCCGGGGGTACCGGCGGCGAGCAGCACGGCGGCGGCCGAGGCGGCCTGGCCCATGCAGACGGTCTGGATGTCCGGCTTCACGAACTGCATCGTGTCGTAGATGGCCGTGAGGGCCGTCATCGAGCCGCCGGGGCTGTTGATGTAGATGGAGATGTCCCGGTCGGGGTCCATCGACTCCAGGCAGAGGAGCTGCGCCATGACGTCGTTGGCCGAGGCGTCGTCGATCTGCACGCCGAGGAAGATCACACGCTCCTCGAAGAGCTTCGCGTACGGGTCGTACTCACGCGTGCCCTGCGAGGTGCGCTCGACGAAGCGCGGGACGATGTAGCGATTGTCCACCTGGGGGCCGGAGTAGAGGCCGCTCGCGGAGTAGTTGTTCATGTGCGTGTTCACCATCCTGTGGCGTTCGAGTGGGCTGGGGCGGGCTGGGGCGGGGTGCGAGGCGTCGCTCAGGCCCCGGTACCGCCGCCGCCCGGAACGCCCGAAGCAGCGGAGATGATCTCGTCGATCAGGCCGTAGTCCTTGGCCTCTTCCACGGTGAACCAGCGGTCGCGGTCACCGTCGCGGATGATCGTTTCCGTGGTCTGGCCCGAGTGGTGCGCCGTGATCTCGGCCATGCGCTTCTTCGTACGCAGCAGATACTCGGCCTGGATCTTGATGTCCGAGGCCGTACCACCGATACCGGCGGAGCCCTGGTGCATCAGAATGTCGGTGTTCGGGAGCGCGAAGCGCTTGCCCGCCGTGCCGCCGGTCAGCAGGAACTGGCCCATCGAGGCCGCCATGCCCATACCGATGGTGACGACGTCGTTCGGGATGTACTGCATGGTGTCGTAGACGGCCATACCGGCCGTGACCGAACCACCGGGGCTGTTGATGTAGAGGTAGATGTCCTTCTCGGGCTCGGCCGCGAGGAGGAGGAGCTGCGCCGTGATCTTGTTCGCGATGTCGTCGTCGACCTGCTGGCCGAGGAAGATGATCCGCTCCCCGAGCAGCCGGCTGTAGACCTGGTCGCCGAGGCCACCACCGAGGGACGGCTCACCGGCGGCGTAAGGCATCAGATTCGTCACGTATACACCTGCTCGTCTCTGACGGCTGCGGCCGTCTCAGCGTCTTCGTACCGGGGACGGGAGACTCCCCTGCCCTCGTATTCATGGACCCTAACGCGCTGGTCGGCGGGCGCCATCCCGCTTCCGTGGCTGTTCGCTGGGAGCGCAAGGTAGTTGGGGCTCCGTACGGGTCCCGGCGGGCCCGCGCGCCACCCGTCGGTCCCACCGTGTCCCACGGATCCGGCCGGGCCTCCGCGGAGCCTCCAGGGGCGCCCGCGAGGGGGGGACAGCACGGGCCCCGGGCGCGTGTCGCGTCCGGGGCCCGTGCTGTCGATCAGAGCGGGGCCGCTCAGCCCTCGGTCTTCTCCGCCTTGGCGTCGGCCTTGTCGGCCTTCTCCTCGGCCTTGTCCTCCACGACCTCGGCGGCGGGCGCCTCGGCCTCGACGGCCGGGGCGGCCGGCGCGTCCGTGTCCGTGACGGCCTCGACCGTCTCGGCGGCGGTCTCGTCGTCCTCGTCGTCCAGGTCGACGACCTCACCGTTGGTGTCGACGACCTTGGCGGCCTCGACGACCACGGCGAGCGCCTTGCCGCGGGCCACCTCGCCGACGAGCATCGGCACCTGGCCGCCTTCGACGACCGCCTGCGCGAACTGGTCGGGAGACATGCCGGAGGACTGCGCGCGCCGCAGGAGGTGCTCGGTCAGCTCCTCCTGGTTGACGTTCAGCTTCTCCTTGCTGACCAGCTCGTCCAGGAGGAACTGGGTCTTGATGCCCTTCTCCGCCTGCTCCTTGGTCTCGGCGTCGAACTCTTCCTCGGTCTTGCCCTGGATCTCCAGGTACTTCGCGAGGTCGAGGCCCATCTGACCGAGCTGGTGGTGCTCCAGGTTGTGCTTGCGGGTCTTGATCTCCTCCGCGAGCAGCTTCTCCGGGATCGGGACCTCGGCCAGCTTCAGCAGCTCTTCGAGGACGCGCTCCTGGGCCTGGGTGGCCTGGTCGTACTGCTTGCTGGTCTCCAGGCGCTTGCGGCTGTCCGCCTTCAGCTCCTCCAGCGTGTCGAACTCGCTCGCCAGCTGTGCGAACTCGTCGTCCAGCGCGGGCACCTCACGGGCGGCGACCTGGCCGACCTTGACGGTGACCTCGGCGGGCTTGCCCTCGGCGGCACCGCCCTTCAGCTCGGAGGTGAAGGTGGCCTCGCCACCGGCCTCCAGGCCGATGACGGCCTCGTCGATGCCGTCCAGCAGCTCGCCGGAGCCGATGGTGTACTGCACGCCTTCGGCGACACCGTCGGGCAGGACCTCTCCGTCGATCTTCGCTTCGAGGTCGATCGTCACGACGTCACCCTCGGCCGCGGCGCGCTCGACCGGCTTGGTGGTGGCGAAGCGGTCACGGAGCTGGTCGATCGACTTGTCGATGTCCTCGTCGCCGACCTCGATGGCGTCGACGGTGACCTCGATACCGGAGTAGTCCGGGATCTCGATGACCGGGCGGACGTCCACCTCGGCGGTGAAGGTCAGCAGCTCGCCGTCCTTCAGCTCGGTGATGTCGACATCGGGCTGGCCGAGGACGTTGATCTCACCCTCGTTGACCGCTTCGGTGTAGAACTTCGGGAGGGCGTCGTTGACGGCCTCCTCCAGCACAGCACCACGGCCGAACCGCTGGTCGATGATCCGGGCCGGGATCTTGCCCTTGCGGAAGCCCTTCACCGTGACCTGCTGGTTGATCTTCTTGTACGCCGCGTCGAGGCTGTCCTTGAGCTCCTCGAAGGGCACCTCGACTGTGAGCCGAACCCGAGTCGGGTTCAGGGTCTCCACGGCGCTCTTCACGGTTCGGTCTCCTTGGTGGCTGATTCTTGGGTTCTGCTGCGTCCGCCGCACCGCGGCGGTCCCAGCCGATCGGCCCGGTTCTTCAGAGACTCTGCAGACACACGGGCACGCAGCTTGCATAGTAACCGCAAGCGGGAAGGGCCCCACAATGTGATCTTGTCGATGCGATCGGTAAAGGCGGTGGAGAAAGATGGTCGGGGTGGCCGGATTCGAACCGACGACCTTCCGCTCCCAAAGCGGACGCGCTACCAAGCTGCGCCACACCCCGTCGGTGCGACACGTAGGGTACATGCCCGCGGGCGCCGAGGCCCCATCTTTGACCGGCGCTTTACGGGTGTGCGGCGAACGCCCCGGACCCGCTAGGATGTTCTCCGTGCCGCGGTCCTTCCGACCTGCGGCGCGATGTGTGCGGGCGTAGCTCAATGGTAGAGCCCTAGTCTTCCAAACTAGCTACGCGGGTTCGATTCCCGTCGCCCGCTCCACTGCCTCGGGCCCGACCGGTGTGTGTACGTCACTGGTCGGGCCCGAGGCGTTTGCGCGCGCGGCCGGGCGGCCGCATGGCCGCGCAGGGGCCGTACGGCCGCCGGGACTTCAGAATCTGATCTGGTTGATGGTCTCGGCCAGCGAGTTGAGGAACCGGTTCACCGACGGCGCGATGTTCGTCGACGCGAGGAAGAAGCCGAAGAGGATCGCGACGATCGCCGGTCCGGCCTTGATGGAGCCACCGCGGATCAGCACCACAAGGATGATCGCCAACAGAAGCACCACAGACAGTGAGATGGCCACAACTGATCACACCCTCGTTCGGTCCGCCCGGCCCAGCCCCCGCAGGACCGACACGAAAGGGCACATCAGCAGAGGCCCCCGCACATCCGTACATCCTGCTCGGACCATCGTGCCACCAACCTCCGTACAGGTGTGGCCCGGTGGCGAATCCTCGCCGTCCGGTTCGCGCCACGTACCTGCCCGTCACGGCGCCCCCGCACACCTCGGGCCGCGCACATCGAGATCTGACAGTTACTCAGTAAATCATTTGGTAAACTAATTACTGACGATTTCTTGACGCCCTCTTGACCTACTGACGGAGGAACGATCCCATCGGACACGCAGAGACCCTCATAGCCATGGGCGGCGCCTTCCTCGCCGCCGCCGTACTCGCTCGCCTCGGCAGTCGTATCGAACTGCCCACCATTCCGCTGTTCATCCTCGCCGGGATCCTTCTCGGCCCGCACACCCCGGGCATCGTGCTGGTCAAGGACCCGCACGAGCTGGAGATGCTCTCCGCCCTGGGCCTGGTCCTGCTGCTCTTCTACCTCGGCCTGGAATTCCATCTCGACGATCTCAAGGCGGGCGGCCGGAAGATGGCGCTCGCCGGGGGCGCGTATCTCTTCCTGAACGTGGGCGCCGGTCTCGGCTTCGGCTTCGCGCTGGGCTGGGGCACCTCCGAGGCACTGGTCCTCGCCGGTGTGCTCGGGATCTCCTCGTCCGCGATCGTGACCAAGGTCCTGGTCGACATGGGACGTATCGGCAACCCCGAGACCAAGCCGATCCTCGGCATCATCGTGGTCGAGGATATTTTCCTGGCCCTCTATCTAGCCGCCCTCCAGCCGATCCTGTCCGGTGCGGACAGCGCGCAGGCCGCCGTCGTCGACGGCGCGAAGGCGTTCGGTTTCCTGTTGCTGCTGGCGCTCGCCGCGCGGTTCGGCACGAAGGTCGTCGGCAGGCTCATCAACACCAAGGACGACGAGCTGCTCGTCATCTCGTTCCTCGGTGCCGCGGTCCTGGTGGCCGGGGTCTCCGAGTGGTTCGGGGTCGCCGACGCCATCGGCGCGTTCATGGTCGGTCTGATGCTCGGCGGTACGACCTCGGGCGACCGGATCCGCAAACTCGTCCATCCGCTGCGGGACGCGTTCGGCGCGATCTTCTTCTTCGCCTTCGGTCTGTCGATCAACCCGGGCGATCTGCCGACGGTGCTGTGGCCCGTACTCATCGCGGTGGCCGTGACCCTGGTGATGAACGTCGCCGCGGGGCTCTCCGCCGCCCGGATCTTCGGCTTCGGCGCGGGTCCCGCCGCCAATATCTCGACCACCCTGCTGGCCCGGGGCGAGTTCGCGCTGATCCTCGCCACCATGGCGGCGGGCGCGGGCCTCGATCCGCGGCTGGCGCCGTTCATCGCCGGCTATGTCCTGGTCCTCGCGGTCCTCGGCCCGCTGGCCGCGGGCAGGTCGCACTGGCTGGCCCGGATCCTGCCGGGCGGCGGCCCGCCCCGGTCCGAGGGCGGCAAGGGCAAGGACACCGGGAAGGCGGAGTCCGTGGCGGCCGACACCGGCGCGGAGGCATCGGTGACGAGCTGACTCCGATGCCTTTACCGCCTTTACGCCGACCTCACGCACCCGCCTCCGTACACCACCTCACCCCACCGGCACCCCCACCGCCGGTGGGGTGAGCTGTATGCGGGGTACGTCGGACCTCGCGGCGGGTCACGCCTCGCGGCAGATCAGCAGCAGCGCCCGGTCGTCGTTGACGTCCTTGGCGACGGTCTCGATCAGATGCCAGGCCGCGCCCTCGAAGCCCGGGGCGACATAGCGGTCGGCCTCGCCCGTGAGCCGGTCGATGCCCTCGCCTATGTCGCGGCCCGGCGCCTCGACCAGGCCGTCGGTGAAGAGCATCAGGACGTCACCGGGCTGGAGCGAGCCCTTGACCGGGTCGAACTGGGCGCCCTCGTAGACCCCCAGGAGCAGCCCCTCGGCGGACTTCTCCTCCCAGCGCCCGCTGCCCGCGTGGAGCTGGAGGGCGGGGAGGTGGCCCGCGGAGAGCAGCTCGTAGTCGCCGGATTCCAGGTCGAGGACGAGATGGATGGAGGTGGCGAAACCCTCGTCCCAGTCCTGGCGGAGCAGATAGCCGTTGGCCGCCGGGAGGAAGCCGTGCGGCGGGAGCGAGCCGAGGAGGCCGCCGAAGGCTCCGGAGAGCAGCAGGGCGCGGGAGCCCGCGTCCATGCCCTTGCCGGAGACATCGGTGAGGACCACTTCGAGGGTGCGCCCGCCGTTGGTGCGGGCCGCCACGACGAAGTCACCGGAGAAGGACTGGCCGCCCGCCGGGCGCAGGGACATCTCGTGGTGCCAGCCCTTGGGCAGCAGCGGCAGCGCGCTCTGGACGCGGATGCGTTCGCGCAGGTCGAAGAGCATGGTGCCGCCGCGCCGCCAGGGCACCCCGACCCTGGCCCGGAACTGGGCGATCAGCAGTCCGATCAGACCGCAGGCGGCCACCACGAGCACCGTGCCCGGGGTGACCCTGGCCGGGCCGTCCGGGTACGGGCCGAGGACCATCGACTCGATGATCAGCGCGGCGGCCGAGGCCGCGTACAGGCTGAGCAGGCTGGAGGGCCGCAGCACCAGCCCGCCGGCCACGATCGGCAGGACGAGCGCGGAGGGCGCGACCCAGACCGGGAAGGCGAGGGTGGCCAGGGTGATGACCGGGATGGTGAGCAGCAGTCCGACGAGCGCGATCCAGTCGGAGCCGTCTCCCCGGAAGTAGTCGACCCCGGATTTGCGCACGCCGGTACGGACCCGGTGCAGCCTCATGCGCAACCGGGCCGAGTACGAATCCGCTCGCGCGACACCGGCCATATGTTGTGGACCCTATCGATCCGTCCGCCCGGCGTGGAGGGGGACCCCCGTGACATTGCGTTCGAAATCGGGTCGCCCTGTTGTCGTACCCCTGCTAGTCATGGCATATGACTACGGAGTTGCGGGTCCTGAAGCCCGCCGAATGGGAGCGCTGGTTCGGGTCGTGCGAACTGGCCTTCGGCGGCATACCGGAGGAGGCGACGGAGCGCGCGCTCTGGAGCGAGCTCACCGAGTGCGACCGCTCGATCGGTGTCTGGGACGGCGAGGACTGCGTCGGTACGGCGGGGGCGTTCGGCCTGCGGCTGTCGGTGCCGGGGGGCGCGGTGGTGCCCGCGGCGGGGGTCACCACCGTGAGCGTCGCCTCGACGCACCGACGGCGCGGGATCCTGACCTCGATGATGCGGCGCCAGCTGGACGACATCCGCTCCTGGGGCGAGCCGCTCGCCGTGCTGACGGCGTCCGAGCCGGTGATCTACGGGCGGTACGGATACGGCGCGGCGACCCAGTTCCTCGCGGCGGAGATCGATACGGCGCGGGTACGGCTCCCGGAGCCCGAGCGGACGGACCGCCCGGACGGGGTACGTCTGCGTCGGGTGAAGGCGGACGACCCCGCCGTACGTGAGGCGTGCGAGGCGCTCTACGCCGCCGATGTAGCGGGGCGTCCCGGGATGCTGGCCCGCCGGCCCGGCTGGGAGCGGCGGCCGGTCGTCGGCGGCGGGAAGGCTGCGGACGGCAGGTCGGCGCTCCAGTGCGTGCTGGCGGAGCGGCACGGCGAGGCGGCCGGGTTCGCGCTCTTCCGCCTCAGGCCGGATTGGGACAGGTCGGGGCCGAAGGGCACGGTCGAGCTGAAGGATCTGCACGCGGGCGACCCGGCGGCGTACGCGTCGCTCTGGCGCTTCCTCTTCGGGATCGACCTGATGTCGACGGTCGAGGCGGGCAACCGGCCGGTGGACGACGCGTTCCAGTATCTGGTCTCGGACTTCCGGCGCTGCCGGGTACGGCTCCAGGACTCGCTGTATCTGCGGCCGGTGGAGGTGGGCGCCGCGCTGTCGGCCCGTACGTACCGCGCTCCGGTGGATGTGGTGCTGGCCGTCGAGGACGCCTTCTGCCCCTGGAACGAGGGGAGCTGGCGGCTGAGCGGCGACGCCGGGGGCGCGTCCTGCGAACGTACCGGCGATACGGCCGAACTGGCCCTGTCCGTGCGGGAGCTGGGCGCCGCCTATCTGGGCGGGACCTCGCTGACCGCGCTGGCGCGCGCGGGCCGGGTGACCGAGCTGCGGCCCGGCGCGCTCGCGGCGGCGTCGGAGGCGTTCGGCTCGGACGTGGCGCCGTGGCTGCCGCACGGGTTCTGAGCGGCGGCCACAGCACTAGCGTGGCTGGCAGGTGGGGCACCAGAAGAGGTTGCGGGCGGCGAGGGGCTCCGTGCGGATCTCCGTACCGCAGAGCAGGCAGCCCATCCTGGCGCGGCGGTAGACGTAGACCTCGCCGCCGTGGTCGTCGACGCGCGGCGGGCGGCCCATGGCCTCGGGGGTGTGCTCGGGGCGTACGGTGTCGATGCGGTTGTTCCGTACGCCCTCGCGCATCAGCGCCGCCAGATCCGCCCAGATCGCGTCCCACTCGCGGCGGGTGAGGTCCTTGCCCGCGCGGTAGGGGTCGATGCCGTGCCGGAAGAGGACCTCGGCGCGGTAGACGTTGCCGACGCCCGAGATGACCTTCTGGTCCATGAGCAGGGCGGCGACGGTCGTACGGGAGCGGGAGACCCTGGTCCAGGCGCGCTCCCCGTCGTCGTCGGGGCGCAGCGGGTCGGGGCCGAGCCGGTCGTGTATCGCGCGCTTCTCGGGTTCGGTGATCAGGGCGCAGGTGGTGGGGCCGCGCAGGTCCATGTAGCCGGCGGCGGAGAGCAGCCGCAGCCGGACGGTGTCCGTGGGCGGGGGCGCGGGCGCGTCGCCGAGGGCGACCTTGCCGAAGAGTCCGAGGTGGATGTGGATCCAGCCCGTCTCCTCGAAGCCCAGGAAGAGATGTTTGCCGTGGGCGTCCACGGCGTCGAGGAGCAGGCCGTCGAGCAGCGCCGCGCTGTCGGAGAACTTGCCCTGCGGGCTGCTGACCCGGACGGGCCGGCCGCCGAAGCGGGCGTGGTGGTCCTGGGCGAGGCGGTGGATCGTATGCCCCTCGGGCACGGGGTCTCCTCGGGTCGTTCCATGGCGGTGCCGCCGGTCTCCGCGGGGGGGGACCGGCGGCACGGGGCGGGCGGGTGTCAGCCCTGGGGGTGGTGGGCGGGGATCTCCGGGAGGGTGCCGGTCGCCTCGTACGCCGTGAGCATGTCGATACGGCGCGAGTGGCGCTCCTCGCCGGAGTACGGGGTGGCGAGGAAGGTCTCGACGAACTTCACCGCCTCCTCCTCGGTGTGCATCCGGCCGCCGACGGAGATGACGTTCGCGTTGTTGTGCTCGCGGCCGAGGGCGGCCGTCTGCTCGCTCCAGGCCAGGATGGCGCGGACGCCCTTGACCTTGTTCGCCGCGATCTGCTCGCCGTTGCCGGAGCCGCCGATCACGACGCCGAGGCTGTCCGGGTCCGCGGCGGTGCGCTCGGCGGCGCGCAGACAGAACGGCGGGTAGTCGTCCTGGGCGTCATAGATGTGGGGGCCGCAGTCGACGGGGTCGTGGCCCTGGGCCGTGAGCCACTCGACGAGGTGGTTCTTGAGTTCGTAGCCGGCATGGTCGGAACCGAGGTACACGCGCATGGTGCGAAGTGTGGCACGCGAGGCGCGGCGGGCGCGCCGTCGGGTGGTGACCCGCGGCGGCCGGTGGCGGGCGGGCGGTGGCCGGGCCGGTCGGGGTGGTGACAGGTGCCGATCAAGGCCGGCGCTCCGGGTCAATCTGCCGATCCGGTGCAACGGCCCCTCACCAGCGATACGAAATTGCCACTTCCCCGGCTGGGAACCGAGGGGCTTTAATGCCGGGACTCGTCCGTTCGAGTAGACCGTAGACGTAAGGATTCGCGTATGACCTCGCTGCCTTCCCCCACGAAGGAAGGCGGAATCCCCGGTAAGCCTGGGAATCCGCAGTCTCCTCCCGACAGCCTTCACGCGGGTCTCAAGAACCGTCATGTTTCCATGATCGCCATCGCCGGGGTGATCGGGGCCGGGCTCTTCGTCGGTTCCGCCTCCGGGATCGCCGCGGCCGGGCCGGCCATTCTCGTGTCGTACGCGCTGGTCGGCACCATGGTGGTGCTCGTCATGCGGATGCTCGGCGAGATGGCGGCGGCGCAGCCCAGCTCCGGTTCGTTCTCGGAGTACGCGGACCGCGCCCTGGGGCGCTGGGCCGGGTTCTCCATCGGCTGGCTGTACTGGTTCTTCTGGGTGGTGGTGCTGGCGGTCGAGGCGACGGCGGGCGCGCACATCCTCAACGGCTGGATCCCCGGCGTACCGCAGTGGGCGTGGGCGCTGATCGTGATGATCGTGCTGACGGCGTCGAACCTCGCCTCGGTCTCGTCCTTCGGTGAGTTCGAGTTCTGGTTCGCCGGGATCAAGGTGGTGGCGATCACCGGTTTCATCGTGGTCGGGCTGCTCGCCGTGTTCGGGCTGCTGCCCGGTTCGGACAATCCGGCCAACGGCTTCGGGAACCTCACCTCGGCGGGCGGATTCCTGCCGAACGGCGCGGGCTCGATCCTGACCGGGGTGCTGATGGTCGTCTTCTCCTTCATGGGGAGCGAGATCGTCACGCTGGCGGCGGGCGAGTCCTCGGATCCGCAGCGGGCCGTGACCAAGGCCACCAACAGCGTGATCTGGCGGATCGCGGTCTTCTACCTCGGCTCGGTCTTCGTCGTCCTGACGCTGCTGCCGTGGAACGACCCGTCGGTCGTCAAGGACGGTTCGTATGTCGCGGCGCTGAACTCGATCGGGATACCGCACGCGGGCCAGGTCATGAACTTCATCGTGCTGACGGCCGTGCTCTCCTGTCTCAACTCCGGCCTCTACACGGCCTCCCGCATGGCGTACTCGCTCGGACGGCGCTCGGACGCCCCGAAGTCCTTCGGGCAGACCTCCGCGCGCGGGGTGCCGCGTGCGGCGATCCTGGCGTCGGTGGCGTTCGGCTTCGTCGCGGTCTTCTTCAACTACCAGTGGCCGGACACCGTGTTCGCGTTCCTGCTCAACTCGTCGGGCGCGGTGGCCCTCTTCGTCTGGCTGGTCATCTGCTGCACGCAGCTGCGGATGCGCCGGACGCTGGAGCGCGAGGCGCCCGAGAAGCTGATCGTGCGGATGTGGCTGTTCCCGTATCTGACCTGGGGGACGATCGCGTCGATCGTCTTCGTCCTCGTCTACATGCTCACCGATGACGCGGCCCGCGAGCAGGTGCTGCTGTCGCTGCTGGTGGCGGCGGTCGTGGTGGCGGTCGCGCTGGTCAGGGAGTCGGGCCGGCGCAAGGCGAAGGCGGCGACGGGTACCGATACCTGAGAGAGGGATACCTGACGGGAACTGTCAGGTATGGCGGTGAGGCTCTCCCCTGCCACCCGGCACCTCACCGAACGGAGAGCCCACCCATGTCCCGCGCGTTCCGTACGTCCCGCACCCTCCCGGCCCTCACCTTCCGTCCCGGCGATCCCGGTTACGACGACGAGGCGGCCGGTTACCAGACCGGTTTCCCGGTACGCCCCGAGCTGATCGTCGGCGCGACCGGCGCCGAGGACGTACGGTCCGCCCTCGCCACCGCCGCCGCGCGCGGGCTGCCCGTACGCGTCCAGGCGGCGGGCCACGGGCTGCCGGGGGCGATGGCGGGCGGCGTCCTGATCACCACCCGGCGGATGGCCGGCGTACGGATCGACCCGGTGACCCGCACCGCCCGCATCGCGGCGGGGACGCGCTGGGAGCAGGTCATCGCGGTGGCGGCGCCGCACGGGCTCGCGCCGTTGAGAGCCTGTCGGGTGGACTCGATCGGATAGCGGACGCGGTCTGGTGCGTGCGATTCCAAGGCGGAGGAGGGAGTCGACGCGGAGCGTCGGTAACCGACGACAACGCCGGAAGCGTGCGTGCCAGCGCGTACGTACGGGGTGGGCGACGGGCTCTACGAACCGGCGACGGCCGCGCGGCTCGCCGGACTGAAGGCGGCCTTCGACCCGGCGAACCTGCTGGGTGGCGACCGCTAGCGGTCGCGGCCCATGAGCTTCCAGGCGGCGGGCAGCACGCCCATCGCCAGCGCCGCCTTCAGCGCGTCCCCGAACAGGAAGGGCACCAGCCCGGCGGTCACGGCGGCGCCGAGGGGCATGCCGGTGGACAGCGCCAGGTAGGGCACTCCCACGGCGTAGATGACCGCCGAGCCGAGCACCATCGTCCCGGCCGTACGGAGCACGGACCGGTCGCCGCCGCGGCGGGCCAGCTCGCCCACCACCACGGCGGCGAGCACCATGCCCAGGACGTACCCGAAGGACGGGAACGCGGCGCCGGAACGGCCCTCCGCGAACCACGGCACCCCGACCATCCCGACCAGCGCGTAGAGCGCCAGGGAGACGAAGCCGCGGCGGGCGCCCAGCGCGGTGCCGACGAGCAGCGCGGCGAAGGTCTGGCCGGTGACCGGGACCGGCGAGCCGGGAACGGGAACGGCTATCTGCGCCGCCACTCCGGTGAGGACGGCGCCGCCGAGGACCAGCGCGATGTCGCGGGTCCGGCCGGCGGGGAGGAGATCGGCGAGAACCGCTCCGGTACGGGGTGCTGCGGCAGCGGTGCTCATGGGACCTCCACGGTCGTGAGAAGAGACGGGACAGCCCGACGGTAACCCGCCGGCCCTCGCGCGATCACCGTCAGGCGCCCACAAAGCGGAGGTCGGACCGTTGTCGGGTGTCGCACGCGGCACCCGACGACCTCCCTCCGGGGTCTCGAACGCCCTCCAGCATCTTGCCGTTAGCCTGCAGTTGCATATGATGTGCAACAAGAACCGGAGGGCACGGACCCATGGCCATCTACACGCTTCCTGAACTTCCCTACGACTACGCGGCGCTCGAACCGGTCATCAATCCGCAGATCATCGAGCTGCACCACGACAAGCACCACGCGGCCTATGTCAAAGGTGCCAACGACACGCTCGAACAGCTGGCGGAAGCGCGCGACAAGGAGAGCTGGGGGGCGATCAACGGGCTGGAGAAGAGCCTCGCGTTCCATCTCTCGGGCCACATCCTGCACTCGATCTACTGGCACAACATGACTGGTGACGGCGGCGGCGAACCGCTGGAGAAGGACGGCGTGGGCGACCTCGCGGACGCGATCGCCGAGTCGTTCGGCTCCTTCGCGGGCTTCAAGGCGCAGCTGACCAAGGCCGCCGCGACCACGCAGGGCTCCGGTTGGGGCGTCCTCGCGTACGAGCCGGTCAGCGCCCGGCTGATCGTCGAGCAGATCTACGACCACCAGGGCAACGTCGGCCAGGGCTCGGTCCCGATCCTGGTCTTCGACGCCTGGGAGCACGCCTTCTATCTCCAGTACAAGAACCAGAAAGTGGACTTCATCGAGGCCATGTGGAAGGTCGTGAACTGGCAGGACGTCGCCAAGCGCTACGCGTCCGCCAAGGAGCGCGCCCACAGCCTGCTGCTGGCTCCCTGACCCCGAGCCGCCCCCGAGCGTCCTGCCTCGTGATCGTCTTCTCACCCTTCACCGGCGGACGGAACAACGGAGAGCCCCCGCGAGGATCTGACTCGCGGGGGCACTTCCGGTGGAACGGCCGTGCTCAGTCGAAGACCGGGCCCTGGGTGCGGGTCCGCTTGATCTCGTAGAAGCCCGGGACCGACGCCACCAGCAGCGTGCCGTCCCAGAGCTTCGCCGCGTCCTCGCCCCGGGGCGTCGGGGTGACCACCGGGCCGAAGAAGGCGACCTGCCCGCCGTCGGCGCCGGGCACGGCGATGACCGGGGTGCCGACCTCCTGGCCGACCTTGTCGATGCCCTCCTGGTGGGAGGCGCGCAGCTCCTTGTCGTACGCGTCGGAGTCGGCGTACTCGATCAGCTCGGCGTCCAGGCCGACCTCGGCCAGCGCGCCGACGATGCCCTCCCGGGTCACGCCCTCGCCCTGGTTGTGGAAGCGGGTGCCGAGCGCGGTGTACAGCTTGCCGACGACCTCGTCGCCGTGCTTCTGCTGGGCGGCGATGACGACCCGGACCGGGCCCCACGCCTTCTGGAGCATCTCGCGGTACTCCTCGGGGATGTCCTTGTCCTCGTTGAGGACGGCCAGGCTCATCACATGCCAGCGCACCTCGATGTCGCGGAGCGTCTCCACTTCGAGGACCCAGCGCGAGGTCATCCAGGCCCAGGGGCACAGCGGGTCGAACCAGAAGTCGACGGGGGTCTTCTCTGACATGTCTCTCCTCTTCAGGGGCCGCGGACGTCTTCGGGGGCCGCGGGCGCGCCTCACTCGCACGAACGCCCCGCGCCTGCGAACGCATTCCCTTGTGCCGCATACGATCGCTGGTGTTTCCGAACGATCAAGCCCGGTGACACGCCCAGTGTCGGTCCAGCGATCAGTTCGGTGATCAGTTCAGCGATCAAGGTGATCAGTCCAGTGATCAAGCCGAGAAGGAGTGCCCGTGCCCGGTCAGAACCTGTCCCGTGACGAGGCCCGTGAGCGGGCCGGCCTGCTGTCCGTCGACGGGTACGAGGTCTACCTCGACCTGCGGTCGGCGGTCGGCGACGCCCCGGACAGCAGCCCTCGTACGTTCCGCTCGGTGACGACCGTCCGCTTCCGCTGCTCGGATCCGGGCGCGGCGACCTTCGCCGATCTGATCGCCCCGTCCGTGACCGCCGTGACGCTGAACGGCGCCGATCTGGACCCCACCGAGGTCTTCGACGGCGCCCGGATCGCGCTGGAGGAGCTGCTCGCGGAGAACGTGCTGGTCGTGGACGCCCAGTGCGCGTACAGCAGGACCGGCGAGGGCATGCACCGCTTCGTCGACCCGGAGGACGGCGAGGTCTACCTCTACACGCAGTACGAACCGGCCGACGCCCGTCGGGTTTTCGCCAACTTCGAGCAGCCGGATCTCAAGGCCCCGTACCGCTTCGAGGTGACCGCGCCCGAGGGCTGGACCGTCTGGAGCAATGGCGAGGGCACGCCACTGGAGGACGGGCGGGAGCCCGGATCGTCGTGGCGGTTCGCGGAGACGAAGCCGATCTCGACGTACATCACCGCCGTCGTCGCCGGTCCGTACCACTACGTGACCGATTCCTACCGCCGTACGTTCGACGACGGCACGGTCCTGGAGATCCCGCTCGGCGCGATGTGCCGCAAGGGGCTCGCCCGGCACTTCGACGCGGACGACGTCTTCCTGGTGACCAAGCAGGGGCTCGACTTCTTCCACGACCACTTCGACTACCCGTACCCCTTCGGCAAGTACGACCAGGCGTTCGTCCCCGAGTACAACCTCGGCGCGATGGAGAACCCGGGTCTGGTGACCTTCCGCGAGGAGTACATCTACCGGGGCCAGGTGACGCGGGCGGCGTACGAGCGCCGGGCGAACACGATCCTGCACGAGATGGCCCACATGTGGTTCGGCGACCTCGTCACCATGGAGTGGTGGGACGACCTGTGGCTCAAGGAGTCCTTCGCCGACTTCATGGGTGTCCTCGCGCTCGTCGAGGCGACCCGCTTCACCACCGGCTGGACGACCTTCGCCAACAACCGCAAGGCGTGGGCGTACCGCGCCGACCAGCTGCCGTCCACCCACCCCGTCACGGCCGACATCCGTGACCTGGAGGACGCCAAGCTGAACTTCGACGGGATCACCTACGCCAAGGGCGCCTCGGTGCTCAAGCAGCTGGTCGCGTACGCGGGACGGGACGCGTTCCTGGAGGGCGCCCGGCGCTACTTCAAGCGGCACGCGTACGGGAACACCCGGCTGGGCGACCTGCTCTCCGTGCTGGAGGAGACCTCCGGGCGCGACATGGCGGCCTGGTCGCGGTCCTGGCTGGAGACGTACGGGCTCAACTCGCTGACCCCGCAGGTCACCTATGACGCCGAGGGTCGGATCACCGAGCTGGCGGTGTTCCAGGAGGCGGCCGACTCCGCGCCGACGCTGCGCCCGCACCGGGTGGCCGTCGGGCTGTACCGGCGGACGGCCGACGGCGAGCTGGTGCGGTTCGCGCGCGCCGAGGCGGATGTCGAGGGCCCGCGTACAGTCGTCGCGGAGCTGGCCGGGGCGGAGCGACCCGATCTGGTGCTGGTCAACGACGACGACCTGACGTACTGCAAGATCCGCTTCGATACGGCGTCGCTGGAGACCCTGCGCCGTCATCTCGGCGACCTCACCGACCCGTTGGCGCGCGCCCTGTGCTGGTCGGCGCTGTGGAACCTCACCCGGGACGCGCTCATGCCCGCCCGGGACTTCATCGCGCTGGTGCTCGGCCACGCGGGGCGCGAGAGCGATATCGGGGTGCTCCAGATGGTGCACTCCTGGGCGCGGTCGGCGCTCGTCCACTACGCGGCGCCGGACTGGCGCGAGCAGGGCGGGCGGCTGCTGGCGGAGGGCGCGCTGCGCGAGCTGCGTACGGCGGAGCCGGGCAGCCAGCATCAGCTGACCTGGGCCCGGTTCTTCGCGGCGACCGCCGCGTCGGACGCGGACTTCCAGCTGCTGCGGGGGCTGTTGGACGGTACGGCGAAGATCGACGGGCTCTCCGTCGACCAGGAGCTGCGCTGGACCCTGCTGGAGCCGCTGGCCGCCGAGGGGCTCGCCGACGAGTCGGTCATCGGCGCCGAACTGGCCCGGGACGACACCGCGTCGGGCAAGCGCCACGAGGTGCGCGCGCTGGCGGCCAGGCCCTCCGCCGCCGTCAAGGCGCAGGCGTGGGCGCGGGTCGTCGAGTCGGACGCGCTGTCGAACGCGCTGGTGGAGGCCACCATCGCGGGCTTCGCGCAGCCGGGTCAGCGGGAGTTGACCGCGCCGTACGCCGCCCCGTACTTCGAGGCGATCGAGCGGGTGTGGGCGGAGCGCTCGATCCAGATCGGCATCCATGTGGTGCGGGGCCTCTTCCCCGGGCTCCAGGACACCCGTCCGACGCTGGAGGCCGCGGAACGCTGGCTGGACACGCACCGCGACGCGGCTCCCGCGCTGCGGCGGCTGGTACTGGAGGCGACGGACGATCTGGCGCGGTCGCTGCGCGGGCAGGAGTGCGACGCGGCGGCGGGCGGGGCCTGAGCGCGCCCGCCCGAGCCGGGCAGAAAGACCGGCTGTCTGATCGGCAGCCAAACGCCCTTACTTTAGTACGAGCTTGTCCGGTTTTGTCGATGAAACGGTAACGAGGGTTGAGGGGTGGTGGTGGAGGGGCAGATCCCGGGACATGACGAACAACACCCCGGTCTCCCCCCGCTCCCTCCGGCTCCCGCTCCCCATCCCGCTCCCCCGTCCCTCGGACGACGTACGGGACCGGGTGCTCCCGCTCGCGCTCCTGCGCGAGCGCGGTGTCCCGGCGGGCCGGGCCGCCTCCCTGTGCCGGCCCGGCGGCCCCTGGCAGCAGCTGCTGCCGGGGGTCTACCTGTTGCACTCGGGGCCGCCGACCGCCGAGGAGCGGCTGCGCGGGGTGCTGCTGTACGCGGGCCGGCCGGGCGCGGAGGGCGCGGGCCGTGACGTACCGGTACAGCCGGGGCCGCGCGGGCTGCCCGCCGCCGCGCCGTCCGATCCGTACGGCTCGGCGATGCTCACGGGGCTCGCGGCGCTACGGCTGCACGGCTTCTCCTCGTCCGCGCCCCCGCCGCTCGCGCTGGACCGGATCGACGTGCTCGTCCCGCGCACCCGGCGGCTGCGGTCCACGGGGTACGCCCGGCTGATCCGCGCCCACGCTCTGCCCCGGGCCGAGCGGATCGACGGGATGCCGGTGGCGCCGGTGGCGCGCGCGGTGGCCGACGCGGTCGCGCATCTGTCGGACGCGGACTCGGTGGTGGCGCTGCTGACCGAGGCGGTGCGCGGCGGCCACTGCGAACCCACCGTGGTCGTACGGGAGCTGAACCAGTCGGGGCTGCTGGTGCGCCAGTACGTGGTGGACGCGGTGGACGCGCTGCTCGCCGAGGGCCGGACGCTGGCCGAGGGGCGGCTGTACGAGCTGGTGCGGACGTACGGCCTCGCGGAGCCGCTGTGGAACGTGGAGCTGCGGCTGCCCGACGGCCCGCGTCTGGGCGGTGTCGACGCCTACTGGCCCGACCAGGCGGTCGCCGTCGAGCTGGACACCCGGGCGCCCCGGCAGGGCGGCTGGTGGGACGACGACGCGCAGTGGTCGGACGCCGTACACAAGCGGGAGCAGCTGGAACGGCTGGGGATCACCGTCGTCCACCTCACCCCGAGGAAGCTGCGGGAGTCGCTGGAGCAGCAGGCGACGGTGGTCCGTACGGCGCTGCTGGCGGCGGACGACCGGGACCCGGCGGCACGGATCGTCATCCTGCCGAGATGAGCGGTACGGGCGGCCGCCGCCGGGGGCGGTGGGGCGGCGGCCGCCCGTACCGACGTATCGGTTTCAGGTCAGCAGAACTCGGCCTCGACGGCCTTGCCGGTGTCCCCCACCCAGTCGGCGTTGTAGTTCATGGCGAGCGAGTGGCCGCCGTCCCGGGTGGAGACGGCCATGCTGGACGAGCCGTGGATTCCGCCGCCGTGGCCCCAGGTCTCCTTGCCGCAGGAGAGCTTCTCCGCCGTCAGGCCGAGGCCGTAGCGGATGTTGGGCATCTGATCGCTGGTGGCCACCGTGGTCATCATCTCCCTGAGCTGCGCCTTGGGCAGCAGCTTGCCGCCCAGGAGCGCGCCGAGGAAGCGGTTCAGATCGGCGGAGTGGGAGATCATCCCGCCCCCCGCCCCCGCGATCGTCGGGTTGAGTTCGGTGACATCGTGGATCTCGGCGTCCGGGTCCGCCGAGAATTTCGCGTAGGCGCGGCCCGCCGGGTTCGGCATGGTGGGGTCGGTGATCGGCACGCTGGTGGCGCGGAGCTTCAGGGGGCGCAGGATCCGCCGCTCGATCTCGGTGCCGTAGGAGCGTCCGGTGACCTTCTCCACGATCATTCCGGCCAGGACGTAGTTGGTGTTGGAGTAGTTCCAGCCGGTGCCGGGCTCGAAGTCGGGCCGATGGGCCAGGCCGATCGCGACCAGCTGCCGGGGCGTCCAGGTGTCGTAGCGGTGCTTGAGGAAGCCGTCACCGAAGACCTTTTCGACGAACTCCGGGTCCGCGGTGTAGCTGTAGAGCCCGCTGGTGTGGTTGAGCAGTTGGCGGACGGTGATCGCGCGGCCGTCGTTGCCGTTGCCGCGTACGACTCCGGGCAGGACGGACTCGACGCTGTCGTCCAGGTCGATCCGCCCCTCCGCCTCCAGCTGGAGGAGCACGGTGGCGACGAAGGTCTTGGTGATGGAGCCGATGCGGTAGCGGTCCTGGGCGCCGCGTTCGCGGCCGGTGGTCCGGTCGGCGACCCCCGCGGCGCCGTTCCAGACCCCGGCCCGGTCGCGCACCTGCGCGAGCGCGCCGGGCACCCCTTCGGCGACGGCGTCGTCGAGCGCCTTCCGGGTGGCGCTGTGGGTGGTCCTCCCGTCGTGCACCGCCGCACCGGCCACGGCGGGGCTCAGCAGCGTGGTGCCTGTCACGGCCACCGCGACGAGCGCCCCGGTCCAGGTGATCCTGCGAAGCCGCGTACGGGTACGGACGGTGCGTACTGCCATGGGAACTCCCCTACTGGTACGAGTGTGTCGGGGAGCAGGACTCCGGCAGTACGTGCGGAGTTGCGCGCCTCTGGGAGGTTGGCCCGTTTTCAGCCGTTCGGCCGGGAGCGCTCGCCGTCGGCCGGGATTTTCCCGACAGCGGGCCGCTCGCGCCACAACTTCAGCCCCAGGTCGACCAGTTCGACACGCTCAAGATCTTCGACCGCCTCCAGATCATGCCAGGCCGCCAGATCCGTGGAGCCACCGGCCTCCGGCCGCAGTTCACCGCCGGTGACCCGGCCCTCGTAGATGATGCGCAGCCCCTGGAAGTCGGCGAAGGTGCCCAGTTCGCGGGGGTAGCGGCGGCGGATGGAGTCCACGCCGAGCAGCGCGGTCATCTCCGCGACATGACCGGTCTCCTCCTCCACCTCGCGGACCGCCGCGTCGAGCGGGTCCTCGCCGTGGTCCAGCCCGCCGCCGGGGAGCGTCCAGTGCCTGCCGCCGTCCGACGAGGAGATCCAGCGCGCGAGAAGGATCCGGCCGTCCCGGACACACACGGCGTAGGCGGCCACACGTAGTTCCTGGTTCATCCGGTGAGCCTAGGGCCTGTCCGAGCGCGCGGGTACGGAATTTCGAGCGCGTACATACGGAAACAGGCGCATTCGCCGCCCCCTTTGGGCCGGTTGGTTCCCGGCGGGGCGAGCGACACCGTGGCGGATGACCGCCATGGCCAAAACCCGCCCCGGCGTCTCTCCACAAACACCCGATTCTTACGAAAAACTGACCGGCCATCCGGTCCCGAAATCCGGACTTCCCGCTCCACCTCCCAAGGATGCCGATGACCTCAGAATCCGAGAGCCGTATATCCGGGCCGAGACGCGTGGCCCGGGTCGCGGCCGCCGCCGGTCTGGTGGCCGCCCTGATCGCCACCGGCGCGGTACCCGCGGCCGCCGCGACGGCCGCCGACGACCCGGCCGTCCCCTCGCCCATGAAGGCGTCCGCCGATCCCGGCAAGCTCGGCGCCGCGGACGCCGAGCTGCTCGCCAGGGCCGAGGCCGAGGGCGAGAAGACCGTCACGGTGATGGTCGCCACCACCCCCGGCGCCACCGCCCAGGTCGCGGGCCGGCTGGACAGCGTCGCGGGCGCCGTGGTCGGCAAGACGTACGACAAGCTCGGTTACGTACGGGCCACGCTGCCCACCGCGAAGGCGGCGGCCGCGATCAGGGCGGCCCAGAAGCTGTCCACGGTGACCGGTATCGATCTCAAGCAGGAGATCGTCCTCGACGACCCGCGCCCCTCGGCGGACACCGTGAAGGGCGCGAAGGGCGCCTCCACGGTCAAGAAGTACCCGGCGCCCGACAGTAGGACCCCGGCGAAGAACCCGTACAACCCCTCCGCCGAGACCGGCGCGGTCGACTTCGTCAAGAAGCACCCCACGGCGGACGGCCGCGGTATCACCATCGGCGTCCTGGACTCCGGTGTGGACCTCGGCCACCCGGCCCTCCAGAAGACCACCACCGGTGAGCGCAAGATAGTCGACTGGGTGACCGCCACCGACCCGGTCTCCGACGGCGACGGTACCTGGCTCCGGATGGACTCCGCCGTGACCGGCCCGGTCTTCACCGCGGCGGGCCGGACCTGGCGGGCCCCGGCGGGTTCGTACCGCTTCACCACCTTCGCCGAGGCGGTCACCACCGGCGGCGAGATGGCGGGCGACCTCAACCGCGACGGTGACACCACCGACAAGTGGGGCGTGCTGTACGACCCGGCGAACGGCACCGTCCGCGTCGACCTGGACAACGACGGCGACTTCACCGACGACGTGGCGATGAAGCCGTACAAGGACGGCTTCCAGATCGGCTACTTCGGTACGGACAACCCGGCCACCCCGGTCGCCGAGCGCATCCCGTTCGTGGTCGAGGTCCGCAAGAACGTCGTCTTCGACGCGGCGGGCTCGACGTCCGACTACGTCAGCATCGGTGTCGTGGAGGGCGCGCACGGCAGCCATGTCGCCGGGATCACCGCCGCCAACGGCCTCTTCGGCGGCACGATGAACGGCGCCGCCCCCGGCGCCAAGTTGGTCTCCTCGCGCGCCTGCACCTGGAGCGGCGGCTGCACCAACGTCGCGTTGACCGAGGGCATGATCGACCTCGTCGTCAACCGTGGTGTGGACATCGTCAACATGTCGATCGGCGGTCTGCCGCCGCTCAACGACGGCAACAACGCCCGCGCCCAGATGTACACCCGCCTCATCGACACCTACGGCGTCCAGCTGGTGATCGCCGCGGGCAACGACGGCCCCGGCACCAACACCATCGGCGACCCGGCCGTCGCCGACAAGGTCATCTCCGTCGCCGCGTCGATCTCCAAGGAGACCTGGGCCGCCAACTACGGCTCCGGCGTGACCAAGAAGAACGCGCTGCTGCCGTTCTCCTCCCGCGGCCCGCGCGAGGACGGCGGCTTCACCCCGACGCTCACCGCCCCGGGCGCCGCCATCAACACCACCCAGACCTGGTCGCCCGGCGGCCCGGTCGCCGAGGCGGGCTACCGGCTGCCGCCCGGCTACTCCATGCTCCAGGGCACCTCGATGGCCTCCCCGCAGGCCGCCGGGGCGAGCGCGCTGCTGCTCTCCGCCGCGAAGCAGCAGAAGATCGCCCTCACCCCCGCGACCCTGCGCACCGCGCTCACCTCCTCCGCGAAGGGGATCCCCGGTCTCCAGGCGCACGAGCAGGGCGCGGGCCTGATCGACGTGGTCGGCGCGTGGAAGTCCATCAAGCGTCACGCCACCGCGCACGAGTACGGGGTGAAGGCCCCGGTCGACACCGCGCTCTCGCACCTCCTCGCCACCCCCGGCTTCGGCACGGGCCTGTACGACCGCCAGGGCGGCCTCCAGGCCGGCGGGAGCCGGACATACGACATCACCCTCACCCGGACCACGGGCCCGAAGGGCGCGCTGGAGCACCGGCTGAAGTGGAAGTACGACGACGGCACCTTCCGGCTCCTCGGCGGTGACCGTGTCAAGCTGCCGCTGAACCAGCCGGTGACCGTGACCGTACGGGCCAAGCCGAAGTCCGCGGGCGTGCACAGCGCGATCCTGGAGGTCGACGACCGCCGTACGGAAGGCGTCGACAAGCAGGTTCTCACCACCGTCGTCGTCGCCAAGGAGCTGGCCGAGCCGTCGTACGCGCACACCGCGTCGGGCTCGGTCCAGCGCAACAGCTCGCAGTCGTACTTCCTCACCGTCCCGGAGGGCGCGAAGACCCTGGAGGTGGCGCTCGGCGGACTCGCCAAGGACAGCCAGACCCGGTTCATCTCGCTCCACCCGTACGGCACGCCGGTGGAGGACAGCGCGACGATCTACTGCTACCCGAACTACCCGAGCCCCTCCAACACCTGCCGCCCCGACGTCCGTTCGTACGTCGATCCGCAGCCCGGGGTCTGGGAGGTCGAGGTCGAGGCGCGCCGCACCTCGCCGCTGCTCGACAACCCGTACACGCTGGACGTGACCCTGCTCGGCGCGACCTTCGACCCGGCGGTCACCACGCTGCCCGAGGCGAGGACCGGTACGCCGACGCCGGTGTCCTGGACGGTCACCAACAACTCCGCCGCCCTCGACGGCAGGCTCGCGGGCGGCTCGCTGGGCTCCGCGAAGGTCACCCGTCCGACGATCTCGGACGGCGAGAAGCAGGAGACCACCGTCACCGTCGGCGAGGGCGTCGAGCGCCTCGACGTGGCGATCGGCTCCACCGCCGACACCGGGGCCGACCTCGACCTCTACGTCATGCGCGACGGCGAGACGGTCGGCCGGTCGACGAGCGCGGGCTCCGAGGAGTCCGTCAGCCTGACGGACCCGGCCGCCGGTACGTACACGGTCGTCGTCGAGGCGTACGCGGTCCCGGCCGGATCCACGGCGTACGGCTACCGCGATGTGTACTACTCGGCCGCGCTCGGCTCCATGAAGGTGGACGGCGCGCGGCCCGTCGTGCTCGCCAACGGCGCGTCGGCGCGGGTCTCCGCCGAGGTGCTGGTGAGCAGCGCGGCCCCGGCCGGCCGGCAGTTCTTCGGCGAGGTCGAGCTGGTGAACCCGCGCGGTACGGCCGCGGGCACCGGCAGCGTGATCATCGAAAGCGTCACGCCGTAACACCGGTGGTGCGCCAGGGGGCGGGTGTCCGTACGAACGGGCGCCCGCCCTTCGCCGTCCCGGCTCCCCCGCGCCGTCCCGCCAGGCGGACAATGGACTGGACAAGTGTGCCGGGGACAGACGCATGATGAGGAAACCCCACGGACACCCGCTATCCAGGACACCAGCCAAAGGAGCCCCAGTGAAGGTCGGAATCGTCGGAGCCACCGGTCAGGTCGGCACGGTCATGCGCAGCATCCTGGCCGAGCGGAACTTCCCCCTCACCGAGCTGCGGCTCTTCGCCTCCGCACGGTCCGCGGGCTCCGCCATCGAGTGGCAGGGCCGGTCCATCACCGTCGAGGACGCGGCCACGGCCGACTACTCCGGGCTGGACATCGTGCTCTTCTCGGCCGGCGGCTCCACCTCGAAGACGCTCGCGCCGAAGGTCGCCGCACAGGGCGCCGTCGTCATCGACAACTCCTCCGCCTGGCGCCGCGACCCCGAGGTCCCGCTCGTGGTGTCCGAGGTCAACGCGCACGCGATCAAGGACCGCCCCAAGGGCATCATCGCCAACCCGAACTGCACGACGATGGCCGCCATGCCCGTGCTGCGCCCGCTGCACGAGGAGGCGGGGCTGACCGCCCTGGTCGCCACCACCTACCAGGCCGTGTCCGGCTCCGGGCTCGCGGGCGTGGCCGAGCTGCACGGCCAGGCGCAGAAGGTCGTCGCCGAGGCGGACCGGCTGACCCATGACGGCGGGGCCGTGGACTTCCCGGAGCCGGCCGTCTACCGGCGGCCGATCGCCTTCAACGTGGTGCCGCTCGCGGGGAACCTCGTGGACGACGGCTCGTTCGAGACCGACGAGGAGCAGAAGCTCCGCAACGAGTCGCGCAAGATCCTGGAGATCCCGGAGCTGAAGGTCTCCGGGACCTGTGTCCGGGTGCCGGTCTTCTCCGGCCACTCCCTCCAGATCAACGCCCGCTTCGCCCGTCCGCTCGGTGTGGCGCGCGCGTACGAGCTGCTGGCGGACGCGCCGGGCGTGGAGCTGTCGGAGATCCCGACGCCGCTCCAGGCCGCGGGCAAGGACGCCTCGTACGTGGGCCGGATCAGGAACGACGAGACGGCGCAGAACAGCCTCGCGCTCTTCGTCTCCAGCGACAACCTGCGCAAGGGCGCCGCGCTGAACGCGGTGCAGATCGCGGAGCTGGTGGCGGCCGAGCTGGCGGGCTGACCCCTCCCCGCCCCGCTACGGGGTGGGGCCCGCCCGTACGTACGTCCACGGCCCACGCCCCTACGGGGTGGGGCTCCGCCGGTACGTCCGCAGCCCCACCCCGAGCGCCAGCGCGGCCAGGGTGCCCCCCAGCCAGAGCGCCCCGACGGCCCCGAAGCGGTCGGCCGACCGGCCGCCCGCCAGCGCGCCCAGCGCTATCGCCGCGTTGAAGACCCCGGCGAAGAGCGCGGAGGCGGCCTCCCGGTGGTGGGGGACGGCGGCCATCAGCCAGTTCTGGGCGCTGACCGAGACCCCGCCGTACGCCAGCCCCCACACCACCAGCAGCGTCACCGCGGCGAGCGGCGACCCGCCCCCGGGTACGGACAGCAGGACCGCCGCCGCGAGGACCCCGGAGACGGCCGGCAGCGCCCGGCGCGGGGCGCGGGCCGAGAGCACGCCGCCCAGGAACGTACCGGCGACGCCCGCCACCCCGTACACCAGCAGCAGCCCGCCGACCGGGCCGTGGCCCAGGCCCTCCACCCGCGCCAGGACGGGCCGGATGTAGGTGTACGCGGCAAAGTGGCCGGTGACCAGCAGCGCGACCGCGAACAGCCCGGCCCGTACCGCCGGGGTGCGGAAGACCGCCACCAGCTCCCCGGGGCGTACCGCATCCCGGGCGGGCAGCGGCGGCAGCAGGACGGCGAGCAGCCCGGCGACCGCCAGCGCGAGCGCGGCCGGCGCGGCGAACGCCCACCGCCACCCGGCCGCGCCCCCGAGCACCGTCCCGGCGGGCACCCCGAGCACGGACGCCACCGCGATCCCGCCGAAGATCACCGCGGTGGCCCGCCCGGCGTCGTCCGCCCGCCGCACCAGCCGGACGCCCAGCCCGGCGGCGACCGCCCACACTCCCCCGATGCACACCCCCACCAGCGCCCGCGCGGCCAGCAGCACCCCGAAGGAGGGGGCCGCCGCCGAGACCGCGTTGGCGACCGCCAGCAGCGCCAGCAGCCCGCAGAGCACCAGCCGCCGGTCCGCGCCCCGTACGGCGACGGGCAGCGCGGGCGCGGCGAGCGTGGCGACGAGGCCGGGCAGGGTGACGGTGAGCCCGGTCGTACCGTCGGAGGTCCCGAGCCCCTCCCCGAGCCCGGTGAGCAGGCCGACCGGCAGCATCTCGCTGGTGACAACAGTGAAGGTGGCAGCCGCGACGGCGAACACGGCGGCCGGCAGGGCGCCCCGGCCCGGCGGTTGTTCGACTGTTTGTTCCATACCCGACAGCCTTCGCCGGACAGCGGCGCGGAACAACACCCCCGCACCCGCCTCCGTATCCCGGGACATCGCTTCCGGCGCATTTACTTCGGGCGGGGGACACACTCCGCGTGGAAGGATGAGCCCAAACGTCACAAACCGAGGAGACCGTGTGCCCGGCACCAATCTGACCCGCGAAGAAGCACAGCGACGGGCGCATCTGCTCACCGTGGATGCGTACGAGATCGAGCTCGACCTCTCCGGAGCGCAGGAGGGCGGCACCTTCCGTTCCGTGACCACCGTGCGGTTCGAGAGCGCGGAGGCCGGGGCCGAGACCTTCATCGACCTGGTCGCGCCCGCCGTGCACGAGGTCATACTGAACGGCACCGCGCTGGACGCCGAAGCCGTCTTCGCGGACTCGCGGATCGCGCTGGCCGGGCTGCTCGCGGGCGGCAACGAGCTGACGGTGGTCGCGGAGTGCGCGTACACCAACACCGGTGAGGGCCTGCACCGCTTCGTCGACCCGGTCGACCAGCAGGCGTACCTCTACACGCAGTTCGAGGTGCCGGACGCGCGCCGGGTCTTCGCCTCCTTCGAGCAGCCGGACCTGAAGGCCACCTTCCAGTTCACCGTGAAGGCGCCCGAGGGCTGGACCGTCATCTCCAACTCGCCGACCCCGGAGCCCAGCGACCACACCTGGGTCTTCGAGCCGACGCCGCGCATCTCGTCGTACATCACCGCGCTGATCGTCGGCCCGTACCACTCGGTGCACAGCTCGTACGAGAAGGACGGGCAGTCCGTGCCACTGGGCATCTACTGCCGTCCCTCGCTGGCCGAGTACCTCGACTCGGACGCGATCTTCGAGGTCACGCGGCTGGGCTTCGACTGGTTCCAGGAGAAGTTCGACTACGACTACCCCTTCGCCAAGTACGACCAGCTGTTCGTCCCCGAGTTCAACGCGGGCGCGATGGAGAACGCGGGCGCGGTGACCATCCGCGACCAGTACGTGTTCCGCTCGAAGGTGACGGACGCGGCGTACGAGACGCGGGCCGAGACGATCCTGCACGAGCTGGCCCACATGTGGTTCGGCGACCTGGTCACCATGGAGTGGTGGAACGACCTCTGGCTGAACGAGTCGTTCGCCACGTACACCTCGATCGCCTGCCTCGCGTACGCGCCGGGCTCCCGCTGGCCGAACTCCTGGACGACGTTCGCCAACTCCATGAAGACGTGGGCGTACCGCCAGGACCAGCTTCCCTCGACGCATCCGATCATGGCGGAGATCCGTGATCTGGACGACGTGCTGGTCAACTTCGACGGCATCACGTACGCCAAGGGCGCGTCCGTGCTCAAGCAGCTTGTCGCGTACGTCGGGCAGGACGAGTTCTTCCAGGGCGTCCAGGCGTACTTCAAGGCGCACGCGTTCGGGAACACCCAGCTGTCCGACCTGCTCGGCGCGCTGGAGAAGACCTCCGGGCGCGACCTCAAGTCCTGGTCGAAGGCGTGGCTGGAGACGGCCGGCATCAATATCCTGCGCCCGGAGATCGAGCTGGACGGCACGGGGCACGTGACCTCCTTCGTCGTACGCCAGGAGGCCCCGGCGCTCCCGGCGGGCGCGAAGGGCTCCGCCGTTCTGCGTCCGCACCGGATCGCGGTCGGCTGCTACGACCTGTCGGAGGACGGCAGGCTGGTCCGTACGAGCCGGATCGAGCTGGACGTCGACGGTGAGCTGACCGAGGTCCCCTTCCCCGCGAACACCCCGCGCCCGGCGGTCGTCCTCCTCAACGACGACGACCTGTCGTACGCCAAGGTGCGCCTCGACGAGGAGTCCCTGCGGGTCGTCACCGCACACCTGGGCGACTTCACGGAGTCCCTGCCGCGCGCGCTGTGCTGGGCCTCGGCCTGGGACATGACCCGCGACGGCGAGCTGGCCACCCGCGACTACCTGGAGCTGGTGCTCTCCAGCATCGCCAAGGAGTCGGACATCGGCGTCGTCCAGTCGCTGCACCGCCAGGTCAAGACGGCCCTCGACCTGTACGCGGCCCCCGCCTGGCGCGAGGCCGGGCTGACCCGCTGGACGGACGCCACCCTCGCCCATCTGCGGGTGGCCGAGCCGGCCGGTGACCACCAGCTCGCCTGGGCGCGCGCGTTCGCCGCGACCGCCCGCACCCCGCAGCAGCTCGACCTGTTGCAGGGACTGCTCGACGGTACGGAGACGATCGAGGGCCTCGCGGTCGACACCGAGCTGCGCTGGGCGTTCGTCCAGCGGCTGGCGGCGGTCGGGCTGCACGGCGAGGAGGAGATCGCCGCGGAGTACGAGCGCGACCGCACGGCGGCGGGCGAGTGCCACGCGGCGGCGGCCCGTTCGGCGCGGCCGGTCGCCGAGGCGAAGGCGGCGGCCTGGGCCTCGGTCGTGGAGAGCGACAAGCTGCCCAACTCCCTCCAGGAAGCGGTCATCGGCGGCTTCGTCCAGACGGACCAGCGCGAGCTGCTCGCCCCGTACACGGCCACGTACTTCGCGGCTCTCGCGGACGTCTGGGAGACCCGCTCCCACGAGATGGCCCAGCAGATCGTCATCGGCCTCTACCCGGCGCTCCAGGTGTCGCGGGCGACGCTCGACGCGACGGACGCCTGGCTCGCCTCGGCGGGCCCGAACGCGGCGCTGCGCCGACTGGTCTCGGAGTCCCGCTCGGGGGTCGAGCGGGCGCTGAAGGCCCAGGCGGCGGACGAGGCCGCGGGGGCGTAAGCGGTGTGAGGTAACAGGTGGGGGGCGGTCCTGGGGAGCGGTTTCCAGGACCGCCCCCACCTCTTCGAGCCATAACTTGCATTTGAGATACGCATTATCTAACGTGCGGGTCATGCGCCTCACCAAGTCAACGGATCTGGCCCTTCGGGTCGTCATGGCGCTCGCGGTCGGCGAGAAGTCCTCGACCGCGCGCGAGGTCGCCGCCGCGATGGCCGTCCCGTACTCCCATCTCGCCAAGGTCGTCGCCCGGCTCCAGCACCTGGGCCTGGTCGAGACCCGGCGCGGCCGGGGCGGCGGGCTGGAGATCACCCCGGCCGGGCGGAGCGCGTCGGTCGGGCGGCTGGTGCGGGAGCTGGAGGGCGCCGGCGATGTCGTCGACTGCGAGGGGGCGACACCCTGCCCGCTGAGCGCCGGCTGCCTGTTGCGCGGAGCGCTGCGCACGGCACAGGAGGCGTTCTACGCGTCGCTCGATCCGCTGACGGTGGAGAACCTGACGCGGTCGCCCACGGGTCCGCTGCTGATCGGGCTGGTGGGGCGCGGGACCTGAGTCGGGCGGGACGGGTGGGGCGCGGCGCCCGAGGCGGGCGGGTCGCGGGATCCGGGACCGGTGGGTCGCGGGATCCGGGAAACGCACCACGGGCGTTACCCCGCTCCGCTACCGTTAAACACGCATCCAATATTCCAATTATTGGGTTTCCCCTCCCCTGATCCCCCTCTCTCCCCCCACCCCCACCCCCACCCCCACCGCACCGAGAGGCACCCCCCATGCTGAGCGACGCGTCCGCCGCCGTCGTACGGGCCACTCTGCCCGCCGTAGGAGCCGCCCTGGACGAGATTTCGAGCCGCCTCTACTCCCGCTTGTTCGCCGACCATCCCGAGCTGTCGCGCGATCTGTTCAACCGGGCCAACCAGACCTCCGGCGTCCAGCGGCAGGCCCTCGCCGGTGCGATAGCGGCCTTCGCGGGCGCGCTGCTCGACCACCCCGACCGGCGGCCGGACGCCCTGCTCTCCCGTATCGCGCACAAACACGCTTCCCTGGGCATCAGCCCCGGCCAGTACCGCCTGGTCCACACCCATTTGCTGGGCGCCGTCGCCGAGGTGCTGGGCGACGCGGTGACCGAGGAGGTCGCCGCCGCCTGGAACGAGGTGTACTGGCTGATGGCCAACGGCCTCGTCGCCATCGAACGCCGGCTGTACGCGGAACGCGGCGTCCTGATGGGCGACACCTGGCGCCCCTGGACGGTGACCGGCCGCGTCCAGGAGACCCCGGACGTCACCACCTTCGCGCTGGCCCCCGCCGACAGCGCCCCGGCGCCCGCCTTCCGGGCCGGCCAGTACGTCTCCGTACGGGTCGAGCTACCGGACGGGGCGCGGCAGACGCGTCAGTACAGCCTCTCCCGCGCCACCACCGGGTGCCCGCGCCGGTACATCACCGTCAAGCGCGTGGACGGCGAGGTCTCCGCCCATCTGCACGACCGGATCCACCCGGGCGCCACCGTCGAGGTCTCCGCGCCGTACGGCGACGTCGTCATCCAGGACACCGGCGTGCCCCTGCTCCTCGCCTCGGCGGGCATCGGCTGCACCCCGATGGTCGCCATGCTCGAAGAGCTGGGGGCGAACGGCCACACCGGCCCCGTCACCGTCGTCCACGCCGACCGCTCCCCCACCACCCACGCCCTGCGCGCCGACCACCTCGCCCTGGCCGGCAAACTCCCCGCCGCCCAGACGCGCTTCTGGTACGAACACGGCCCCGCCGAAGCCCCCGGCGAGGCCCTCGGCCGCGCCGACCTGACCGACATCCCCCTCGCCCCCGGCCTGACGGCCTACCTCTGCGGGCCACTGCCCTTCATGCGCGCGGTACGCGACCAACTGCTGGCCCGGGGCGTCCCCGCCGACCGCGTCCACTACGAGGTCTTCGGCCCGGACCTGTGGCTGGCCCGGGGCTGAGCGACCGGCCCCGCGACTGAACGAGTCGCGGCAGCGGTGACGGGACCCCCGTGCTGTGGCCGGAAAGGTTCACCGGCCACAGCACTAGCGTCACTCCTATGAGACTGCTCTCCGTCAACGTAGGCAGGCCCAGGCACAACCAGGCCCTCCACACAGCCATCCGCCCGGCCGGAGAGCCGTCCGTCAGCGGACGACGTCGAACACGTTCTTCTGCAGGCCGTTGGGGTACGCCTCGTGCTCGACCAGCCGCAGCTTCTGCGTGTCCTTGTCCGCGTCGCTGAACAGCCGCTTGCCCGCGCCGAGCAACAGCGGGAAGACCAGCAGGTGGTAACGGTCGATCAGCCCGGCGTCCGCGAGGGACCGGTTGAGGGCGGCGCTGCCGTGGACGATGATCGGGCCGCCCTCCGTCTCCTTCAGCGCGGCCACCTCGTCGAGGGACCGCAGGATCGTGGTCCGGCCCCAGTCCGGGACCAGGTCGCCTTCGGTGAGGGTGGTGGAGACGACGTACTTCGGCATCACCTTGTAGTCGGAGAACTCCGCCATCCCCGGCCAGACCGCGCCGAACGCCTCGTAGCTGACCCGGCCCAGCAGCATCGCGGCGGCTTCCCGCTGCTCCCGGCCCTTGATCTCGAACGCCTCCGGGACGAACTCCACGTCCTTGAAGGTCCAGCCCGCGTTGCGGTAGCCGGGTTCACCGCCCGGTGCCTCGACGACGCCGTCGAGCGAGACGAAGGCGGTGGTAATCAGGGTGCGCATCGAAAGTCTCCTGGTTGTCCTATGGCTGACCGTCCGTCCGATCCGCCGCCCCGTCAACTGACCGGGAATCGTGGACGAACGCGACGGTCATCCCACCACCGTTCCGCCCGCCGGGCCGCCGGGACAGGCCGTATCCACCACGTCCGGATAGGCACGCCATGATCACTTGGAGGCAAATGCCTCTATGTCCCTCCTTCTTGATCCATGAATACTCGGGGAGTCAGTTCTTGTCGCATGAAACCCGGCGCACGGAAAACCGGCGCCGAAAGCCTGTGCGCGGAACCTGGCACAAGAAAACCGGCACACGAAACAGGGGACACCCATGCCCACTGGCAGCTTCCTCCGCAACCCGAAGCTCAGGTCCGGCCTCGGCCTCGGCCTCACGGCCCTCACCGTGCTGGGCATCACCATCGCTGGTACCGGAACAGCTTCGGCCAACGACATCTGGAACGTCCAGATCATCAACAACAACGTGCCGTCAGGAACGGGCAGTGTGCGGGTGACCGCCAACGGCGCGAGCGCGTGCACCCAGCTCAACCACAGTTCGAACACCACCACCACGGGCTTCACGCCGAACGCCCCCACCACGATCACGGTGGAGTCCTACGGTGACACGCGATGCAGCGGCGCCCGCCTCGGCTCAGGCATCTCGTACTCGTTCAACCGCGACGACGACGTCCATGAGAACAACCTGAATTGCGGCTACGTGGCACTCGGCGCGGCTCGCCCCCAGCACGCTTTCCGTATCTGTCACTGAATTCACCGCAGGCCAATCAGGAAAATTTTTCCCCCACCAAAGGAAAGAAAATGCAAAACATCGCCCGCAAGGGCATTCTCCTGCCCGCCGCCTTTGCCGCCGCAATGGCCTCGCTCGCCCTCACCGCGGGTCCGGCCTCGGCCGACGCCAGCCGCGTCGTGGTCTCCAGCAACCTGTACCCCGCGCGCACCGCCTCCGTGGACATCGAGAGCAGCAACCCGAACGGCAGCCCGTCCCTCTCCAACTGCGTCCGTGTCAGCGCCGGCCAGAACGCCAGCCTCAACGTCTTCGTCGAGAACGGTGCGGGCGTCAACATCAACTTCTACCGGAACAGCGACTGCAGCTCCACCATCTCCTCGACCAACCGCCGCGCGCCCAACCCGGTCTCCAACGTGTGGAACATCAACGGCTGATCACGCACCGGACGCACGGTCGGTCGTGGACCAGGGCGCACGACCCGCGGAGGTCGGCCTCCGCGGGTCGGAGCCCGGGGCCTCCAGACGTCCGAGGCAGTAGAGGATCGCCTCGGACCGGGAGCGGACGTTGAGCTTCGTGTAGATGCGGGTCAGATAGTTCCGGACCGTCTTGTCGGTCAGGAACATCCTCTGCGCGACGTCACGGACGCCCAGTCCGGCGACGAGCAGCTCCATGACCTGCCGCTCCCGCCTGGACAGCTCCCGCAGCCGGGCGAGGTCCGGGGCCGAGGCCGCTTCCAGCCTGGCACGCTCCCGCTCCTCGGCCCTCGCCCGGGTCGCGACCTTGACCTGTTCGGCGGCGATCACCGGATCCAGGATGCTGGCGCCGCGCGCGGTGCAGAGCAGGGCCTCCGACAGCAGGAACGCGTACCGGTTCTCCAGGAGATAGCTGGCCGCCCCACGGTCCAGCGCCAGCCGTACGTCGTCCCAGTCCAGCCGGTGCGCCAGGACCGCGGCGGGCGGCATCCCGGCCGGCGCCTCGTCCGCGAACCTGCACAGGTCCCGCGCCATGCCGGAGCCGTAGAACAGTACGACGTCGTCGCACCGACGGATCTCGTCCGGCTCCCGGATCAGCCGGATATCCATCTGGCACAGCGCGGCCGGACCGATCCCGCTCCGGCTGACCAGAGCGACCGACAGCCGACTCTCCTCGGGGGGACAGGGCGGTCCGAAAAAGGCGTGGTAGAACACCGCGACTCCAAGTGGGGGGTACGTAGGAGCCTGTGGGGGTGACTCACTCCAACGCTTCTTGAAGGTTCTAGCATATAATTCGCCGATTTGTATATTTACATTTTGTAACACCTAAATCAGCAGAAAGGGGCTCCGGACCCCACTTCAGCACCTCAGGGCGTCAGATTCCGTCCGATATCGGAACAGAACCGGCACGGGATGAGCGCGACCCGCCCCCGCCACAGGACCCGAAGCAGCCGATTCCCGTTACAGTTCCCGCACATCCCATCCCCGGCGCCCCGGCCCGCCGCCGGTGGAGCTCGGCGACGGCCGCGAGTTGACGCTTCTCCCGATCGGTCGCCGGCCGCACGGAGGTCCACCGGGACACCCACGCGAGCCCGGCCGCCGCTCCGGACAGACCAGTTGCCCGGCGAATCCGGTGACCGGGCCCGGCCTGTCGTACGCGCTGTCGTACACCACCATCCCGATGGTCGGCCCGCCCGGCCACGCCACGCGTCCTCACCACCCCGCCGCGCGCGACGACGCCGACGAGCGTGAGCAACGCGTCCCACATCTCCGGCGCCCCCCGATCCGCGCCCGTACCGCCGGCACACGCCTTCCACCCTTCGGAATACGAGGCCCGTACCGGAAGTCCTCATACTCCGGGCAGGAAAACAACTGTGCCGAGGCAACTCCCACCGCCAACGGCGGCCACGCCGTACGTGGGGCGGCAAGGACCGCACCCGACCGGCCCTCCGCTTCGCACACGCCCCATGGCGGACCTTCCTGGTGGGCACCGAGGCGTAGGCGGCACAGGGGCCGGTGGGGAACAACTCCTTCTGCCGGCAGTCCACTTCAACTCACGGACGGTCCACCCACGCCGTCGAGGGGCGCGCTCGGTATTGAATTCGCGGACGCGGTCCGACGGCCACTAGGCATATGCCGAAGGAACGGGCAGAGGCGCCCTGGCCATGCCGACGGCCTCGTCCACGAGGCCGCGCAGGGGCGACCGCGCGGAAGTCCGGTACTCCTCTACGTGCGGAACCAACTGGGCGCACGTCGTCATGTGACCGTTCTCCGGCATCGCGAACACTGCCACCAAGGGCATCCTGCGCCTCTCAACCAGCCCGATGGACAGGAACATCGGACACAAGGAAGCGGATGGAGGGGCCCACCCGCGAGCGAACCCCCATTGCCCGCGTCCAGCGGGAGAGCGGCCGGAGCAGGTCGGAGCCGTGCCGCGGGCCGGCGCGATCGGTCCCCGGCGCGGGTCGGGCTCGTTGGGCGGGGCCGGCGCTGTGGGCCAAGAGGTCTAAAACGGGAATACTGACCGAGATGGCCTGGGTAAAGGTGGCGGTTGAGACAATTCCCCCTAGCCATCGAGGGAGACCCGGTCCGTGGTCACATCCAGATTTGTTCGCGTTCTGGCCGGTGTGCATGCCGGTGTCGCGATCCTGCTCGCCAGTACTGCCGGTCAAGCGCGGGCGGTGCCCGGCGAGGTGACGGATTTTCAGCAGGTCGTGGCGGATGCCGCCCGTGAGTTCCAGGTGCCGGAGGAGGTACTGCTCGGCGTCAGCTACCAGTCCTCGTGGTGGGAAGGGAACGGGGGCCGCCCGAGCACGCTGGGCGGCTACGGTCCGATGCACCTGACCGACACGACAGCGGGGAAGACCTACTCCAACCGTGCCGGTGAGGGACCCGTCGACTCGACAGGCACCAAGGATCCCTCCGAGCACACGCTGAACACCGCGGCAGAGCTGATCCATGTCCGTCCCGACCGACTGAGGACGGACGAGAGGGAAAACATCCGGGGTGGTGCGGCCCTCCTGGTCTCGTACCAGAAGGAGGCGACGGGCACACACCCCAAGGAGCCGGGTCTGTGGTACGCGGCCGTCGCCCGCTACAGCCAGGCCGGCGACCAGGCCCATGCCGCGGCCTACGCCGACGCCGTCTACGCCTCCATCCGTACCGGGCTGGAGCACACCCGCAAGGACGGTCAGCGCGTCATGCTGCCGGCCGACCCCACGGTCACACCGGAAAAGGGACAGCTGCCGAAACTCCGCCTGCGCCGTGGCATCCCCAACCTCGCGCAGACCGAATGCCCGGAGTCACTGAACTGCCGGTTCCTTCCGGCGGCGGCGACCAACTACCAGGTCTCCTCACGGCCCGAGAACAACATCAGGATCGACTCCATCGTCATCCACGACATCGAGGGCAGCTACCAGGCCGGCATCAGCACGTTCCAGAACCCCTCCAGCGGAGTGTCGGCCCACTACGTCATGAAGTCCGACGGCAGCGAGACCACCCAGATGGTCCCCAACAAGGACATCGCCTTCCACGCCGGCAACTACTGGGCCAACATGCACGCCATCGGGATCGAACACGAGGGATTCGCCGCGCAGGGCGCCACGTGGTTCACCCCCGCCACCTACGAGGCGACCGCCCGACTGGTGCGGTACCTCGCGGAGAAGTTCGAGGTCCCGCTGGACCGGCAGCACATCATCGGCCACGACAACGTCCTTCCCCCCAGCGCCCCGGCCATCCCCGGAGCCCACTGGGACCCCGGGCCCTACTGGGACTGGAAAAAGTTCATGCTCCTGCTCGCCTCGCACGCCGAGCAGGACGGCCACGACGGCGACCACCGACACAGCACAGCACGCCCCGGCCAGGCCGTGACCATCGCTCCTGGATTCCGCCGCAACATCCAGACCGTCCAGGTGTGCGGCACCACGCCCGCCCCCGGTGGCGCGGCCCGGTCCACGGCCGGCGGCGGCACAGCGGTTGAGTGCGCCACCCGGACCCAGCCCTCGAACTTCCTCTTCGTACGCACCGAGCCACGCCACGACGCACCCCTGTTCCCCGACCCCGCCATCCACTCCGACGGCTCCCCGGGCAGCGACCGGATCGACGACTGGGGCAGCACCGTCGTGGCAGGCCAGCAGTTCGTCGTAGCCGACCGGAAGGGAGAATGGACGGCGATCTGGTACACCGGCAAGAAGGCATGGATCCACAACCCCCACGGCCGCCACACCAGGCCGGCACCACACGCACGCATCATCCGCGCCAAGGCAGGACCAGCGGCCGTCCCCCTCTACTCGACCGCCTACCCCCGGCCCGACGAGTACCCCAGCGGCCTGTCACCCTCCACCCAGAAACCCCTCGACGTCTACGCGTTCCCCCAGGGGCAGGCATACGTCTCCACCGCGCCCCCGCAGCACACCGACGACTTCTTCAAAGCCACCCCCACCCGGCCCGAAACCGTCGTCACCGGCCGCGACACCTATGACGTGATCCAGTACAACCACCGCCTCGCCCTCGTCAACCACAGCGATACGCAGTGACGCAGAGCAGATAGCGCGCAGGGCCCGAGTGCCGGCAAGCGACCATCCGCCGGCGCTCCAGCCCGTGATCACACATCCGCAGGTGGACACTGTCGACGGCTCGCGTCGGAAATCAACGTCGGGGAGCGCGCCCGGGGAGGCTCGGCAGCACTGACGTCGCTCGCCGCCGGGCCGTGGTCGATTCGGCCATCCGGCAGCGCGACACGGCGACCGGGGCGGGGCCGTACCTCATGATGCGCGGCCTACGGGCGCCCCGTGCCGCGGCCCCCGCCCTGTAGTGGCGTGTCGTCCGCCGTCGGGCGGGCGGCCCGCGTCAGGCCGGGGTCTTGCGGGACTTGTCCATGAGGATGACCAGACCGGCGATGGCGCCGAAGATGGCGATCGGGGCCACGACGAAGAGTCCGAGGGTGTCGATCATGCTCAGGCCGGGGCCCGGGTCGTCGCCGTCGTCGCGGGTGAGGGCGAGCGCCGGGGACGTCATGAGCAGCATCATCAGCGTCGTACCGGCCGCGAGGGCTCCGGCGCGCAGAGCGTTCTTCTTGTCCACGGTGCAAACGTAGCGAACGGCCGCGCACCGCGCGCGGGCGGGGGGTGGTCAGCGCGGGTGCAGGACGGACATCAGGCGGTGGAGGCGGGGCGAGGCGGCCAGCTGTTCGAGGGTCAGGGGGCGGCCGGTGGCGTCGGCGAGGGGGAGGCGCCAGTTGGGGTACTGGTCCCAGGTGCCGGGGAGGTTCTGCGGGCGGCGGTCGCCGACCGTGTCGGGGAGCCAGACGCCGACCATCCGGGCCGGGGTGCGGAGCAGGAAGCGGTAGACCGCGCGGATGTCCTCCTCCTCGCTGCCGTCGCCCTCCGGGAGCAGCCCGAGGCGGGTGAGGGTGGCGAGCCATTCGGCGACCTCGGCGCGGTCCTCGGCCTGTTCCCGCTCCAGGGGGCGGGTGAGCAGGCCGAGCCGGTGGCGCAGCTCGACGTGTTCGCCGGTCAGGCGGGCGGCGGTGGGCGGCAGGTCATGGGTGGTGGCGGTGGCGACGCAGCCCTCGCGCCAGTGGTCCGGGGGCAGCGGCAGTCCCGTACCGTCCCAGTCCTTTTCGAACCAGAGTACGGAGGTGCCGAGGACCCCGCGCCGGGCGAGCGCCTCGCGTACGCCCGGTTCGACGGTGCCCAGGTCCTCCCCTATGACGACGGCGCCCGCGCGGTGCGCCTCCAGGGCGAGGACGGCGAGCATCGCCTCGGCGTCGTACCGGACGTAGGTGCCGCTGGTGGGGCGGTGGCCCCGGGGCACCCACCAGAGCCGGAAGAGGCCCATCACGTGGTCGATCCGCAGCGCTCCCGCGTGGCGCAGCAGGCCCTGGAGGAGGCCGCGGTACGGGGCGTAGCCCGACGCGGCCAGGGTGTCGGGGCGCCATGGGGGCAGGCCCCAGTCCTGGCCGAGGGCGTTGAAGGCGTCCGGTGGGGCGCCGACGGAGATCCCGGCGGCGAAGACGTCCTGCTGGGCCCAGGCGTCGGCGCCGTCCGGGTGGACGCCCACGGCCAGGTCGTGGACGATGCCCACCGCCATTCCGGCGTCCCCGGCCGCGCGCGCGGCCCCGGCCAGCTGTTCGTCGGTCAGCCAGGCGAGCCGGGAGTGGAAGTCGACGCGGTCGCGCAGCAGCTCGCGGGCCTCGGCGGTCTCCGGGGAGCGCGGGTCGCGCAGCGCGGTGGGCCACTCGCGCCAGTTCGGGCCGTGGACCTCGGCGAGGGCGTACCAGGTGGCGTGGTCCTCCAGGGCCCGGCCCTGTCCGGCGAGGAAGTCCCAGTATCCGGCGCGGCGGCCGGGGCCGAGCGGGACGGCGGTGAGGATCTCCAGGGCGGCTCGCTTGAGGTCCCACACGGCGTCGCGGTCGATCAGGGCGTCCTTTCCGAGGACCGCCCCGCGCAGCGCGGCCGCCCGGTCGACGAGCGCGTCCAGCCCTGCGCGGTCGGCGCCGCGTACGTACGCGTACTCCGGGACCGCCTCGATCCGCAGGTGGACCGGGTCGGGGAAGCGCCGGGAGGACGGGCGGTAGGGCGAGGGGTCGGTCGGGGCGCCGGGGACGGCAGCGTGCAGCGGGTTGATCTGGACGAAGCCGGCCCCCAGCGACCGCCCCGACCAGGCGGCCAGCTCCGCGAGGTCCCCCAGGTCGCCCATGCCCCAGGAGCGGGCGGACAGCAGGGAGTAGAGCTGGACGAGGAAGCCGTGGGTACGGTCGGGCGGGGCCGGGACCCGGTCGGGCGCCAGGATCAGCGTGACCCGTTCCGTACGCCCGTCGGGGGCCTCCACCGCCAGCCGGTGGACGCCGAGCGGGAGCGCGGCCCAGGCGGCGGGGTCCGTGGCGGCGCCGCGCGCCAGGTCGACCGGGTCGCCCGCCTCCGGCTCGACCCGCAGCGTCACCCCGGGCGCGAGCGCGGCGAGGGCCGGCGGCAGCGCGGGGGGCGCGCCGTCCGGGGTGGTCCACAGGACCAGGCTCGGGGGCAGCAGTCGGCGCGCGGCGGCGGATTCGGCGCGGGCCAGCGCCTCGTCCACCGCCGCGGGTCCCGAGGCGTCGACGCCGAGTGCGGCGAGCACCGCGACGACCGTGGTGTCGGGAACCTGGACACGGGTGCCCGGGGAGGGTGAGTACGCGGTGGCGACACCGTGCAGCTCGGCGAGCCGGGCCAAACCCATACGAACTCCTGTTCGGATGATCGGACCGTCGGACCCCTGCGGACCGTCAGACCCCTGGGGACTCCGCCCCGCCCGCCGTGCCGTGCGCGGTCGGCTCGCTGGTGAGCGGGGCGACATCGGCGAGCGGGGGTTCACTGGTGAGCGGAGCCGCGTCGGCCAGCGGAGGTTCGCTGATCAGCGGCGCGGGGACCGTCTGCTGGGAGAGGGCGGAGAGCAGAAGCTGTGCGGCTGCGGCCATGACGGGCGCCTCCCACGGGACGGGAACAGGTCAACCGCAGCCCTACCCAGCGGGCTGAGCCGCAGACGCGTACGCCGGAAAAACGTGCGGCGGACCATGATCTGTTCCCTTGCGACAGGTGCGGATCCTGACTATCACAGCGGGATTGCCGTACCGGGCAAACCCGACACAACGGCCATGAGCATTGACACGTTCACCACGGGGTGGTGGGCTCGTGGCCGCTCGGCCGGATCGCCCCAGCGGCACCCCCGGCAGCCCCGGCAGGGATATGCCAGGGGTCTGTGGGAAGGCTTGGGATGTCTCCCGCCGAACCGGCGGGGAGCGGGCGGAACCAGGCAGCGGAGGTCGCACGGCATGCAGCTCGGGCAGAGGAAACGGACCGCGACCGCTGTCGCCGTGGCCGTCATCGGCGGGCTTCTCGCCACCGCGCCCGGCGCGTCGGCCGCCCCCCGGGACCCGGTGCCCCCCTCGGCCACCGCCCCCGACACCCGGAGCACGGCGGCGGCGCCCCCGGTCTGGCCCCGGCCGCAGACGATCAGGACGGCCGGGAAACCGGTGCTCCTCGGTACCGAGGTGACCGTCGTCCCGGACGCGAAGGCCGACGCGTACACGGTACGGGCGTTGACGGACCTCTTACGCGAAGCGGGCGTCCGTACGGTGCGCACCGCGCCCTCGGACGGCGGCGGACCCGTCCTGTTCCTCGGCGGCTCCGGCGCGCGGGCCGCGCTGCGCGCCCTGCGCGCGCCCGAAGCGGCCGACCTGCCGTCCGGCGGCTACCGGATCGGCGTGGGCACCGTGGCCGGCCGCTCCACGGTCGCCCTGGACGGCGTCGGCGCCGACGGCCTCTTCCACGCCGCCCAGACCCTGCGTCAGCTGATCCAGCGGCAGCCGAAGGGGGCGAGCGTCGCCGGGGTCCTGGTGCGCGACTGGCCGGGGACGGCCTTACGCGGCACGATGGAGGGGTTCTACGGACAGCCCTGGACGCACGCGCAGCGGCTGGCGCAGCTCGACTTCATGGGGCGCACGAAGCAGAACCGCTATCTGTACGCGCCGGGCGACGACCCGTTCCGGCAGGCGCGCTGGCGCGATCCGTACCCGGCGGCGCAGCGCGCGGACTTCCGCGAGCTGGCCGAACGCGCCCGGCGCAACCATGTGACGCTCGCCTGGGCCGTCTCCCCCGCCCAGGCCATGTGCATGACCTCCGCGCGGGACATCGGGGCGCTGACCCGCAAGATCGACGCGATGTGGGCGCTGGGGGTGCGCGCCTTCCAGCTCCAGTTCCAGGACGTCAGCTACAGCGAGTGGCACTGCGACCGGGACGCGGACACCTTCGGCTCCGGCCCCCAGGCGGCGGCGCGGGCCCAGGCCGGGGTGGCGGGCGCGGTCGCGGTCCATCTGGCGGAGCGGTACGCGGGCGCCGAACCGCTCACCGTCATGCCGACCGAGTACTACCAGGACGGCGAGACCGCTTACCGTACGGCCCTCGCGGGCGCGCTCGATCCGCGCGTCCAGGTCGCCTGGACCGGGGTCGGGGTGGTGCCGCGTACGATCACCGGCCGGGAGCTGATGGGGGCGCGCGACGCGTTCAAGCGCCCCCTGGTGACCATGGACAACTATCCGGTCAACGACTACGACCAGAGCCGGCTCTTCCTCGGCCCCTACACCGGCCGCGACCCGGCCGTCGCCACCGGCTCCGTCGCCCTGCTCGCCAACGCCATGGAGCAGCCGACCGCCTCCCGGATCCCGCTGTTCACGGCGGCCGACTACGCCTGGAACCCGCGCGGCTACCGGCCCCAGGAGTCCTGGCGGGCCGCGATCGACGACCTCGCGGGCGATGACGGCGAGGCCCGCGAGGCGCTGGCCGCGCTCGCCGGGAACGACGCCTCGTCGATACTGGCCCCGGAGGCGGAGTCCGCGTATCTGAAGCCGCTGATCGAGGCGTTCTGGCGGTCCCGTACGACCACCGACGCTCCGGCCAGGAGCGCGGCGACGAGCAGGCTCGAGGCGGCGTTCACCGTGATGCGCGAGGCCCCTCGGCGGCTCGCCGGGACGGACGGCGGACGGCTGGACGACGAGATCGCGCCCTGGCTCGACCAGCTCGCGCGGTACGGCGCGGCGGGCGGGCTGGCCCTCCGCGTCCTGCGCGCGCAGGACGCGGGCGAGGGCGCGGTCGCCTGGCGGGGCTCGGTGGAGCTGGAGCCGCTGCGCGAGGCCGCCGCGAACAGCCGGGCCACGGTGGGCGCGGGGGTGCTCGGGCCGTTCCTCGACCGGGCCGTCGAGGAGGCGTCGGTCTGGACGGGCGCGGACCGCGCCGAGGACCGGAGCCTCACCGAGGAGCGCTCGGGGAACCGCCGGACCTACACCGTCGGCCTGGGCCGCCCCCGGCCCGTCGAGACGCTGAACACGATGACCGAGCCCGGCACGGGCGCGGGCGCGACCGTCGAGGCCCATGTCCCCGGCGGGGGCTGGCGCCCGCTGGGCCCGCTCTCCGCGAGCGGCTGGACCGAGTCGGACGCGAAGGGGCTGCTGGTCGACGCGGTACGGATCGTCTGGCCCGGCGCCCCGATCGGCCCGCGCTCCGCCCCCGCAGGCCGGGCCCCTTCCGTACGCCATGTCGTGCCCTGGTACGAGGACGAGCCGCAGGCCCGGCTGGATCTGACGCGCGGCGAGGCGGACGTCCGGATCGGCGGCGCGCCGCAGACGGTCGAGGCGCGGGTGGCCACGCGGCGGTCCGGGACGGTCAAGGGCGCGCTCACCGCGAAGGCGCCCTCCGGCATCAAGGTCACGGCCCCGAAGGAGACCACGGTCCCGCGGGGTGCCCGTACCACCGTGCCCGTGAAGGTCAGCGTCCCCGAGGACACCCCCGCCGGGACCTACGAGGTGCCGCTGACCTTCGCCGGTCAGGAACGCACCCTGACGGTACGGGCCGCGCCCGCCACCGCGGGCCCCGATCTCGCCCGTACGGCCACGGCGTCGTCGTCCGGCGACGAGACCCCGGACTTCCCCGCCGCCGCCGCGCTGGACGGCGACCCCGGCACCCGTTGGTCGTCCCCGGTCGAGGACCGCGCCTGGCTGCGGCTGCGGCTCGCCGAGCCCGCCAGGATCGGCCAGGTCGTCCTGCGCTGGCAGGAGGCGTACGCGGGCCGCTACCGCGTCCAGGTCTCCCCGGACGGCCGCACCTGGCGTACCGCCGCGACGGTCAACGACGGCAGGGGCGGCCGCGAGGCCATCGGCATGGACGCGAAGGACACCCGATACCTCCGCGTCCGGTGCGACGAACGCGGGACGCGGTTCGGCTACTCGCTGTTCTCGGTGGAGGCGTACGCGGTCGCGGACGGGAAGGAGTAGCCAGGCGCCCGGCCACCCTTGTGGACGCGCCCTCGGCTCACCCGTCTCACCCGTCTCGCCCGGCGAGTGGGCCGAAGGGGCGCGTCGCTGTCGAAGTAGCCGTCGAAAGGGAGGCTGTGCTCGATATGCGGCTCCGCCGCGTGGGCGGAGGTTCCCGAGGAACGAGGAAACCGAGCACGGTCGACTGTCGACAGCGGCAAGAGCGCCCCCGGAGGCGAACCGAGCCCAAAAAAACCGAGCCAAAACTAAACAGCCACTCCGTCGATGCGGGCCATCGCGTCCTCCGCTCCGTACGGTTGCAGGTACGGCATCCAGCGCGGGTCACGGTGGCCGGTGCCGATGATGCGCCAGGCGAGGCCGGACGGCGGGGCGGGCTGGTGGTTCAGGCGCCAGCCCAGTTCGCGCAGGTGCCGGTCGGCCTTGACGTGGTTGCAGCGGCGGCAGGCCGCCACCACGTTGTCCCATACGTGCTGTCCGCCCCGGCTGCGCGGGATGACGTGGTCGACGCTGGTTGCGACGCCACCGCAGTACATGCAGCGCCCGCCGTCACGGGCGAAGAGCGCACGGCGGGTGAGCGGCACGGGGCCTCGGTAGGGGACGCGGACGAACCGTTTCAGCCGTACGACGCTGGGTGCGGGGATGACACGGGTTTCGCTGTGCATGAAGGCGCCGGATTCCTCTAGACAGAGGGCCTTGTTCTCCAGAACGAGGACGAGCGCGCGGCGGAGCGGTACGACGCCGAGCGGCTCGTACGACGCGTTGAGGACCAGGACATGCTGCACGGTGCCTCCTTGTACGCCGGCGGCACGTGGCTTCGTGCCGTGACGATCTGCTCCAGTCTCTCCTTATGCCTGGTCGAAACGCCACCACGTCCGGGTAACGGGCGCGGAGTGTTTTCGACCACACGCTCGACCACCTGTCCGATGATCTGCCCGGACCTCCCGCGCAGGGCCGGGCCGGGCCGGAACAGAACGCAGGACAGCGGCCCCCAAAGGATCGGCAGAGGGCCGGGACAGGGCGCGCACAGGGCCCGCACAGCCCAGGTACAGCGGCTGCCGGGGGACACGTGAGGAGTGTCTCTCCCCGCCGCCGGGACACGGTTCGGACCGCACTGCCCCGTTAGTGTGGTTGGTCCGTCCGGCAGCCCGTCGGTGCGGTGATCCCTGGAGGTTCCCGTCGTGTCCTGGTCCGCCTACCTCGCCGCCGGCGCCTCCTCGTCCGACCCCGTGACGCTCGACGAGGCCGCGGAGCGGGCGACGAACGCGGCGAGCTGGGTGGAGGAGAACTGGACCACCTGGCTGAGCATCGGGCTGCGGATGACGCTGATCCTGGTGATCGCGCTGGTGCTGCGGCGGGTGATCCGGCGGGCGCTGACCAAGCTGATCGAACGGATGAACCGCAGCGTCCAGACGGTCGAGGGCACCGCGCTCGGCGGTCTGCTGGTCAACGCCGAGCGCCGCCGCCAGCGCTCCGAGGCCATCGGATCGGTGCTCCGCTCGGTGACGTCGTTCCTGATACTCGGCACCGCCGCGCTGATGATGCTCGGCGCGCTGAACATCAATCTGGCCCCGCTGCTGGCCTCCGCCGGGGTCGCCGGGGTGGCGCTGGGCTTCGGCGCGCGCAACCTCGTCACCGACTTCCTCTCCGGTGTGTTCATGATCCTGGAGGACCAGTACGGGGTCGGGGACACCATCGACGCGGGCGTGGCCTGCGGCGAGGTGATCGAGGTCGGGCTGCGGGTGACGAAGCTCCGCGGCGACCAGGGCGAGATCTGGTACGTGCGCAATGGCGAGGTCAAGCGAATCGGCAACCTCAGCCAGGGCTGGGCCACGGCCGGGGTCGACGTGCTGGTGCGGCCCGCGGAGGATCTGGGGCGGGTCCGTACGGTCATCCACCAGGTCGCCGAGAAGATGGCCAAGGACGACCCGTGGAACGAGCGGCTCTGGGGGCCGATCGAGGTGCTGGGGCTGGACTCCGTACTGCTGGACTCGGTGACCGTGCGGGTCTCGGCGAAGACCATGCCGGGGCAGGCCCCGGCGGTGGAGCGCGAGCTGCGCTGGCGGATCAAGGAAGCCTTCGACGAGGCCGGCATACGGATCGTCGGCGTGGCGGCACCGGTGGCACCGGCCGAGGAGGCACCCGCGTCGGACCCGACCGCGAGCGTCTCGGCTCCTTCGGCGCTGGCGAGCCCCACCTCCCCGCAGTCGCTGGCGACGGCCCCGATACCGCCGGGCCCGAATCTCGCCAAGCAGTAACCCGTCCGGCGGCACTCCCCGCCGTACCGGCCCCGGCGCACCGCCCGACCGGCAGAATGCCTCCCGGAAAGCAGCACTCTTACCGGGGTGAAGGGCTGGGCACGGATGAAGCTCGCGGTGGTCGGCGGCGGTTCGACCTACACACCGGAACTCGTCGACGGATTCGCCCGGCTGAGGGACACCCTCCCGGTCGCGGAACTCGTCCTGATCGACCCGGCGGCCGACCGGCTCGACGTCGTCGGCGGGCTGGCCCGGCGCATCTTCGCCCGGCAGGGCCATCCCGGCCGGATCACCACCACCCAGGACCTCGACGCGGGCGTCGCCGGGGCCGACGCGGTCCTGCTCCAGCTGCGGGTGGGCGGCCAGGCGGCCAGGCTCCAGGACGAGACCTGGCCGCTGGAGTGCGGCTGTGTCGGCCAGGAGACGACGGGCGCGGGCGGGCTCGCCAAGGCGCTGCGGACCGTCCCGGTGGTGCTCGGCATCGCGGAGCGGGTCCGGCGGGCCAGCCCCGGCGCCTGGATCATCGACTTCACCAACCCGGTGGGCATCGTGACGCGCGCCCTGCTCCGGGCCGGGCACCGGGCGGTGGGCCTGTGCAATGTGGCGATCGGTCTCCAGCGCGCCTTCGCGGGGCTGCTGGAGGTCCCGCCGTCCGAGGTGTTCCTCGACCATGTGGGGCTGAACCATCTGAGCTGGGAGCGCGGGGTACGGCTCGGCGGGCCCGGGGGCCGGGAGGTGCTGCCCGAACTGCTGGCCGGGCACGGCTCCGTGATCGCTGAGCGGCTGCGGCTGCCGCGCGCGCTGCTGGACCGGCTCGGCGTGGTCCCCTCGTACTACCTGCGCTACTTCTACGCGCACGACGAGGTCGTCCAGGAGCTGCGGACCGGGCCCTCGCGGGCCGCCCAGGTCGCGGAGATGGAGCGGCGGCTGCTGGAGATGTACCGGGACCCGGCGCTGGACCAGAAGCCCGCGCTGCTGTCGAAGCGGGGCGGCGCCTACTACTCGGAGGCGGCGGTGGAGCTGGCGGCGGCGCTGCTGCGCGACGGGGGCGCTCCGGTGCAGGTGGTGAACACGTACAACAACGGCACGCTGCCGTTCCTCGCCGATGACGCGGTGATCGAGGTACAGGCGCGGGTGGGTACCGAAGGCGTGGCGCCACTGCCGGTGGGCGCGCTGGATCCGCTGTACGCGGGGCTGATCGCGCAGGTCACGGCGTACGAGGAACTGGCGCTGGAGGCCGCGCTGCACGGTGGCAGGGACCGGGTCTTCCGGGCGCTGCTGTCCCATCCGCTCATCGGACAGTACGCGTACGCCGAGACGCTGACCGACCGGCTGCTCGCGCACAACCGGGAGCATCTCGCATGGCGGTGAATACGGCTGCGCATACGGGCAGCGGCGGCCTGGTACTGGCCGTCGACGCCGGGAACAGCAAGACCGACGTGGCCGTGATCGACGCGGCCGGTACGGTGCTCGGCGCGGCCCGCGGCGGCGGCTTCCGGCCGCCCGCCGTGGGGATCGGGGCGGCCGTCGACGTACTGGCGGCAGCGGTCGCCGAGGCCGTCGCGGCGGCGGGCCTGCCCGAACGGGGCTGCGCCGCCCGGGTGTCGGCCGCGCTGGCCAACGCCGATCTCCCGGTCGAGGAACGCGAGCTGGCCGAGGCGGTCCGGGCGCGCGGCTGGGGGCGTACGACCGAGGTGGTCAACGACACCTTCGCGCTGCTGCGCGCCGGGCTGCCGGACGGCGTCCCGGCCCTCGGCATCGCGGTGGTCTGCGGCGCGGGCATCAACTGCGTGGGCATCCGCCCCGACGGCCGGACCGCGCGCTTCCCCGCGCTCGGCCGGCTCTCCGGCGACTGGGGCGGCGGCGCGGACCTGGCGGCGGAGGCGCTCTGGTACGCGGCGCGGGCGGAGGACGGCCGGGGCCAACCGACCACGCTGGTACGGACGCTGCCGGGCCACTTCGGACTGGGCTCGGTGTACGAGCTGGTCGAGGCCCTGCACCGGGGCCGCCTCCCGGCCGCGCGCAGGCACGAGATGGCGCCGCTGCTGTTCGCGGCGGACGCGGCGGGCGACGCGGTGGCCGGGTCGGTGGTGGACCGGCTGGCCGAGGAGGTCACCGTCATGGCGACGGTCGCGCTGGGCCGGCTCGGGCTGCTGGACCCGGCGGCCCCTGCCGGGCCGGACCGGACGGTCCCCGTGGTGCTGGGCGGCGGTGTGCTGGCGGCCCGTCACCCCCGGCTGGAGAGACGGATCGTGGAGCTGCTGGCGGCCGGGGCGCCGGGGGCCCGGGTCCGGGTGGTGACGGCGGCGCCGGTGCTGGGGGCGGCGCTGCTGGGGCTCGACCGGACCGGAGCGGACGCGCGGGCGTACGCCCGGCTGCGTGAGCACTACGGGCTCGCGCCGGGTGGAACACCCGGGTGGAACACGCCGTAGAAGCCGCGGAGAAGCGCCGAAAGCTCCACCCCGACGCGTACGAGCCGCCGTACGGGGAACCGAGCAAGGGACTCCGGCGTACTTCATGGTGAAGCGACGGCGATGACGTTCCGTCACGTGCCCCGCACGGACGTTCGGCACAGACGGGATCGATACGGACAAGATCGGGTCAAGCCCGGTGTGGTTGTCAGTGCTTGGCTCCATACTTCTGGTCAGAGGTAGTTCCCCGACCCGCAGGGGGCGGCCGCCGTCGTCAGATGACCGAGGGGGAGGTCACGTGACATACCCGCCGAATGTGCGCACCGCGCCACCATCGGCTCCGACGCACGCGCCACCGCCCGCGCCACCGCCGCCATCCGGGCCACCGCCCGTGCCGGCGCCCGTGCGCGGTGCCGCGTGGGCCGAGACCAGGGACCGGCTGCGCGGAGCGGCGACGACCGAGCCGGGACGGCTGCGGATCATCGGCGCGGCGCTGGCCCTGCTGGTGGTGGCGTTCGGGGCGGTCACGGCGTGGGAGGTGTCCGACCGGTTCTCGGCGGCGAACGACGTGGTGAGCCGCAGTCAGCCGCTGAGCGCGGACGCGGCGGACATCTACCGCTCGCTGGCCGACGCCGACACGGCGGCTGCGAGCGGCTTCCTGGCGGGCGCGCTGGAGCCGGCCGCCGTGCAGAAGCGCTACCAGGACGACATGAAGAAGGCGTCCAGGCTGCTGATCAAGGCGGCCACGCACACGGACAGCGACAGCGAGTCGGGCCGTCAGATAGCCACGCTCAACGAGGGGTTGCCGCGCTACACCGGTCTGATCGAGCGGGCCCGCGCCAACAACCGCCAGGGGCTGCCCCTGGGCGGCGCCTATCTGCGGTACGCGAACCAGCAGATGACCAACGAGCTGCTGCCCGCCGCCGAGCGGCTGTACGCGGCGGAGACCGACCGGCTGGTCGCCGACAGCGACGACGCGCGGCTGTGGCCGTATCTCTCGCTGGTGATCGGGGTGCTGGCGCTCGGGGTGCTCTGCTGGGCGCAGCGACGCAACTTCCGGCGCACGAACCGGATGTTCAACCACGGTTTGCTGGCCGCGACCGCCGCGTCCGTGGTGCTGTTGTCGTGGCTGGCGGTCGGACAGACCATCACCAGGACGGAGCTGAACAACGCGCAGGCGCACGGCCAGGCCTCGCTGAAGGTGCTCAACGACGCCCGGATCAACTCGCTCAAGGCCCGCGCCAACGAGAACCTCACGGTGGTCTCCCGGGGCGCGGTCCTCACCGCCGACGGCAAGAACGACAAGTACGAGACGGACTACGCCACCAGCATGGACAAGCTCAGCACCGCGCTCGGGGAGGCGCGGAGACTCGCCGACAACAGCGCGGGCGGCAGACCGGTGGAGGCCGCGATCTCCTCGGTCGCCCAGTGGCGCGAGCGCCACAAGTCGGCGAGCGAGACGGACCGCGCCGGGGACTACGACGGCGCGCTGGCCCGGATCATCGGCACCGAGAACTCCACGGGCCAGTCCTTCGACCAGGTGGACAAGGCGCTGGAGCGGGCTCTCGCGCAGGAGCAGCGGGAGTTCACCCGGGCCGCCTCGGACGGGCGGGGCGCGCTGACCGGACTGGCCGTGGGCGCCGGGGCGCTGGCCCTGATCGCGGCGGTGGGCGCCATTCTCGGCATAGGCCGCAGGCTTTCGGAATACCGGTGAGAGGAGGGCGAGGGATGACTTCCCTGGACAGGCTCCGCGGGCCCCGCCCGCTGGACAGGCTCCGTGGCTGGGGCGGTGTCTCGGCCATGGCGGGCGCCTGTGTGCTCACGGCGTCGCTCACCCTGTTTCCCCTGTCGCACACGGTCGGGGAGAAGGCCGCGCAGGCCGCGCAGCGGACCGCCACGGCCATCCCCGCCAAGGCGGACGACTGCGAGAATCCGGAGGCGAGCGTTCCGGCGTCCTCGGCCGACGGCCCCACCATCCAGAAGATCAAGGCCCGGGCGAATCCGAAGCTGATCGTCGGCGTCGACCAGAACAGCTACCGCTGGGGGTACCGCGACCCGGCCACCGGCAAGCTGGAGGGCTTCGACATCGATCTGGCCCGCGCCATAGCCAAGGACATCCTCGGCAGCCCGGACGCCGTCATCTTCCGCGCCATCCCCACCAACCAGCGGATAGCGGCCCTGGAGAACGGCACGGTGGACCTGGTCGTCAGGACGATGACGATCAACTGCGCCCGTATCAAGCAGGTCGCCTTCTCCACCGCCTACTTCCAGGCGGGCCAGCAGGTCCTCGCGCCCAAGGACTCGACGATCACGGGGTACGACACCTCGCTCGCGGGCAAGCGGGTCTGCACCGCCGAGGGGTCGACGGCCTACGACGAGCTGGAGAAGGAGTCCTACGGCGCGCGCTTCAAGGATCCGCACGACGGCCGGGGCTCCGACGAGGACCGGTTGACCGTGCCCAATCAGCTCGACTGTCTGGTCCGGCTCCAGCTGGGCGAGGTCGACGCGGTGGTGACGGACAACGCTCTCGCGGCCGGGCAGGCCGCCCAGGACCCGGCCGTCGAGCTGGTGGGCAAGCCCTTCACGAAGGAGTACTACGGCGTCGCCGCGAAACTGGGGAACGACGACCTGGTGAGCCGGGTGAACAAGGTGTTGGAGGGGTATCGCGCCGGTGGGGCGAACAGCCTCTGGATGGCGTCGTACAAGGAGTGGCTGGAGGCGGGCCTCCCCGGGATAACCGGGGCACCGCCCGCCCGGTACAAGTCCAGTTAGCTCCATGCGACCAGAGCGGAGAGGTGATCGATGGGCGGCACGGGCTCCTTCCCCGACTCGACGGAGCGGACACCGGGACCGGTGATGGACCGGGACGAGGTGGACCGGGCCCTCGCGCGCCTGGAAGCGGAGTACGAGGCGATCGAGACCTCGCTGCTCGCGCTCCAGGACCACGCGGGCCGCAGGCTCCTCGAAGGGGCCGAGCTGACCGGCGTCACCAAGGACCGCTGGGCCGCCGCCGAACAGTCGATCGCCCTCCTGTGGACGTACTTCGACAGCTATACGGCGGCGCTGGCCGGTGCCAGGGAGGCGCGCGCCCGACGGCGCTGGCCCGGCCGCGACGATCTGGCGGAGCTGACGGAGAGGCTGCGCGGGCGGGGGGTCACCGTCGCGGGCGCCGCCACGCCCCGGCCCGCCGCCCTCGCCGGACCCGCCGTGCTCTCCGAGCACTTCACGCTGGCCGAGCTGGTCTCCCGGATGAACGAGCTGTACGCGTCCTCGCTGGACATGGTCGTGGCGGCGGACTCGGTCTGGTCGGCGCTGCCCGCCCGGATCGACCTGCTCTCCGCCGAGCTCCAGCGCGTGCGCTCGCTGGCGCACTCCGTGGGCGTACGGCCGGGGGAACATCCGTCCGGTGACGACCTGGAGACGATCACGCGGGAGATGAGCGCCCTGCGCGCCCGGGTGATCTCGGACCCGCTGGCCTTCTGGCGCCCGGCGGCGGGCAGTTCCGCGCCGGGCGGCGGGCGGCCCGACACCCAGCGGTACGACCGGGCGGCGCGCGCCCTGGAGGACGTCCGGGGCGAGATCGACGCGGTGCTGCGGGTGCGCCAGGACGCGGAGGAGCGGCTGATGCGGCTGCGCGATCTGCTGTCGCGCGCGGACCGCACCCTGGCCGAGGCCCGTTCAGCGCGCGGCGAGGTGCTGGCGAAGATCGCGGCCTCCGAGGTGCCCGCGGTGAGCGGTCCGGCGACCGCCCTTCAGGAGCGGCTCTCGACCGCCGCCGCATACCGCAGGCACGCCCAGTGGAACCGGCTCTCGCCGCTGCTGGAGTCGCTGGAGCGGGACGCCGAGGACGAGTTGCTGCGGGCCAGGGAGTCCCTGACGGCGGTCACGGCGCCGCTGGCGGTCCGCGCGGAGCTGCGCGGCCGGCTGGACGCGTACCGGGCGAAGGTCTCCCGGCACGGGCTGGCCGAGGACCCGGTGCTGATCGAGCGGTACGACGCGGCGCGCCGGATGCTGTGGAGCGCGCCCTGTGATCTGCGCGTGGCCGAGCAGGCGGTGCTGCGTTATCAGCTGGCCGCGACGGAGTACACGTCGGCGGTCCGCACGGAGTTGGGAACAGAAGGCGAGCGGGGGAACAGATGAGCGGGACGGACGCATGCCAGCGCCCCGGCTGCGAAGGTTCGTACGAGGACATGGGCGGCGGTGAACTGTACTGCGACACCTGCGGTCTGGCGCCCGTCGTCGCGGCGAACGGGGCCCTGTCCTCGCCGCCCACGGGCATCACGCGCGGCGGCCGGGACAGCGGCGGGACGGACACCGGGAGCGGCAGCGGCGGGGACGGCGACAAGGGCAGCGGTTCGGGCAGCGGGAACTCCTCGCACTCCTCGGCCCGCTCCTCCTCGCGGGCGTCCTCGCGCTCCTCGCGCTCCTCGACCTCCCGGCGCTCGGTCTCGGGGCGGCTCTCGCGCACGCTCTCCGGGCAGCTGTCCGCCCGGTCGGTGTCGGTGCGCAGTTCCGGTGCGTCCACCTCCGCCTCGGGGCGCAACCGGCTGGGCGCCGGGCTGGTCTCCGTACCGGACGTGCCGCGCCCCGATCCGCGCTTCGCCGTCATGGCCGACCCGGAGGTGCCGGAGCGCAAGCGGTTCTGCTCGCGTGCGGACTGCGGGGCGCCGGTGGGCCGCGCGCGCGGCGAGCGGCCGGGGCGTACGGAAGGGTTCTGCACGAAGTGCGGGCACCCGTACTCCTTCGTGCCCAAGCTCCACGAGGGCGATGTCGTCCACGGGCAGTACCAGGTGATGGGCTGTCTGGCCCACGGCGGGCTGGGCTGGGTCTATCTCGCCATCGACCGCGCCGTCTCGGACCGCTGGGTGGTGCTCAAGGGTCTGCTCGACACCGGCGACCAGGACGCCATGGCGGCGGCGATCTCCGAGCGGCGCTTCCTCGCCGAGATCGAGCACTCCAACATCGTCCGTATCTACAACTTCGTGGAACACCTCGACCAGCGCACCGGCTCCATGGACGGCTACATCGTCATGGAGTACGTGGGCGGCAAGTCGCTCAAGGAGATCGCCAACGAGCGCCGTACCGGCTCCGGCAGACGGGACCCGCTGCCGGTCGAGCAGGCGTGCGCGTACGGGATCGAGGCGCTGGAGGCGCTCGGCCATCTGCACAGCCGGAACCTGCTCTACTGCGACTTCAAGGTGGACAACGCGATACAGACCGAGGACCAGCTCAAGCTGATCGACATGGGTGCCGTCCGCAGGATGGACGACGACGAGTCGGCGATCTACGGGACCGTGGGGTACCAGGCGCCGGAAGTCGCCGAGATCGGCCCCTCGGTGGCCTCGGACCTCTATACGGTCGCGCGGACGCTGGCCGTGCTGACCTTTGACTTCCAGGGTTACACGAACGTATTCGTGGACTCGCTCCCCGACCCGGAGAACATCGACGTCTTCCGTACGTACGAGTCCTTCTACCGGCTGCTGGTCCGGGCGACGGACCCCGATCCCCGGCGGCGGTTCTCCTCCGCCCAGGAGATGGCCGAGCAGCTGACGGGGGTGTTGCGCGAGGTCGTCGCGGTCCAGACGGGCCGCCCCCGGCCCGCGCTGTCGACGCTGTTCGGTCCCGAGCTGCGGGTCACGGACACGGAGCTGTTCGCCGAGCTGACGGAGGACGTGTCCCTGCTGGGGGTACGGATGGACCGGCCGGGCCGGTTCGGCGTCCGCGCGAAGGGGCCGAAGGGCGCGAAGGCACAGCCGCCCACGCTCCCTCCCCTGCCGGCCGCTCCCCCGGCGTCGGCGCCCGGTCTGCTTCCGGCGCCCCGCACCGGAGGCACCCCGCTGACGGCGGGGCCCGCGCCCGGCCCGGGCAGGCCCCGGCTCGCCCCGCTGGACGCGCGGGCGACGGCGCTCGCCCTGTCCGTACCACGCGTGGATCCGACCGACCCGAACGCCGGGTTCCTGGCCGGGCTGCTGGCCTCCGCGCCCGCCGAGCTGATCGTGGCGCTGGCCGCCGCACCCACCGACTCCGTGGAACGCGGGCTGCGCGAGCTGCGGGCCCGGCTGGAGATGGGCGAGCCGGCCGCGGCGCTCGACGTGCTGAACGCGCTGGAGGAGCGGCGCCCGGACGACTGGCGGGTCGTCTGGTACCGGGGGATCGCCTCGCTCGCCACCGGTGACCACGAGATAGCGGCGCTCTCCTTCGACGCCGTGTACGACGCGTTCCCCGGCGAGCCCGCGCCCAAGCTGGCGCTCGGTGTCTGCGCCGAGGTGCTGGGTCAACTCGACAACGCGGCGGAGTACTACCGTCTGGTGTGGACCACCGACCCGAGTTTCGTCAGCGCCGCGTTCGGGCTCGCGCGCGTCCAGCTCGCCTCCGGCGACCGGACCGGCGCCGTGCGAACGCTGGAGTCGGTGCCCGAGTCGTCGATCCACTACACGGCCGCGCGGGTCGCCGCCGTACGGGCCAGGCTGCGCCAGCGCGGTCCGCGCGACCCGCAGCCGGGGTACGGAGCGGGGCCCGCGCTGATCGACGATCTGACGGCGGCGGCCCATCAGGTCTCCGCGCTCCAGCAGTTCGGTCTGGACGCGGTCCGGCGTGAGCAGTTGTCGACGGAGGTACTGGGCACGGCCCTGGACTGGGTACTCTCCGGTAGTCCCGGGACCCGTCCCGTACAGGCCGTGCTGCTCGGCAGTGAACTGGACGAGCGCGGCCTGCGCTTCGGACTGGAACGCTCGTACCGGGTGCTTGCCCGGCTCGCTCAGCGCGGCGAGGAGAGGATCGAACTGGTGGAGCGGGCCAACCGTTTCCGCCCCCGGACGTGGGTGTGATTGATGTCCCAGATGCACCGGTCGGCCGACCTGCCGACCTGCCCCAGCTGCGCGGAGCCGCTGGAGTCCGGCGACCTGTTCTGCGGGGTGTGCGGGTACGACCTGTCGGCCGTCCCGCCGCGCCCCCACGACCATCCGACACTGATCATGAACGGTACGGAACCGGCCGCGCGCCCCGGTCCGCCGGACACCGACGTCGAGTGGCCCGCCGTCCTGGGGACGGACAGCTCGGGCATCCCCGTACCGGCGCATCTGCCGGACGAGGTGCCGGGCGTGGACTCGGCGGGGGCCCGACTGCCGTCCCACCCCGGTGACTTCGAGCTGCCCGCGCCCGGGGCGCCGGCCGCGCCGCCGTTTCCCGCGCGGCCACCGGCGCCCCCGACGCCTCCGGGCGTACCGGCCGCGCCGGTGGGCTTCGGGCCGCCGGAGTTCGGGCCCGCCGTATTCGGGCCGGCGGAGTTCGGGCCCGCGGAGTGCGGGCCTGCCGCCACCGATCCTCGGGCCGCCGCGCCCCGGGCGGCGCCCCCGGCCGGGGCCACGCTCTGTGTCGCCTGCCGCGCCGGGCGCGTCGACACCGACGGCTACTGCGAGAACTGCGGACACGCCCAGCCGCGCGAGCGCGACCACATCGAGCAGGAGCTGTCCGCGGTCGCCGCCGTCAGCGACCGCGGACTGCGCCACCACCGCAACGAGGACGCGTTCGCCGTCTCGACCGCCGCCCTGCCGGACGGCTCGCCCGCCGTGGTCGCGGTCGTCTGCGACGGGGTGTCGTCGGCGACCCGCCCGGACGAGGCATCGGCGGCGGCGGCCTCGGCGGCGAACGCGTCCCTGCTGGCCGCGCTGGAGCGCGGCACCCATCCGCAGCAGGCGACGCACGAGGCGATCGTCGTCGCGGCGGAGGCGGTCAACCGCCTGGCCACGGACGGCGCCGCCGACCGCGACCCGCACCGCCGGCAGAACGCGCCCGCGTGCACCATCGTCAGCGCGGTCGTGGCGAGCGGGCTGCTGGTCGTCGGCTGGATCGGCGACAGCAGGGCGTACTGGATCCCGGACGACCGCGGCGGCCCGCCCGCCCGGCTCACCGAGGACGACTCCTGGGCCGCGCAGATGGTCGCGGCCGGTCTGATGAACGAGGCGGAGGCGTACGCGGACGAGCGCGCCCACGCCATCACGGGCTGGCTGGGCGCCGACGCGTACGAACTGGAACCGCACACGGCCTCGTTCAAGCCGGACCGCCCCGGTGTCGTGGTGGTCTGCACGGACGGCCTCTGGAACTACGCGGAGGGCGGCGACGAGATGGCCCGCGCCCTGCCCACAGACGCCGCGCTGCGCCCGCTGCACGCCGCGCGGGTGCTGGTGGGACACGCGCTCGACGGTGGGGGCCACGACAACGTAACAGTGGCGGTGCTGCCGTTCGCCGTACCACCGCAGGGGGCAGGATCCGGCTGCGGTACGGCATGAGCGCCGCGCCGCCCGCGGCCGGCCGAGCCGCCCGCCCCTGAACACCCGGACGCCCCGCGCCGGTCGTACACCCGTCCCCGTACTGTCCCGAACCTCACTGTCCCGAAATACTTCTATGTGTCCCTGCTGTGTGGAGCGTCGAGGAGCCGATACCGATGGCGAACTTCTCCAAGTCGAATGTGCCGCGATTCTCCGTGGACGTGTACCAGAACGAGTACCTGCCGGAAGGCGGGCGCGAGGTCAACGCGATCGTGACGGTCACCTCGACGGGCGGCGGCACCACCGGGGGCATACCGCTCGCGGGAGCCTCGGCCACACCCTCCGGCCTCCCCGGGCACAGCCCGAACGCGGCCGTGGTGATCATGGTCGACTGCTCGGGCTCGATGGACTACCCGCCCACGAAGATGCGCAACGCCCGCGACGCCACGGCCGCGGCCGTCGACACCCTGCGCGACGGAGTCGCCTTCGCGATCGTCGGCGGTACCCATGTGGCGCGCGAGGTCTACCCGGGCAACGGGAAGCTCGCGGTCGCCGACGCGACGACCAGGGCACAGGCCAAGGAGGCGCTGCGCCGACTGAGCGCGGGCGGCGGCACCGCGATCGGCACCTGGCTGCGGCTGGCCGATCAGCTGCTGGCCTCGGCCGATGTGCCCATCAGCCACGGCATCCTGCTCACCGACGGGCGCAACGAGCACGAGACGCCACAGGCCCTGCGGGAGGCGCTCGACCTCTGTGCGGGCCGGTTCACCTGTGACGCGCGGGGCGTCGGCACGGACTGGGAGGTCAAGGAGGTCACCTCCGTCGCCTCCGCGCTCCTCGGGACCGCCGATATCGTCGCCGACCCGGCGGGCCTGGCCGCGGACTTCACGCGGATGATGGAGAACGCGATGGGCAAGGAGGTCGCGGATGTGGCGCTGCGGCTGTGGACACCGGTCGGGGTGGAGATCGGCTTCGTGAAGCAGGTGGCGCCCACGGTCGGGGATCTGACCGGCCGTCGTACGGAGGCGGGACCGCGCGCCGGTGACTACCCGACCGGGTCCTGGGGCGACGAGTCCCGCGACTACCACATCTGTGTACGGGTCCCGGAGGCCGGAATCGGCCGGGAGATGCTGGCCGCGCGGGTCTCGCTGATCCTGCCGTCCTCCGGCGGCGCAGCCCCGGAGGTCCTCTCGCAGGGGCTGGTACGGGCGGTGTGGACGGACGACATGGTGGCGTCCACCTCGATCAACCCCCAGGTCGCGCACTACACGGGCCAGGCCGAGCTGGCCCAGGTCATCCAGCAGGGTCTGGATGCCCGCAAGTCGGGTGATTTCGACGGCGCCACCGCGAAACTGGGACGAGCGGTGCAGCTCGCCGCCTCCTCCGGAAACGCGGATACCGCGAAACTGCTTTCGAAGGTGGTGGACGTCGTCGACGCGGCGACAGGTACTGTGCGCCTGAAGGCGAAAGTCGCGGATGCGGACGAGATGACCCTGGAGACACGCTCCACCAAGACCGTCCGTGTCAAGAAATAGCCCAACCAGCAGTCAGTGAGCAGCGGTTAACACACGGCGGCCTGCGGGCCGGACGAGGAGAGGGGGAAGCGCCGACATGCCGACCTGCCCGAACGGACACCAGTCGGGTTCCGAAGACTGGTGCGAGGTCTGCGGACATCGCATGGCCGGTCCTGGCGCTCCCGGCGCCGTACCCCAGCCTCCCCCGCCGCCCGCGCCCGGATACGGCTATCCGCAGGGCTCCGTCTTCGGCCCCGGCCCCGACGCCACCGCGCAGGCCGAGCTGTGCCCGCAGTGCCGTACGCCGCGCGAGCCGATGGCGCCGTTCTGCGAGGAGTGCCGCTGGAACTTCCTCACCAACACGGCCACGTCGTACACCCCGCTGGCCCCGCAGCATCCGCTGCCCACCCACCCGGCCGGTCCCGGCGGGCCCCCCGGGCTGAATCTGCCGCCCGGCTTCCAGGCCCAGCAGCCGCCGCGCCCGCCCGACCCGTACGAGTACCAGAGCTCGCGGCCCTCGCAGCTCAACCGGCCCGCGGAGCCGCTGTCCCCGGGGCGCGGCCAGGACGGCCCGCCGCCCCCGCCGCCGTACCAGCAGCAGGGCCCGCCGCCCCCGCCGGTCTTCCAGCAGCAGTCCTCGGCCCCGCCCGCGCCGCCGCAGCGGGCCGACGACGACTGGATGCTGCCGCCGCCCACGGCGGGCAGCCCGGGACCCTCGCAGTCGCCGCCGCAGCAGTCGTCCCCGTATCCGCCTCCGCAGTCCCAGGGGCTCCAGCAGTCGCAGGGGCCTCAGCGGTCCGACCCGATGCAGGGGTACCCGCCGGCGGCCCCGGCGAGTTGGACGGCGGTCATCGGTCCCGACCGTGACTACTTCATGGCGATGATGCAGCGCAGCGGCCCCGAGGCCACCGGGCTGAACCTGCCCGCGTTCTCCCCCGAGCAGCGGCTGCCGCTGTCCGGGAACCAGATCGCGATCGGCCGCCGCAGGCACTCCACCGGGGAGTCCCCCGACATCGACCTGTCGGTGCCGCCGGAGGATCCGGGCGTCTCTCACCAGCACGCGGTCCTGGTCCACCAGCCGGACGGCGGCTGGGCGGTCGTCGACCAGAACTCCACCAACGGCACCACGATCAACGGTGGCGAGGAGCCGATACAGCCCTACGTTCCCGTCCCGCTCAAGGACGGCGACCGGGTGCACGTCGGCGCGTGGACGACGATCACGATCCGCCGGGACTGAGCGGGCCGCGCACAGAGCGGTCGGCCTCCGAGCGTCGCTCTCCGGCTCAGGCCAGCGGCCAGACGTACGGCCCCGCCGGATCGTCGAGCCAGGCCCACTGCCGCTCCCCGACGACCGTGACGCCGTATCGCTCCCGGGCGGGGCGGCCCTCGCGCTCCCACAGGGAGAGGGCGTCGCGCGGATCGAGGCTGCCCTCGGTGAGGGCGAGCAGAAAGCGGAAGAGCTCGTGGCCGCTCCCCCGGGGCAGCCGCTGCCCGAAGGCCCGGGGGATACGCGGAGGGGCACCCCGCAGCGGTACGAAGTAGGCGGCGGTGTGCAGGAAGCGGCCCTCCGCCCGGTCCGCGCCGAGGGCGCCGTCGCCCTCCCCGACGCTCAGCGCGATCAGCCCGGTGGCGAGCGGGGCCAGGATCCGGGCCCCGGGGCGGCACTGCGCGGGCCAGGACACCGGGACGCGCGGCAGGGTGCAGGTCGCGATGATCCGGTCGAAGGGCGCGCGCTCCGGGCAGCCGCGTGCCCCGTCGCCGGTGACGACGGCGGGCCGGTAACCGGCCGTGGCCAGGTGCGTACGGGCGGATTCGGTGATCTCCGGGTCCAGGTCGACGGTGGTGACCAGGTCGTCGCCCAGCCGGTGCGCGAGCAGCGCCGCGTTGTAGCCGCTGCCCGCGCCGATCTCCAGGACCCGGTGGCCGTCCCGTACCTCCAGCTCCGCCAGCATGCGGGCCATCAGCGAGGGCTGGCTGCTGGACGAGATCAGCTCGCCGTCCCGCACCCGGATGGCGAGCGGCTCGTCCGCGTACGCGCCCCTGAGCCAGCGCTCGCGCCGGACGGGGTCGGGGTCGCCGCTCCAGAGCCGGTCGTAGCCGCCGGGCCGGCCGACGAAGTAGTACGGCACGAACACATGGCGCTCCACCTCCTCGAACGCCGCCCGCCAGGCAGGATCGTCCAGCGCCCCGGTGGCCGCGATCTCCGCGACCAGCGCGGCGCGCTCCCCGGCCGCGGCCGGGGAGCCGGGGCCGTACGGATCGTCGGGGGATGCTCCCATCCCTCCACTGTCCCGGCTGAGCGGCCGGGAGGCGAACGGGCCGGGCAGACGGTGGCTCCCGGGTCCTGGAAGGGGGTCGTAGAACCAAAGTCCTGGGCCCTGCCGTCTGAGACCATGGACGGGTGAACGAGATTCCGCGCGACACGCTTCAGGAGCAGACCTTCTACGAGCAGGTCGGCGGCGAGGAAACCTTCCGGCGCCTGGTCCACCGTTTCTACCAGGGCGTGGCCGGGGACCCGCTGCTGCGACCGATGTACCCGGAGGAGGATCTGGGGCCGGCGGAGGAGCGGTTCGCGCTCTTCCTCATGCAGTACTGGGGCGGCCCCCGTACGTACAGCGACAACCGCGGCCATCCCCGGCTGCGGATGCGGCACGCCCCGTTCGCGGTCGACAGCGCGGCGCACGACGCGTGGCTGGGCCATATGCGGGTGGCGCTGGACGAGCTGGAGCTCTCCGAGGAGCACCGGACGCGGCTGTGGACGTATCTGACCTACGCGGCGGCGTCGATGGTGAACACGGCGGGCTGAGCCCATCGCGCCCCCGCCCTGAGCGCTCGGCCGAGCGCTCAGACGGAGCGCTCAGGCGGGCGTGACCGTGAGCCCGCCGAGCCCGGCCCGTCGTACCGCGATCGAGCCGTACGGCGTACGGAGCCGCAGCCAGTTTCCCGATTCCAGCAGCGCCACCGGGTCCTCCGGGAGCGTCCCGGCGGGGACCATGGCGCGGACCGGCCGCAGGAAGCCCAGCGACTGCGCGGCGTGCACGGCCCGCAGCGGCAGACGCGTGTCGCCGAGGGTCCGCGACCAGATCTCCCGGCCGATCCGGTCCCGCTCGGCGCGGTTCCTGGCCTCGGGCGCCAATCGCTCGTCACGCGCCCGGAATTCGGCGACGGCGGCGGCCAGCGTGCGCCGGATGGCCTCCTCGCCGGGCAGCCCGGGGACCGGCTGCCAGCCGCCGCGCGGCGGCAGCACCCCGGCCCACGGCGGCCCGGTGACGGCCGCCGGGACGGCCGTCCTGCCGGTGGTCTCGTCGATCCCTTCGAGGAGTTCCCCGGCGGAGACCGTGATGTCGAGGGTGCGGGGCACGGCCAGTCTGGCCGTACGGATGGCCAGCACCTCGAAGGACGCGGGCCGCCCGAACACGGCGACCGCGCCGCCCCCGGCCTGGAGCCGGACCGCGGCGGCGCGGTCGTAGTGGATCAGCCGGGCGAGGAAGGCACCGAGATCGGCGGCCTCCCTCGCGTCGGCCGGCTCCAGGGGCTGTGCGGGAACCGTCATGCGGCGAGAGCACCCTCTTCGCCGACGGCTTCCGCGCCCGCCGCCCCGTCGTCCAGGTAGTGCTGGAGGTAGGACTTCTCCTCGGCGGTGATCCGCCGGGGCCGCCCCGCCGCCAGGTCGTACGGCACCATGACGGTCGAGGCCCGCACATACACCAGGTCGTCGTCCTTGATCTCGTACGCGATGGTCAGCGACGCGGCGGTGATCTTCGTGACCCAGGACTCGATGATCACCGGCTTGTGCCGGTGGACCAGCGGGCGCTTGTAGTCGATCTCGTGCCGCGCGACGACCGAACCGCCCGAGAAGGACGGCGAGCCGTCCCCCGGCGCCAGCCGGAACATGAAGTCGACGCGGGCCTCCTCCAGATAACTGATGAAGACCGCGTTGTTGACATGCCCGAAGGCATCCATGTCCGACCAGCGCAACGGACAGCTGTAGATATGACGGGCCATCGGTCTCAGCCCCGGGTGAGCTTCTTGTAGGTGGCGCGGTGCGGGCGGGCGGCGTCGGCGCCGAGCCGCTCGACCTTGTTCTTCTCGTACGAGTCGTAGTTGCCCTCGAACCAGAACCACTTGGAGTCGCCCTCGTACGCCAGGATGTGCGTGGCGACGCGGTCGAGGAACCACCGGTCGTGGGAGACGACCACGGCCGCGCCCGGGAACTCCAGCAGCGCGTTCTCCAGCGAGGAGAGCGTCTCGACGTCGAGGTCGTTCGTCGGTTCGTCGAGGAGCAGCAGGTTGCCGCCCTGCTTGAGGGTGAGCGCCAGGTTGAGGCGGTTGCGCTCACCGCCGGAGAGCACCCCGGCCGGCTTCTGCTGGTCCGGGCCCTTGAAGCCGAACGCGGAGACGTAGGCGCGCGAGGGCATCTCGACATGGCCGACGTTGATGTAGTCCAGCTCGTCCGAGACGACCGCCCACAGCGACTTCTTCGGGTCGATGTTGCCGCGGCCCTGGTCGACGTAGCTGATCTTGACGGTCTCGCCGACCTTGATCGTGCCGGAGTCGGGCTGTTCGAAGCCCTGGATCATCTTGAAGAGCGTGGTCTTGCCGGCGCCGTTGGGGCCGATGACGCCGACGATGCCGTTGCGCGGCAGCGAGAACGACAGGTCGTCGATGAGGACCTTGTCGCCGAACGCCTTGCTGAGGTTCTCCACCTCGACGACGATGCTGCCCAGACGCGGGCCCGGCGGGATCTGGATCTCCTCGAAGTCCAGCTTCCGCATCTTGTCGGCCTCGGCGGCCATCTCCTCATAACGGGCGAGCCTGGCCTTGGACTTGGCCTGGCGCCCCTTCGCGTTGGAGCGGACCCACTCCAGCTCTTCCTTGAGCCGCTTGGCGCGCTTGGCGTCCTTCTGGCCCTCGACCTTGAGCCGGGACTGCTTGCTCTCCAGGTACGTGGAGTAGTTGCCCTCGTAACCGATGGCGCGGCCGCGGTCCAGCTCCAGGATCCAGCCCGCGACGTTGTCGAGGAAGTACCGGTCGTGGGTGACGGCGACGACGGTGCCGGGGTACTTGGCGAGGTGCTGCTCCAGCCACTGCACGGACTCGGCGTCCAGGTGGTTGGTGGGCTCGTCGAGGAGCAGCAGGTCGGGGGCTTCGAGGAGCAGCTTGCAGAGCGCGACGCGGCGGCGCTCACCACCAGAGAGGTTGGTGACGGGCCAGTCGCCGGGGGGGCAGCCGAGCGCGTCCATGGCCTGCTCGAGCTGGGTGTCCAGGTCCCACGCGTTGGCGTGGTCCAGCTCCTCCTGGAGCTTGCCCATCTCGTCCAGCAGCGCGTCGGAGTAGTCGGTCGCCATCAGCTCGGCCACTTCGTTGAAGCGGTGGAGCTTGCCCATGATCTCGGCGGCGCCGTCCTGCACGTTCTGGAGAACGGTCTTGGCCTCGTCCAGCGGCGGCTCCTGGAGGAGCATGCCGACGGTGTAGCCCGGGGACAGGAACGCGTCGCCGTTGGACGGCTGCTCCAGACCGGCCATGATCTTCAGCACGGTGGACTTGCCCGCACCGTTCGGCCCCACCACACCGATCTTCGCGCCCGGCAGGAAGCTCAGCGTCACGTCATCGAGGATGACCTTGTCGCCGTGCGCCTTACGTGTCTTGCGCATCGTGTAGATGTACTCAGCCAAAGGAAACCGTCCGGCAATCGAGAAGGGCCAATGTGCGGCTCCGCCGCGTGAGGGCAGATACACCCCATCTTGCCGCACGTCCATCCCCCGACGGAAACCAGTATCGCTTTCGCGGACGGGCGCCGGGGCCCGGTAACGGCGGTGGCCCCCGGATCGCCGACGCGTTCCGGGGGCCACCGCCTGCGACGCGTCACTCAGCGCCGTCCGCCGCTCACTCGTCGGCGCCCTTCTCCTTGTCCTTGTTGTTCTTGCGGAGGAAGAAGACCGCGCCGCCGCCGAGGAGGACGAGGGCGACCGCGATGCCCGCGATGACGGGGGTGGCCCCGGAGGAGCCGGTCTCGGCGAGGTCGCCCATGGCGGTCACGCCACTGGTGGCGTCGTTCGCCGTGTAGGTGTTCGCGTTGGCGGTGATCTCGGTGGAGGAGCCGCCGACCGAGGCCGGGAGGGACTGGGCGGGGGCCTGCTGGGTCACGGTCTCCATGGCGCCCGCGGTCCGGCAGTCGAGGACGCCGTTGAACGTACGGGTGAATCCGCCGGGCCCGGCGACCGTGATGCCGTAGGTCTCGTCCTCGGCGACCGGGACGGTGACGGTCTTGGTCTCGCCCGGCGCTATGGAGTGCTCGCCGTCCGCGATGTCGACGATGAGCGCCTCTTCGCCCGGGTTGACGACGGTGACGTCGACGCCGCCCAGGCCGCAGTTCTTCTCGGCGGTGACCACGGGGACGGGGCCCGCCGCCGCCCAGTTGGCGACGGCTGTCGCGGAGACCGTGGAATCGCTGGAGCCGGCGAGGATCTGTGTCTGGCTCTTGGTCGCGCCGGCGAAGGCCCTGCCGACCGGTACGGAGGTGGTGGCCTGCACGCCGAGCGAGGCGGCGCCGTCGGCGGTGTCGGCCGGGATGTCGAAGTACAGCTCCGTGCCGTCGACGGCGGTGGTGACCGGCGTGCCCTCCTTGTCGGTGACCTTGATGCCGCTGGCGACGGCGTCCACCGGCGGCACCACCGTGACCCCCGCGGCGTCCGTGCGGACCGTGACGGGCCCGATCCGCCCGCCGGACCTGCCGGTGACCGCGCCGGGCTCCAGGCCGAGCGAGGCGGCGGGCTCGGCGATGTCCCGGGCGTTCTTCTCCAGCCAGTCGGCGAGCTTCTCGGCGGCCGGGTCGCTCGCGTCGACGTCCGCGCCGTCCGAATAGCGCCAGATGGCCACCTGGGTGCCGGCCGCGGCGGTCTTCTCGGTCAGCGGTCCGCTGCCCGCGCTCTTGGCCAGCGCCGAGAGGTCGTCGACCTGGGGGTAGGAGTGCTCCAGGATCCAGCGGATCCTGCCCGCGTTCTTGTTGGAGCCCAGCGAGGTCTGGTCCCAGGGGGTCTCCAGATATCTGGCCTGGTCCTGGGTCGGATGGTGGAGGTCGACGCAGTACGTCTTGAGCTTGCCGCCGCCGTCGACGGTCATCTCGAAGAGCCCGGCGGTCAACTGCTGTTCCTGGCCGTCCGTGTGGAGCACCGCGCCGTCGTAGGTCTTCAGCCCGTCGAGGGTGGCGGAGGCGCCTCCCTCGTGGGCGGGGGCCTCGTCGGCGACCGCGGCGGTGGCACCGGTCAGTGTGCCCATCGCCAGCAGACACGGGACGAGGACCGCGGCGGCGAGGCGGGCGGTGCCCCTTGTCCGCACGGATGACGCAGATATCGCAGAAAACACAGAATTCCCCTTCGGGCGAGGTGCTCTTGCGCAGAACGCGTGGGGGGTGTGCCTCGCCAGCAGACCTCAAGTGCCCCGTGACTACTCGCGAATCCTATGGACGGGGAGAAGCGCCGATCGCCGCCCATGCACCCAGATAACCGTTCCGAATCGGAATCGTTATCGACTGCCTGATACGCCCATGGAATACGCCTGGGTATGTCGACAAATCTTCACAACAGCCGCTCAGAGCACGGCAGTCGGCGCTGGCACGGACACGGGTACGGTCACCGCCCAGGCATCCTCCCCGACCTCCTCCCGGGCTGCGCCACCGCCCCCCTCCCAAGGGCTTCCCAGGCCACCCGAGGCCGCTTCCCCGCCACCCTCCTGGCCCTGCGCGCCGCCCTCATGACGTTCCGTCAGAAACGGGGTCTTCCTGGTCACACGTCTGAACGCCGAGGTCCCGCGCGCCAGATCGTGGCCGACCGCCACCGCCTCGATGTCCACCGACGTCCGCCACTGGCCGTCCCGTTGCTCCTCCCGCACCCGCAACCTGCCGTGCACCAGCAGCTGTTCGCCGACCACCACCGAGGACGTCACGTTGACCCCCAGGGCCCGCCACGCCCATACCGTGTAGAAGCTCGTCCGCCCGTCCGCCCAGCCGCCGCGCTCACGGTCCCAGCGGCGCGGGGTGGCCGCGATACGGAACCGCGCCACCCCGCCCGAGGGCGACTCGCGGAATTCCACCTTGGTCGCGACATTCCCCACCACCGTTACCAGCGTGTCGTTCATTACCCGCTCCTCCCGCCCGGCCGCATTGACTGATTCCATGCTGGACCGGGCGGAAAGAATGTGCCGACGCCTGTGCATTGCCCGCTTGTTGTGGAAAACTCCGTCACCCTTTCGATACCACGCCGTTCCTCTCCGTCACCCGGTGCGGGCGACCGTCGCGTACTGCTCCCGCACCTCCCGGTAGCGCATCAGCTCCGCCGCGATCGGATCCAGCACCCTGGCCCGCCCGCAGCCCCCGGCCGCTTCGCGCAGCCGCCGCTCGGCGTCCTGCCCGTACCGCCGCGCGGGCCCCTTGGCCGCCGCTCCGCACGCCCACTCCACGAACGGCCCGCCGATGATCCCGGCGAGCATCACCAGTACGGGCGGCAGCAGCCCCGGTTCGAGTACGCCGACGATCTGGCCCACCAGCCACAGCGCCCCGAAGACCTGGAGCAGCGTCATCGACACCTGCGCGAGCACGGCGGCGGGCCACCAGGCGGGGCGCGGCGGCCGGCCGCCCGGCGTGCCCGCCGCCACCGCCAGCTCGTCCAGCGTCTCGGGCAGCCCCTCCGCGCCCTTGACGGCCGCCTCGCGCACGGCGTGCGCCCAGGGCGCGGGGAGCCCGGAGGACGCCTCCTCCACCACCGTACGTACGGCCTGTTCGACACGTTGGCGTGCCGTCAGCTCCTCCTCCACCAGCACCGGGGGCTGCGGGGGTTCGCCGCCGGGCGTCCGCTTGCTCTCGTACCAGCGCCACAGCCGCAGCCACGGCGTCCCGCACGCGCGACCTGCGTTTCTGCGCCACTCGCGCTCCGCCGCCTCGCCCGCGGCCACCGCGCCGACCGCCCAGGCCAGCCGGTCGGCGAACTGTTCGCGGGAGCGCTCGCCGAGCCCGGCGCGCCCCTCGGTGACGTACGCGGCCCGCAGCCCGAGCGCGACCGCGTCGACATCGGCGGACAGCCGCCGCGCCGCCGCGTTCCGCTCCTGTACGAAGCGGCCGAGCAGCTCGCGCAGTTCGCCCACGCCCTCGCCGGTGAGCGCGGAGACGGCGAGGACGGTCGCGCCGGGTTCGCCGTGTTCGCCGAGGGCCATGCCGTCCTCGTCGAGCAGTCTGCGCAGATCGTCGAGGACCTGGTCGGCGGCGTCGCCGGGGAGCCGGTCGATCTGGTTGAGCACCACGAAGGTGACCTCCGCGTGCCCGGCGAGCGGCCGCAGATAGCGCTCGTGCAGCGCGGCGTCCGCGTACTTCTCGGGGTCGACGACCCAGACGACCGCGTCCACCAGCCCGAGCACCCGGTCCACCTGGTCGCGGTGGCGGACGACGGCCGAGTCGTGGTCGGGCAGGTCGACGAGGACGAGTCCGTGCAGCTCCTCGTCGCCGTCGCCGCCCGCCAGCGGCCTGCGCCGCAGCCGTCCGGGGATGGCGAGCCGGTCGAGCAGTCCGGCCGCGCCGTCCGACCAGGTGCAGGCGATGGGCGCGGAGGTGGTGGGCCGGCGCAGGCCGGTCTCCGAGATCGGCACCTCGGCCAGCGCGTTGAACAGCGCCGATTTGCCGCTGCCCGTCGCCCCCGCGATGGCCACGACGGTGTGGCGCGAGGAGAGCCGCTGACGGGCGGCCGCCTCGTCCAGCACCCGTCCCGCCTCGGCGAGCACGCCGCCCTCGACCCGGGTGCGCGACAGCCCGACCAGTTCGCCGAGCGCGTCGAGGCGCGGCCGCAGGGAGCCGCCGTACGGCCCCCCGATGGGCGTGTGCGCCTCCCCGTCGGCCCCAGAACCGCCCGTAGCGTCCCCGGAGGCCCCTGGGGCACCCGTGGCGCCTTGGACGCCCGCCACGGCCGCCTCCAGGGCGTCCAGCGTCTCCAGGGTGGTCTTCTCGGTGGCGCGGCGGGCGATCAGCCCGTCGTCCCAGATACCGGGGGCCGCGCTGCCGGAAGTCGTGGCTTGGGGAGTTGCGCCGCCCGCGCCCCCTTCGGTCCCCCCAGTCCCCCCAGTCCCCCCGGACTTCTCGGCCTCCCCCGGCTTCTCGGCCTCCCCCGTCCCCCCGGTTTCCCCGGCAGCCACCTCGGGCACCTCGGCCATATCGGTCACCTCTCCCTCTGCAGTACGGACAGCGCGGCGATCAGTTCGGCCTGCGGCTCCGGGGTCACCTCAAGGGCGTCGAGGGGCGCCAGCCGCCGGTCGCGTTCCCCGTGCAGGACCCGGTCGAGGTACGTCGTCACCAGCTCACCGCCCCGGTCGCGCAGCCGTAGCGCGCCCTGCGCGCCGATCCGCTCCGCGAGCCGCTCCCCCGCGATCCGGGCGCGCCGGCCACCGAGGAGGGCGGCCGCGAGCAGCGCCGCGACGGTCTCGGCGTCGGGCGCGGAGTTGCGGTCGAGCTGTCGTACGGCTTCCTCCGCCAGCTCCTCCAGGACGCGCCGCCAGCGGCGTACCGCCATCCCGACCCGCTCCGCCGCCTCCCCGTCCGGGGCGGGCGCGGGCAGTGCGGCGGCGGCCGGTTCACGCCGCCATGCCTCCTCGATCCGTTCGTCGGCGGCGGCCACCGCGCACTGGAGCAGCGCGCCCAGGCTCTCGACCAGCGAGTCGAGCAGTTCGCGGGCGGTGCTGTCCCTCGGGAAGCCGCGCCACCGGGTCCGCGCGTCCCCGGCGAGCACGGCGCCGCCGCGCAGCCGTCCGCGTACCCGCTCGCCCTCGGCGGCGTAGGCGTCCTCGACGGCGGAGGTCAGCCGTACGGCGGCGGCGTACTGCGCGGCGACCGCCCCGGCCAGCTCCGGCATCCGGGCGTTCAGCGAGTCGACGACGCCCGCGGCGGTGCGTACCAGCGCCTGCTGACGGGCCGCCGGGTCCTGCACCCGGTGGGTGAGCCAGGCGAGCAGCGGCGCGACGGCGGTGGTGGGCAGCAGCCCGCGCCCGGCGCCCGCCGACTCGGGCAGCTCGGGGATGGTGAACCTCGGTACGTCGCCGAGCCCGGCCCGGGTGAGCAGCGCCGCGTACTGCCGTGACACCTCGTCCAGCAGCTGGTGCGGCACCCGGTCGAGGACGGTCACCAGCGAGGCGTCGTACTCCTTGGCGGTACGGAGCAGGTGCCAGGGCACCGCGTCCGCGTACCGGGAGGCGGTGGTCACCATCACCCACACATCGGCCGCGCAGACCAACTGGGCGGCCAGCAGCCGGTTCTCCACCACGAGCGAGTCGATGTCGGGCGCGTCGAGCAGCGCGAGCCCCCGGGGCAGGGCGGCGGCGGTGTCGACGCGCAGCGCGTCGGGCTCCATGCCCTCGACCTCGCCGCCCGCCGCGCTCTCCTCCTGCTGCGGCAGCCAGACACGGGCGAGACGTGGCAGGACCCGCAGGCCCGCGAACCAGTGGTGGTCCTCGGGATGACAGACGAGTACGGGGGTACGGGTCGTGGGGCGCAGCACCCCGGCTTCGCTGACCCTCCGTCCGACAAGGGAGTTGACGAGTGTGGACTTTCCGGCCCCGGTCGATCCGCCGACCACCACGAGCAGCGGTGCTTCGGGGTCCCTGAGCCTCGGCAGCAGATAGTCGTCGAGCTGGGCCAGCAGCTCGGCCCGCGTCTGCCGGGCCCGCGGGGCACCGGCGAGAGGCAGGGGAAGACGCACGGAGGCGACACGGTCGCGCAGTGCGGAGAGTGCGTCGATCAGCTGGGGCCGTACGTCCAAGGTCACCACATGCGAAGAATGCCCAATTTTGGAGCCTTTTTGAAGCGTATGGACATCTCTGCGCGCCGATTACGCTTCGGGACAGACGGGACGAGTGGGGCGCAGGCATAACGAGTGCACAACACCCGGGGCGTCGGAGGCCAAAAGCGATGCGCGAATCGCACCTGCCTGCGATTATCGGTTCACTTCACTGAACCTCCACAACGTGCCACGCACGTGAAGCAGCCGGGTCAGGGTGATCGGAGCCCTATCCTTGTCCCGGCGAGGTCACAGAACCAGCCACGCCGGGCTCCAGGTCACCGAGGCCAGCACACCGGCCCCCGTAGCTCAGTGGATAGAGCAGGTGCCTTCTAAGCACTTGGCCGCAGGTTCGAGTCCTGCCGGGGGCGCTTTCTACGCGCGATGCGAGGCCCTCCCTTGAACAGGGAGGGCTTCCGCGCAGGTCAGAACAATTTAGCGAAAACCGCGTAGTGGCGATGTAAGCATGGGATCCGGCCTCCAGAGGCACGAAATCCAGCCTGCCCATTCAGGCGACACTTGGCGTAACTCACTCACATAAACGGACAAATAGCCATTCAGGTTGAAGAGCGTCGGAACGCCGAATAATTCTTGTCCGTATGAGCCCTGTCACCGCCTCCCTGGACCCGTCCGCCGCCCCGGACCCATCCGTCTCGCGCGACCACGCCCTCGATTGGGCACTGGTCGATGTGGAAACCTCGGGCCTTGTGGCACGTCAGCACCGGGTCCTGTCCGTCGCGGTGGTGACCGTCGGCCCGGACGGCGAGCAGACCGGGGAGTTCTCGACGCTGCTGGACCCGGGCTGCGACCCCGGCCCCGTCCATGTGCACGGTCTGACGGCCGAGAAACTGCGCGGCGCCCCCACCTTCGAGCAGGTCGCCGAGCGGCTCGGGGACCTGCTCCGGGACCGTGTCCTGGTCGCTCACAACGCGCAGTTCGACTACGACTTCCTCGCCCACGAGTTCGCCCGCGCGCGGCGGCCCCTGCCGGTCTCCCGGCGGCTGTGCACCCTCGCGCTGAACCGCCGGGTGGACCCGCCGACCGACGACTTGAAGCTGTCCACGCTGGCCGCCCACTACGGCGTACCGCAACAGCGGGCGCACGACGCGCTGGACGACACCCGCGTACTGGCCGGGGTGTTGCGTGCCACGCTGCGGGAGGCCGCGCGGCTCGATGTGCCGCTGCCCCTCGTGCCCTGCCCGCCCCGGCAGGACGTCCGGTTCACGCCGCAGCCACCCAAGACCCCGTGCGCGTTCCGCAATCCGGGGCGGCCCGATCCGGGCGGCCCGCTGGTCCAGGGCATGAAGATCGCCCTCACCGGCGAGACCGACACCGCCCGCGCCGAGCTGGTCGCCCGGTCCGTCGCCGCCGGACTGAACGTGATGTCCTCCGTCAGCCGCCACACCGGCGTCCTGGTCACCAACGACCGTGCGTCGGGCTCGGCGAAGGCGCGGCGCGCCCACGCCGAAGGGGTGCCCGTCGTCGACGAGGCCACCTTCCTCCGGCTGCTCGACGACGTACGACCGGGCACACCGCACGAGCGACGACCCGAGACCGCCGGCCTTGAGACCGCCGTCCCCGAGACCGCGGGCACTGCGGTCTCAGTGCCCGCTGTCCCCGAGACCGCGGGCACTGAGACCGCCGAGCCCGGGACCGTCCCCGCCGCCCGCCTACCCGAGGACTCCGCGCCGGAGGACTCCACGCCCGGCAAGCCGCTCGCCGGGCGGCGGGTCCTCGCGCTCGGCGGTACGCACCCGGACGCGGCGGCCGCGCGCGCCAGGATCGTCGAGCTGGGCGGGGCCGCCGCGATCAACCTGTCGGCGAGCGTCACCGATGTGGTGCTGCTCGCGGGCGGCGACGGCGACCGGCGCGTACGCCGGATCACCGCTCTGGAGATCCCCACCCACGACTCCGGCTGGCTCGCCGCGCCCACCGTCACCGCTCCCCCGGCCCACCGGCGTCCCGGCCCGCTCGTACTGCCCCGGGGAGGCGTCATCGACCTGCCCGCCGCGGCGACCGGCGCCGACTGGGGGGTCACCGCCTCCTGGGCCCAGCGCACGGCCTGCGAGATCGATCTCGTCGCCTTCCTCGTCGACGAGGACGACCAGGTCTCCCGCGACGAGAACTTCGTCTTCTACGGAGCCCCGGAGAGCCCGGACGGCTCCGTGCGCCTCCTCACCGACGGCCCGACCGAACAGACCGTCGCCCTCGGCCTCGGCGCCCTGCCGTCCGCCGTACGCAAGGTCGTGATCGCCGCCGCCATCGACGGCGCCCCGACCTTCGGCGACATCGGCGCGGTCCAGATCACCACCGGTGCGGGCGGCAGCACCGCCCCGCTCGCCCAGGCCGCCCTCGACGCGGCCACCACCGAACGCACCCTGCTGCTCGCGGAGATCTACCGCCGGGGCCCCCGCTGGCGGTTCCGCGCCATGGGCCAGGGCTTCGACCACGGTCTCGACGGGCTCGCGCGGGGGTACGGAGTCGAGGTCGAGGCCTGACGGCACCGCGCCTTCCACCGCACCTTCACGGAGGAGATCCGGCGCGGTACGCGGGCCGTCTGGTACTGGCGCTGCTACGCGACCCCCTGCTGGTCGGCCGGGCATCCCCTTTGGCGGGCCGTCCCGGTACGACGGGGGCGGCCCGCCTCCCCATCGTGCCCCCGGGGCGCCCGGCCGTGCGGGCCACCCCTTCGCGAAAGCTGCCGACCTGTGAAAGTCGTCGACCGTTTCCCCCTGACCTGCCGCGCCCCCTCGCCCCTCACTCCCGCCCGTACTTTCGGACTCGTACGGAACGATCCCCGCCGCCCGAACACCCCTACGCGGAAACCTGGTTGGTCAAATACCCACTTGTTCTAGCGCCACCCGAACAACTACGGTGGGACACACAGCGGCGGACGACACGGCTGTCCGCCCGCGCCGGGAAGGAGTGTCATGGGGAACACAGAGAACGGCCGAGGATCCGACCGGGTCTCCGTCTGGAGCCGTTCGATCACGGTGGGGTGGCTGCTCGCGATCGGCTTCGTCTCCGCGCCCGCCTTCATCGCGGCAGCGGTCCTGGTCGAGGGTCGACGGTCGCTGTTCCTGGGGCTGTTGATCGCCTCGGCGGCCTTCCTCGCCCTGGGTTCCGTACGGGTGAGTGTGACCGCCCGGGGCGTGACGGTCACCTCGCTCCTCTTCCCGTTCCTGCGCCGCCGGATAGCGCTCGGCAAGATCAGCCGGGCCTCCGCGCAGTGGGCCCGCCCCTCCGAACTGGGCGGCTGGGGATACCGCTGGATGCCGGGGCGCAGCGCCGTCTCGCTGCGCGAGGGGGACGCGCTGTGGCTGGATCTCGTCACGAAGAAGCAGTTCGTGATCACCGTCGACGACGCGGACAACGCGGCGCGCCTGGTGAACGAGTATCTCGCCGGAAGCAGCGGCAAGGGCCACTGACGTGTTGTTCACCATCGACACCTCGTCGCCCGTACCGCTGGCCGAACAGGTCGCGGGCGCGGTCCGGCGCGCCATGGCCGACGGCTCCCTGCGCATGGGCGACCGGCTGCCCGCCGCCCGCGCCCTCGCCCGGGACCTCCAGGTCAACATGCACACGGTCCTGCGGGGCTACCAGATCCTCAAGGACGAGAGCCTCATCGACCTCCGCCCCGGCCGCGGCGCCGTGGTCACCGCCACGGCCCCCCGCTCCCACGCCGCCCTGATCGAAGCGGGCCGCCGCCTGATCACCCTCTCCCGCGAACTCGGCCTGTCCGACGCGGAGATCCTCCGCCTGGTCGAGGAGCAGCTCTCGTAGGGGACGCGGGAAGCCGTCGGGGAGCGCGGGACAGCCGTCAGGTGCCGTCCGGGCCGCTGGACCGGTCGGCCCCCGGCCGGAGCGGGAGGGGCGCCCGCCTCACAGCCCCCGCCCGTCAAGGATGCGGATCAGGTTCCGCTTGCGCTTCTGTTCGGCACGCAGGGTGGTGGCGTACGCCGTGAAGGCGGCCTGGGTGCCGAGCGTCTCGTGGCAGGTACGGGCCTTGAGCAGCAGGTCCGCGATGGCGTGGTAATTGTGGTCGCCGGTCTGCTGCGTACGGGATGCGACGGCCTGGAGGTAGACGTCCAGCGCATCAGCAGGCCGGGAGGTCACCGAGGCGTCCGCGAGGGTGAGCAACTGGCCCGGGTGGGCGTGGCCGGGGGCGGCGGTCCATGCCTCTTCGAGGTCGCCGTCGTCGATGAGTACGTCGATCAGGAGCGAGCCGTGCGCGTACCGGCCTCGCCGATCGGTGTCCGTGACCTCCCGGAGCGGGTCGAGCACGCGGGGGCGCTCGGTGTCCCAGACGCCGTGTGCCTGCGCTGCGGCGCGCAGTTCACGGTAGGCGGGAAGGCTCGGAGCGAGCAGGAAGTGGTCGCGGCGGACGGTGAGCGCGTCGGCGGTTCGGCCCTGACGCGCGTACCGTTCCGCCGTGTACGCGACGAGGTCGACGTGCGGGGGCGTCTGCTCCGCCGCCGCGTGCCGCAGGCCGTTCTCCGCCCAGGTCAGGGCCTCGTCGGCGCGGCCGGCCGCGTCCAGCTCCATGGTGATCCGCAGATGGCGCGCCCCGTTCGGGGTGAGGTCGGCGGCGTACAGGGCGACCAGCTCGTCCACATTGCCCTCGACGCGTACCAGCGTCTCCATCAGGTACCGCTCCGCCCAGCCCGAGGGGTTGCGGCTCAGCGCCTCCTCGCCGAGGGCCCGTAGTTCGGCCAGGCCCCGCGGACCGAGGATGTCGGCGTACGCGGCCGGTTCGATCTCGACGCAATCACCGTCCTCGTCCAAGCAGCGGTCCACGATCCAGCGGGCCGTCTCCTCGGGATCGGGGGATCCGGCGGCGCAGGCCGCCAGGTGGGCTTCGGCGAGATCAGCGGCGGCCTGGGAGATCTCGCCGTCGGAGTCGTCGGCGGATCCGTACACCGCGATGACCCGGCTGATCGCGTCGCGGGCGGCCTCGGCGGCGGCATCCGCCCGACCGGACTCCGCCAGCTCCTGGACGGCCTCGGCGGCGCGGGACACCTGGGCCGCGTATCCCGCAGCGTCCTGGTAACCGATGTACCCGTACTGGGTGAAGTCCTCAGGGTCGACCATGGCCCTGATCGCGGACCGGGCCGCCGCCGTGTCTCCCCGGGCGGTCGAGGCACGGAGTACGAGCGTCTCCTTGAAGCCGTCGTCCGCCGCGAGCTGCCGCTGCACGAGAGAGAGCAGCTCCTCCTTGCTGAGACTGCCGAGCCAGTCGCTCAGGGTTGTGTCACGGACCGCCGCTTCCTTACGGAGGGCGGACTGCCCACCGGGGGCGCGGAGCAGTGTGAGGGCGACGGCGACGCAGTGCTTGCAGAAGAATCCGTCCTCGCCGTACGGGCAGTCGCACTCCCCGCGCAGCGGCTCCGTGCTGTGCAGGACGACCCGGTAACGCTCCGTGCCCCGGACCGTGGCGACGATTCGCCCTCCGTCGGCCCGTAGGTGGCCGACGGAATCGAGGTAGCCGAGGCCTCGCTCGTAGGACCGGGAACCGGCCAGGTCACGCACATCCGCCTCGGTGAAAACCGACTTACCCATAAGGGCTATTGAACCGGATACGTCGGGCCCGCCTCCACCGATCGCCGGGAACAGCCACCGGGAACGCTCTGCGCCGGAAACGGTCTCGGGCCGAACTGGACTGGACCACTCAGCCGGACAGCTCCCCGTCCTCGTCCGCTTCAGCATCCCCCTCGACGTCCGCCTTCCTCGCCTCCGCGAGCTGGAGGAGGTTCCCCGCCAAGTCCCGGAACTCCTGGTAGCAGGTCTGCGCTCACGAAGTACTCGGCACTTGAGTACGTGACGAAGGGCCCGAACCGCGAGCACCAGGGCGGTACGACGTGGAGAAGCCATGCTTACGCCGGCAAGTGCCAGTGCGCCAATGGAAGGTGCAAGCTGATCAAGCAGTACAAGGTGTATGTCGCCGTGAACGAGAAGAAGCTCGGCGACGACCGTAACCGTGGCGTCATCACCGCGTTCCGTGAAGGCGTGACGAAGTGCCCGGCCCGGGTCGGCACCACACTGTCCAAGATCAACGCCAAGTCGGCTTCTGGCACGGAGCAGTTCGTCCCGTCGCACACACCACCGAAACAGCAGTACCAGTCCTCGTAGGAGATCTGATGACCGGCCCCGAGAGCGATTTCCTCAGCAGGATCGCTGACGTTGTTTTCGAGCTCGGGATGGACGGGTTCCGCCTGACTTCCCTGTCCATGAAGGAACGTACATTTTCCTTCAGCGATTAGGGACATGTGCCAGGACCTGCGTCATACGTGCAGGGCGACCCACCGGTCACCACAGGGAGGGCCGGAGCGAGTACGACTGGCAACCGGCGGCGGAGGCTCCCGCGTACTTGCATCTGGCCTGGCTCCTCGCGGATCTCGGCGAATGGGTCACCCCGATGACGGAGCGACACATCACCGTCATCGGGGTCGACTCACCCGAATCCGAGATGTGCGATGTTCTGCTACGCGACGGCGACACCGAATATCGCGCCCGTATCGCCCTCGCCCGGAGGAAACAGCCGCTCGACTTCCCCGAACGTATCTGCTTGAGCTGTTCACAGAGGGACGCCGGCACCAGTACCTGACGGAATCGCGTGTGGCCGACCTTCGGCACGTCCTGTGACCTGATGTCTGTGACATGAGACCGGCCGCTACGGCCCGGCGTCTCCGTACCCCGGGCTCCCGCGCGCGGCGAAACCACTTGCGTGTGGTGGACTACCCTCGTACGTCTGCTGGGCACAGCCCTCATAGGTGGTGGCGGGGCACTCGTCGACCGCATGACTTCGGCCCCTGTCACGGGACAGGGGCCGAAGGAATTTTCGGGGCATCCTGATATTTCAGGCGAGGCGTTCTCCGCCCTTCACAGCGGCGACAAATGAGGACCAGTCACCTTTCGGGAAGACGATCGCAGGGCCGTGCGGGACCTTGCTGTCTCGGACAGGGACGCCGGAGGCGTATCCGTCCGATACTTCGATGCACGCACCCTCGCCATTGTCGCTGTAGCTCGACTTACGCCAATCTTCCAGAGCGGATGCGTCAGGAATCACATTCATTTCCATACCCTTTCAGATATGTGCGAATCAGGTTGATGGATTCATCATCCGCTAGGGCCATGGAGCGCGCCGAGTCGAACCGGGTCGTGAACTCAAGCACCCTCTTCGCCGACTCCACCCCCGTACCAGAAGCGAAGCTCTCGACCAGTGCAATCGTCCCTCCCTGCTTCAAGGTCATGATCGTCAGACTCCCTCCCAACATAGGGTAGGCGCCCTTATCGAATGGCAAGACCTGGATCGTGATGTGGGGTCGGGCAGCCATCTCCAGCAGATGATTCATCTGCCCAACCATGTTCTTCGCGGTCCCCATTGGGCGCCTTAGGGCCGCTTCATCCATGATCGCCCAGTAAAATACCGGATCCGGGCGCTCAAAGATTCGCTGCCTCCGCACTCGAACAGCAACGCGCTCAGCGCAGGCTTCCTCGGACTCGCCGGGAATCGATTTTCGGAACAGCTCTCGCGCATACCCTTCCGTCTGAAGAAGACCAGGAACAAGGCTGCTGGTGAAAACCTGAATTCGGCTAGCCTCCGACTCTTTACTCACGACCTTTCGACTGTAGTCCGGAATCATCAACCCGTGCTCCATCGCCAGCAAGCCCGCGAAAAGCCCCCTCGTACCGAACCGCGTATCCAGCGCCTCGGCGAGCTCATCCGACGGCAGTTGCTTCCCGTGCTCGACCCGACTGATGTACGAATGCGGGTAGCCCAGCCCATCCGCCAGCGCACGCAGCGACAGGTTTACCAGGTCTCTCTCTCGGCGCAACGCCCTCCCCAGAACCGTACGCGGCGTAACCTTTTCCTCTTCGTTGTCCAGTTCCATGGCTCGAACATTCCTTCAACTCGGTGGTCACTGGCGAACTTTGGTACCAGCTCAAGTGTGGACCAAATGACCTCGACCCGGGATGGTGTTAACCATCCCGCCCCGCGTCGGACGAGGACGAATCCGTCTCCCCCAGCCGGTTCGTACCCCGATGCGGGTCGGGTTCCCCATCCGTAGAACTCCGGCCACGCACAAGAAAACCCCCGCGACGCTGATGGACGTCCGGGGGCGTGGCCAACGCTTCGAAGGAGCGCCGACAATGACGAAGTTTATCGTCCGTCTCTTCGAATCGCTGCTGCGATTCTTATTTTCGTCCGCGGATCGTCCGGGATCGGCGAAATCCCGCCCCCCACGCTCTCAGCACGCACCGCACCCCGCGCCGGCTTACGTCGTTCCGTACGAACTGGCACCGCCCCGGACCGTGTTCGTCTTCGCGCTCGGCTGTCTGCACGGGCACGGGCTGCCCCCGGTGTGCGGCGGTGAGCGCCACCGTCCGCTGTTCTTCGCCTGTCGCCGTACCGAGTACGAGCGTCGGCAGCGCGTCGAGAACCGCAGGCGGCGCCAGCGGCGGCGGGCGTTGTGGCTCGCGGTGCATGGCGTCGATGTGGGTCCGCGGGTCATTCACGGCATGGAGGTGGCGGCCTGATGGAACAGAGCCCGGACATCAATCAGAGCGACGCCCACGCGCCGAACAGCCCTGCCGTTGTGCTGCGTTGGAGCCGACACCCGAGTTGTGTCGGGCTGGCGCGGCTGGAACTCCGTAAAACACTCGCCCTGTGGGGCATGTCCGCCCTGGAGGACTCGGCGCTGCTGATCCTCTCCGAACTGGTCACCAACGCCGCCCGGCACGCCCGTGTTTCCCAGGGGCGGGAGATCGAGACGCGGTACGTGCGCCACCACGACGACTGCCGTCCCGGTCTCCGTATCGAAGTGCACGACGCGTCCGCCACCCCACCGCAACAACGGACGCAGGAACCCGACGCGACCGACGGGCGGGGACTGGTCATCGTGGACGCACTCGCGGACGCGTGGGGGGTGAGCGAGCGCAACGGCCCCGGCAAGCTCGTCTGGGCACATCTCACGCTCCCGCCGGCTCCTCCCCACACATGAATTACCTGAACGAGAGGAGGACGAACACGCGGTTCCAGCCGAACTCCAACAGCTGTCCCGCACTGCGGCGCATGGCCGCACCCGAGGGCGGTGACCGGGCTGGCGTCGCAGCCGACCAACAGGCCAAGCCCCTCCACATCCCTGCGCTGCCCGCCATTGCCCAAGGAGGCACACATGACCACCCACCTGGAGTCGCCGGTTGCTCCCTCGCAGCCGACTTCCTTTGACATCGCCCCGGTTGCTCCCGTACAGCCCGACGACGACCCGTTCCAGCTCGACATCACCTTCATCGAGAACATCCCGGAGACAGAGAGGGTGCTGATGTGCGGCACCGGTGACAACTGCGGGAGCTCCTGCCCGAGCGCCTGCACCACCTCCTCGTAACCAGGTCAGTCCAGTGGTGCGGGCTGGACGGGTCGTCGTCCGTCCGGCCCGCACCTCCTGCCGAGAACGGAGTATGGGTGATGACACACTTACGACACAGCCTGTACCAGAGCGCCGGCAAGGGGATGCTGCGCGCCGCAGTGAACCTCACCGCACCGGACATGCCGCCCTGGCCGGGGTCCGCCGCTCCGGTCGAGCACTGGCGTTCGTGGCTGACCACGGTGTGGGCCGATGACGCCTTTCGGCAGGCTGTCTCCGCTGCCAGCCCAGACCTGGCACGCCAAGTCCAGTCGATCCTCGACGGACGATCGCCAAAAGTGCGCCGCGTACGACGGGCGGCACTGGCCACCGCCCGGTACGCGATCAGGTACACGCGCCGCTCCACCCCGTACGGCCTGTTCGCGGGTGTCGCACTGGTCGAGTTCAGTGACATGACAGAGGTGCGCGTCGGAGACCAGCACCAGGCTGTTGCCCGGCCGGACCCAGTGGCACTGAACGCGGAGATCAGCGGCTGGGAGGCGGACGGCGAGCGGATGGCCGACGTCGATGTATGCGTCAACAACCTTGCTCAGCAGCGAAGCGGGCGCGTCCATGTCCCGTCCGAGGGCTCCTCGGAGTTCTCGCTCGCGCTAACTCCTGCGGTCGCTTTGGTGCTCGACGCGGCCCGATCACCGATCCGGTATTCGGCCCTGGCGGACAAGCTCGCCGCCGAGTTCCCGAACACGGCCGAGCACCATCGGACCGGAATGCTCACGCAACTCCTGCGCGTGCGGCTGCTGCGGTCCTCGCTGCGCGCACCCGCCACGGTCATCGATCCAACCGGCTCCCTGCCACCCGCTCTGCGGGAGCACACCCGGAACAACTTGACGGCGCCGGATCTACGGCTGGACGCCACGGTGCGGCTGCCGAATGCGGTCCTGGCGGAGGCGGAGACCACGGCGACGGTCCTGACCCGGCTCGCCACACATCCGACGGGCACCCCGGTATGGCGCCGCTATGCCGAGCAGTTCGCCGACCGCTACGGCGAAGGCATTGAGGTGCCGTTGGAGCTGCTGACGGACCCCGAGAGGGGATTGGGCTTTCCCGAAGGGTTCGGCCAGATCTCCGAGCCTCCCCGCCCGATGACCCGAAGAGACCGGCTGCTCCTGGAGCTGGCCGGTACCGCAGGCGTCGAGGGCAGCACATCAGTGCTCCTGTCCGGCTCGATGATCGAGCAGTTGGAGGCCGCTGCGGGCAGCCCCATGGTCACCCCGCCCCACCTCGAACTGGCCGTGCAGGTCCAGGCCGACTCGACGCGTGCCCTGGACCGCGGAGACTTCCGCCTTCAGGTATCCACTGTCTCCCGTGCGGTCGGCTCGATGACGGGCCGGTTCTGGCATCTGTTCCCGGACACCGGCACGACATACAGCGAACTGCCCACGGCCGAGCCCGGCGCGGAGCTGGTCCAGTTGTCCTTCCACGCCGGACGTGTCCCTGCCGACCTGCTCACACGTGCCCCTCAAGTGCTGCCACGGCTGGTCAGCGTCGGCGAGTTCCGGCGCGCTGGGAAAGGGGTGCTGTTCCCGTTCGATCTGGCCGTTGGCACGCGCGACGGCCGCCTCTACCTCACCGAGGCCGCCACTGGTACTCGCCTGGAGCTGCTTGCCCCCACCGCGATCAACTTCCTGTGGAACAACTACACCCCTCCCCTGGTCCGGTTCCTGGCCGAGATCAGCCGGGCAGCGGCGCCGCAAGTGACATGGTTCGACTGGGGCGCGGCCTGGACTCTTCCGTTCACCCCGGCGCTGCACTATCGCCGTTCGATCCTGGTGTCCGCACGGTGGAAGCTGCGTGCTCGGGATCTGCCCGGCCGCACCGCGACGCTGGATGAATGGGCAGGGCAACTCCATGCCTGGATGGGCAGGTTCGGCGTGCCGGACCGTGTGCTCCAGGCCGAGGACGACCAGCATCTTCCCCTCGATCTGCGCCAGGACATGCATCTGGACCTGCTGCGCGCCCGCCTCGCCGCCCACCCGACCGGTGTCGCGGTTCTGCACGACGCGCCGCCGCCGGACGCCGACGGCTGGATCGACGGGCGTGCCCACAGTCTTGTCCTCCCGCTGAGGGCACGCTCATGACTGCGGCGGCACGCCCCAGGACGCAGGACCTGTCCGAGGGCGCGCTCGGGGTAGCACTGCTACACATCGAGCGTGGTGAGTCTGCCTCCGCGCGAAGCAGCCTGGTACAGGCGGTTGCGGGTGGCGTCAGTGCCGGAGGCAACGCGTCCCTGTTCCATGGCGCCCCGGCACTGGAATTCGTACTCAGCCGTGCTGGACGCTCCGACCGTACCGTCCGCGACACCGTCGATCGCGTCGTGGGCACCCGGCTGGCCGCAGCGCGACGGCGGCAGGCTTCCGGGGCGCTGCCGCATCTCGCGGAGTTCGACCTCATTCGGGGCCTGACCGGGCTGGGCACACTGCTGCTGAACCGTGGCGTGGCCTCGCCACTGCTGAAAGAAGTGCTGGCCTACCTGGTCTCCCTCGCACAGCCGGTCCGTATCAAGGGTCAGAAGCTGCCGGGGTGGTGGTCGGAGACAGGGCCCTCCGGCGAGGAGATGGACGGCGGACACAGCAACAACGGTGTCGCACACGGCATCGCCGGTGTCCTTGCGATGGTTTCCCTCGCCGTGCGGCACCATCTCCAGGTGCCGGGACAGCACGATGCCATCGGGGTGTTCACGCGCTGGTTGGACACGTACGGATGCTGCTACTGGACCACCCGCGACCAGCTGTCCGTCCTGGTACCGCCCGAGCCGGAGCCCGCGCGCCCTTCCTGGTGCTACGGCCGGATCGGCATCGCCCGCACCCAGCAATTGGCAGCGCTCGCCCTGGGGGACCCGGCCCGCCGACGTACGGCAGAGGACATCGTCGTGCGGACGCTGGCCGACCCGGTCGGCCTCGGCCGGATCACCGACGCCTCGCTGTGCCATGGCTGGGCCGGTCTGCTGACCGTCGCCCGTGCCGTTGCCGACGACAGCACCGCGCCGAACCGGTTCACGCCGCTGATCGAAGACCTGAGCAAACGCCTCGCCGCTGACCTGGACCGGCTGCCCAAGCCCGGTTTCCTGGAGGGCCGCACCGGCGCACAACTGGCCCTGGACGGCACAAACACCACGGGCTGGACCAGCGCCCTGCTGATCACCTGACCCCGCCCGTCACCCGAACCGAGCCTCACCGACAAGGAGCGCCCACGAGCATGGACATCGACGACGAGAACCTTCCGATCACCACCGAAAAGGACTGGTGGCATGCCGGTGTGGTGTTTCCGAATGGTGTGGTGAGCCCGGAGGCCGCCCAGGCGGTGTCCTCCGCACTGCACGGCCAGCGGTTCCACTTCCTGCGCAAGGGCGGAGGTCTGCGACTGCGCACCGAGCGCCCTGCGGCAGACCTGCTGGACAGGCTCGTCACCGGCCAACTGGCCAGCGGCTGGGTCGGTGGCGTCTACGAGCCGGAGACCGCAGCGTTCGGCGGCCCCGACGGCATGGATGTCGCACACGACGTGTTCTGTGCGGACAGCCGTGCCGCCCTGCCCGAGACCGGCAGCCCCGGAGCCAGGGAGCGCTGTGTCCTGCTGCTCTCCACCATGATCCGGGCTGCCGGGCTGGATCCGTTCGAGACGGGCGACGTCTGGGTGAAGCTCGGCTCTCTGCGACCGCCCGTTACCCCGCCCACCGGTCCTGCGCGCGACCGGGCCGTCGCGGCTATGCGCCGTCTCATGAACGCCGACGCAGCCCTGCGGCCGGACGCCGAGCCAGGCTGGGCCGAGCGCGTCGCCGCGTTCGAGAGCGCTGGGCACCGGCTGAGGCGGTTGGCCTCCGACGGGCAACTGACACGTGGCCTGCGCGCGGTGCTCGCCCATCACGCGATCTTCGCCTTCAACCGCGCTGGAGTGGCTTCCGGCGAGCAGGCCGCCACCGCATGGCTGGGCCGTCAAGTCGCCTTCACCACAAGGGAAACAGCCAACGTGTCTACCCACCAGTCCGGCTCCCCGGCCTCTAACCTCACCCGAATGGACACCACCTTGCCTCCCGGCACCGACCCCGCCGAACTGCGCGAAGCGCTCGTGAACCGCCTCATCGACAGAGGCCACCTGCGTACCCCCGAAGTCATCGCCGCCTTCCGGCACACCGAGCGCCACCACTTCCTCCCCGGCGTCGACCTTCGGGCCGCGTATATCGATGACGCGGTGCCCACCAAGCACAACGAGAACGGCGAGATGATCTCCTGCATCTCCGCGCCTTCGATCGTTGCCACCCAACTGGAGCAGACGGGAGCCGAGCCCGGCCAGAAGATCCTGGAAGCCGGAGCCGCCACCGGCTACAACGCCCGCCTGCTCGGAGAACTCGTGGGCCCCGGAGGCCACGTGTGGACCGTGGACGTCGACCAGGACCTCGTCGACAGCGCCCGCAAGAACCTCGCGCAGGCCGGGGCCTCGAACGTGACCGCCGTACTGGCCGACGGCGCTGTCGGCCTTCCTGAGCACGCCCCCTTCGACCGCATCCAGTTCACCGTCGGCGCCGGTGACGTTCCGGTGAAGATCCTCGACCAGCTCGCCCCCGGCGGACGCCTGGTCCTCCCGATGCGGATTCGCGGCAGCATCTCGCGATCCTTCGCCTTCGAGCGAAATGGTGATATCTGGAAGACCGTCTCCTGCGAGATGGCCACCTTCGTACCGCTGCGCAAGGGCGTCTGTGACGACATCTACACCCTCGTGCCCCATGCCGGTGAGGGCAGCGTCCGTTTGGAGACCTTCAGCGAGCAGGAGGTGGATCGTGAAGCGATGCGCACCGTCCTGGACCAGCCATCGGCCAAGGTCTACTCCGGCGTGAAGTTCCGCAAGGGTGACCCCTGGGAGTGGCTGTACCTGTACCTGGCATCGGTGCTGCCCAACGGCCTGTCCCGCATGCCCGGCTCTCGCCCCGGATTCACCCCGCACTTCGGCTGGGGTTCCATGGCCGCGCTCGACGGTGACAGCCTGGCCTACCTGACTGTGCGCGAAGGCGAGGACGAACGGGGCAGGTTCTGGGAGATCGGCGTCATCGGCCATGGTCCGCGCGCCGCCGAACTCGCCGATCAGGTCGCGACCGAGATCGGCGAGTGGGATCAAGGCTGGGGCAACAGCGCCCGGGAACCGGGCTTCCGCATGGCTGTCGGAGACGCCCGCGACCAACTCACGGCCGCCGAGCCACGCTTCGTCATCGACAAGACATACAGCCGTCTCGTCGTCGACTGGCCGCGCAAGAGCTGATCCGATGATCCCCGCGATTGCCAGCCGAATCCCCCTGGTCCGCCGTCCCAAAGCACCGGCTTTACCGTTGGACGAACGCATCGCCCACCTCATCGGGCTGACCGTCGCACCCGCTGGCGCGGGCCACCACGACCTGGTGGCCCGCGCCAGCGGGGTCCTCAACTACTCCGCGCTGGTCGCCTCAGACGTAGGGATGCCCGACCTGGCGGCCGACCTGTGCTGGAGACAGCACCAGGTCTTCGCCGACGCCGGACGCCTCACGGGAGACACCGCCGTGATGGCACTCATGCCCCTGATCAACATCTCCCGACTGCTGACCCGTGAGGGCGACGGCGAAGGCGCCTACGACGTACTCCTGCGGCTGTACCGCGCCGCCCAGAAGCGCGGTACAGCCGAGATCCTCGGCAACACCGCCGATCTGTCGATGTTGATCGGCAACGAGGCGGACCACCGGAAGGTATGCGAGGAACTGTGGGTCACCGTGCTTGTCGACGGCGCGAGGGCTCTGGCGCGGATCGGCCGCTGGACCGAGGCCACCGAAGCCATGACCGCGCACCGGGGCGTCGGCAACCGCCTCCTCGACGGACGGCAAATCATGATCATGTCGCTGATGGAACGCGGCCTCGACGAGCAGGCTCGCGCAACGATCGAGTCCACCGTCCCCACAGAACCGTGGGAGAACGCCATCGCGGCCCTCCTGCGCGTCTGCTGTCGGCCCGCGACCGTCCCCACGCTCCAGCCGGAGCTGGACCTTGCTCTGGAGGAAACACTCGCGCTGATAGCCCCGCCCGCCCCTGCGACCGCTGTGTTCCAGACCCGAGTCGGACTGGCCACGCTCGATCTGGCCCACGGCCGAACCAGCCCCCGCATCGTCCTTCTCCAGGACGCCGTCGCCGACGTGGCCGCTCTCGACGCCTATGCCGCCCGTGACGTCCTGAACCACCCCTTGGCAGGCTCATGCCTGACCAGCGATCAGAGACAGCGACTCGACGCTGTGCTCACCGCGTCAGGACTCGGCACAGGACACCTCTCGGCAGCCCACACCCAAGCCCTCACCGAGGCCGTGGACACAGCAGAAGTCGCGCTCCGCGGTCTTCTGTGAACTGGGCCCCGGGCCGAGGAAACAAGTGGACGCGCTCGCGGACGCGTGGGGGGGTGAGCGAGCGCAACGGCCCCGGCAAGCTCGTCTGGGCACATCTCACGCTCCCGGCCGGCCTCGCCCGCCTCGGCGACGGCCCGCCGCCGTAGCCGTAAATCCGTGTGCCGGCCCAGCACTCGCGTCCGGAACCGCGCCGGTGCTGGGCCGGCCCGTTCAGCCGAGCGGATTTACTTGGGGTGGCGCAGGTGATCCAGAACTTCGCCGCCGCAGGCCGGCGCGATGCCAGGACCCGGCCGGCCCGTGACCGATGGCGGGCTGAAGGCCGGAGGGGCCCCGCCGTCAGTGGGGCGCGGTGATCCTGATCTCGGCCACCGTGCCGTCGCCCCGTAGAGTCAGCGCCCCCGGGCCTTCGTGACGTACGCAGTCAAGGCGGCCGAGCACCGTCTCCCGCCCGTCCGGTCCGACGACGGCGATCCCCTCGGTGGCGGCCATGACGAGCAGGGTCTCGCCCTCGGCACACGCCGTCTCCGTCCCCCGTACGGCGGCGACGGTGACGATCCGCACGCGGGCCGTCGCCCGGCCCCTGCGGGTCATCACGTTCATGTCACGTACCGCGCCCGCGTCCAGCCGGCAGTCCGTCGTGGCGTCGCCGGAGAAGGCGAAGGGGGTCAACGGTCCGACCGGATGCGGGGTCCCGTCCACGGTCAGCACCATGCCTTCGCCCTCGACCAGGGTGATCACGCGATCGATCCCGGGGAAGGCGGAGAAGGGGCCTCCCGCGTCCACGTCCGCGATACTCATCCGCCAGTCGAAGCCGTCCGCCGGCCCCGCCGGGGCCAGCGGCGCTCGCACGGTGCCCGACGCGACCTCCCGGGTCGTACCACCGCCGTTCTTCCACGGCATGCTGCGGTACGCGCTCCAGCGCAGAACATCTCCGCCCATCCGATGCCGCCTCCTTGTCACCGAGTCCGGGCCAGCCTACGTGCCGAGCCGCCGCCCCCACCTCGCCCCGCCTCACCCCGCCGGGTCCAGCAGTTCCAACGCCTCCTCCCACCGGAAGTCCTCGGACTCCCCCGGCTTCGGGGCGTGGGGTTCGTACGCGCCGACGCGGACACCCATCGCACGGAGACGGGCGAGGCTCTGGGGGTACGCGGGGTGTGCGGCCTGGGCCGCGTTGAGATACGGGAGGACGGCGATCGGGACGCCCAGGCCGTGGGATTCGCAGAGGACGCCCAGGGCGAGTGTGTCGGAGATACCGGCCGCCCATTTGTTGATGGTGTTGAAGGTGGCCGGGGCCACGGCTATCGCGTCGGGCGGCGGCAGTGGGCGGGGTTCGCCGGGGAGGCGCCAGGCGGAGCGGATCGGAAAACCCGTACGTTCCTCGATGGCGGCGCGGTCCATGAAGCCGAGGCCCTGCGGGGTGGCGATGACGCCCACGTCCCAATTCCGCCGCTGCGCCGCGGTGATGAGTGTGCCGACGTCGCCGGCGATTCCGGCCGCGCAGACCACCACGTACAGGAAGGGTCTCCGGGGGTGGTCGAGGCTCCGGGCGTCGTGGGGGCTCCGGGCATCGTGGGAGTTCCGGGCATCGTGGGAGTTCCGGGCATCGTGGGAGTTCCGGGCGTCGTGGGGGCTCCGGGGTGCTTCGGTCAACTCGCTTGTCCTGTCGGTGAGTCAGCGGTGGGGCGGTCGGGCCCACTCCTTCCCTCCCGACTCTGGGGCGGCTGTCCGGTGGGCTTTCCGTACCCTCCGTACCCTCGCCAGCTTTTCGCCTGACATCCCTATCTTTTGACGAATCACGAGAAAGTTCCGGAGTTTTCAGCCAAACCCCTGGACAGTCCTCACACGGCGGCCCTAGTGTCTCGCCCCAACCAGTCAAGCGTTTCGAAGTGGTAACACCGCCTACCGCGGCAACACTCACGCCGTGCGCGCGCCGAATCGAACCGGCCAGACCGCGCCCCGCCCGCACCCATGAACCGCGCAGCAACCCCCGCACCGCCGTGCCCCCGTCCGCGTCGCCGTCCGCGTCGTCGTACGGGGGAATCCGTCCGCGCACACCGGCGCGGCCGGACCGCAGCCGAAGGGAAGCTCATGAAGATCCGCACGTTCATCGCCACGGCCTCGCTGATCGCCTCCGGAGGGCTGGTGGCGTTCGCCGGTTCCGCGCAGGCCGCCCTCTACACCACCTGCGTGGGCGACGGCGGGGCCGTCACCGTCAAGGGTGACCTGGTCGTGCCCGCCGGGAAGTCGTGCACACTGACCGGCACCAAGGTCAAGGGCAGTGTGACCGTCGAGGCCGGGGCCGACCTCGTCGCCTCGGGCGCCACCTTCGGCGGGGCGGTCGGTGTGGGCGCGAACGCCTATCTCGACCTCGCCGACACCACCGTCAAGGGCGCCCTCACCACACAGGCGGCCTTCGGCACCTACCTCCGGGCCACCACCGTCAAGGGCGGGATCACCGCGGGCCGGGGCTTCCTGTACGCCGTCGACTCCGAGCTCGGCGGCGCCGTCAGAGCCGAATCGGGCGAGCTGTACGTGTCCGGGTCCACCCTGGGCGGCGCGCTGACCGGGGACCGGAACCAGTACACCGATGTGTACGACAGCACCCTCGAGGGAGCCCTCACGGTGAGCGGGAACGCCCTCGGCGGGGTGCTGTGCGCCAGCGAGGTCCAGGGGAACACCGTATACAAGGACAACGCCGACACCCTCCAGCTCGGTGGCGAGGGACTGCTCGGTTCCTGCCCCGGCGCCACCTACCTCGGCGGTGACCTCGCGGTCACCGGCAACACCGCGAACGCCGTACTGGACAACACGATCGTCCGGGGCAAGCTCACCGCCACCGGGAACGCCCCCGCCCTCAAGGTCGGCGAACTGGCCCGCGTCCGGGGCGGGATCACCGGCGAGACCGCCCCCGTCGGAGTGTCCGCCGCCCGGCTGTCCAGGGCCGCCGCGCCGGACCGCGGCGCCGAGCTGGCCGAGAAGGCCGCCGAACGCGCCACCGAGGCGCGGGCGGACGCTCGCGCCGCCGGTAAGTCACTTCTGTAAAAGCGCTGTTGGAGACGGTTCGCGGCAACTCCCCCGGCCGTACGCGACCCCCGCCACCCCCAGGTCCTGTGGTCCGTCTGTCCCCACAGCGCACCCCACCCCTTCGCCTCATTCCCCAGGAGTGATCGTGGGCCATCTGCACAAGTCCTTCGACCGCCGGAACTTCCTCCGGGCCACTGCCGGTACCACCGTGGCGCTCGCCGCCGCCTCGGTCACCGGAGCGTCCGCGGCCACAGCGGCGGCCACGCCGACGGCCGCCGCACCGACCGCCGCCACGCCGGGCAAGCTGTCCATTCCCAAGGACCGCATCGGCATCCAGCTCTTCAGCATCCGTGACAAGGTCAGCGCGTTCGGCTTCGCCGTCGTCCTGGCGGAGCTGTCCCGGATCGGCTACCGGGAGATCGAGTTCGCCGGGTACACCCAGAGCACCTCCATCCTGGGCCGGCAGATCACCCTCCCCGAGATCCGGCGGCTGCTCGACGACAACGGACTGCGCGCGGTCGGCAGCCATGTCGGCATCGGCAGTCTGCGGACCAGCCTCCAGGCGGAGCTGGACGCCGCGCAGATCCTCGGCATGCCGCACATCGGCACCGCCAACGCGCCCACGAACACCAACACCGTCGCGGGCTATCTCGCCGCCGCCGAGGAGTTCAACGCCTGGGGCGAGGCGGCCACCGCGCGCGGTCTCAAGCTCTACCAGCACAACCACGCGGGCGAGTTCGCGTTCGCCGAGGACCAGCCCTCGGTACGGCTCTACGACGTGTTCCTGCGCAACACCGACCCCCGACACGTCTATCTGGAGCTGGACGTGTTCTGGGCGTACGTCGGTCAGTACCGCTGGCCCGGTTTCGACCCGGCCGCGTATGTGCGCGACCAGCCCTACCGCTACCCGCTGTTCCACATGAAGGACGGCGACAGCAACCCCGCGCAGGCCAACGGGTTCGACATCGTGGAGTTCGGGGCGGGTGACCTGCCGTACGAGAAGTTCGTACGGGACATCAGCCCGCGCGCCGCCCACATCGGCATCTGGGAGCAGGACACCGCACCGGGCGCCCTTCCCGATCCGCCGGGTTCGCTCGGTGCCGCCGAGCGCAGCTACACGGCGCTCAAGGGGCTCCTCGGCTGAGGGAACGGTCCCCCGCCGAAGCCCCGGAGCCCAAGGAGGCGCTCACCCGTGCACCGTACTCTCGGACGTCTGATCGCAGGTGCCCTGCTCACCGCCCTGCCCGCGCTCGGCATGGTGGCCCTCGCACCGGCCGCGCAGGCACACCCGGACCATGAACACGCCCTGGACTGGGCGAACTACGAGAAGGTCACCCTCACCAAGGACACCGGCGAGCCGATCGACCTCGCCGTCCTGCCCGACAGCCGGGTCCTGCACACCGCGCGCAACGGCGATCTGCGGCTGACCGATCCCGGCAGCGGGGTGACCAAGGTCGTCAACCACATCGACGTGTACCAGAACTCGGAGATGGGGCTCCAGACCGTCACCCTGGATCCGGACTTCACCACCAACAAGTGGGTCTACCTCTACTATTCGCCGCCGCTCACCACCCCGACCGGCTCCGCTCCCCTCCAACTCCCGGCCGGGCAGGACGACTCGTACTGGAAGAGATGGGAGGGGTACGACACGCTGACGCGCTTCAAGTGGACCGGCGACAAGCTGGACCCGTCCACCGCGCAGGAGATCATCCGCGTCGACTCCAACCGTGGCCAGTGCTGTCATGTCGCCGGTGACGTGGACTTCGACGCGGACGGCAACCTCTATCTGTCCACCGGGGGCAACACACCGGCATCGGGACCCCACACCAACGGATACACACCGATCAACGACGCCCCCACCTACAACCCCGGTCTCGACGAGCGCCGTGGCGCCGGGAACACCAACGACCTGCGCGGCAAGATCCTGCGCATCACCGTTCAGGAGGACGGGAGTTACACCGTCCCGGACGGCAACCTCTTCCCCGTCGGTACGGCGAGGACGCGCCCCGAGATCTTCGTGATGGGCCTGCGCAACGCGTTCCGGATGACCGTCGACCGGAAGACCGGCGCCGTGATGTGGGGCGACTACGGGCCCGACGCCGGGACAGCCGACCCGAACCGCGGTCCGATGGGGTACGTCGAGTGGCAGACCACCACCCGGCCGATGAACAGCGGCTGGCCGTTCTGCACGGGTGACAACTCCCACCCGTACCGGGACTTCGACTTCGCCACCCTCACCCCGGGGCCGGCCTTCGACTGCGCGAAGCCGGTCAACGACTCGCGGTGGAACACCGGACTGACCGAACTCCCGCCGTCCGTCCCGGCCACCCTCTGGTACGGCGACCGCGACACCGACCAGCCCTGGCCCGAGCTGACCGCTTTCCGCGGTCCCGGCGGACCCGGCGGCCAGGCCCCGATGGCGGGACCGGTCTACCACTACGACGCGGACAACCCGGCGCCGGGCAAGTTCCCCGCGTACTGGGACGGCAAGGCGTTCTTCGGGGAGTTCTCGCAGGACTACGTCGCCGCCTTCACCCTCGAAGCCCCGGACGGCCCGGTCACCAAGCTGGAGAATGTCCTCCCCAACAGCGAGCGCTCCGCCAACGGCATCCCGCCCTGGGACAACCCGATGGACCTGGAGTTCGGCCCGGACGGCTCGCTCTACGTCCTGGACTACGGCGACGGATTCTTCCGGCAGAACCCCGACGCGGGCCTCTACCGGATCGACTATGCCGAGGGCAACAAGGCACCCACCGCCGTGATCAAGACCGACAGATCCTCCGGGCAGGCACCGCTCACCGTCTCCTACGACGGCCGCTCCTCCAGCGACCCGGAGGACGGCGAACTCACCTATCAGTGGGACCTCGACGGTGACGGCACCTTCGACGCCACCGGCCCCCGGGTCACCCGTACGTACCCCGAAATCGGCCAGTTCCAGGCCCGGTTGAAGGTCACCGACCCGCAGGGGAAGAACGGGCTGTCGAGCCGGCAGATCACCGTGGGCAACACCGCACCGACCGTGGGGATCACCGCACCGCCGGACGGCGGCTTCTTCGACTGGGGCGACGCCGTGCCGTACGGAGTCGCCATCGAGGACGCCGAGGACGGCAGGAACGTCGACTGCGCCAAGGTCGCCTGGACCTTCGGCCTCGGTCACAACCAGCACGGCCACCCCGTCAACAGCGGCACCGGCTGCGCGGGCGCCGTCGTCACACCGACAGACGCCGGACACGGTGACACCGAGAACGTCTTCGGTGTTCTCGGCATCACCTACACCGACAAGGGCGCGGGCGGTGTGCCCCCGGCCACCGGGAACGCGCAGGTCGTCCTCAACCCGGCGCTCATGCAGGCCGAGCACTACGACACCGCCGAGGGCGTCACGATCACCGATGACACCACCGCGTCCGGCCGGCGGAAACTGACCTCCTTCGACGCCGGGGACTGGATCGCGTACGACCCGGTCTCGTTCAGCGGCATCAGCGGAGTGCGGACCCGCGCGAGCGGGGCGGGCACCCTGGCGCTGCGCTGGAACGCCCCGGACGCGGAGCCGTTCGCGACCGTGTCCGTACCGGCGGGCGAGAACTGGCAGACCGTCAGCACCCCGCTGGACACGGCCCCTTCGGGTACGGGAGAGCTGTATGTCACCTCCACGGGCGGCGTCGAACTGGACTCCCTCGCCTTCCAGGGCCCCGGTGTCGCCGACAGGACACCACCGCAGGTGTCCGCCGCACTGAACCCGGCCCGGCCCGGCACCAGCGGCTGGTACACCGGCGAGGTGACCCTCGGCGTCACCGCCACCGACAACGGCACGGTCACCGGCCGCCAGTACTCCGTCGACGGCGGTACGACCTGGCTCGCCGCCAACACGGCCGTCACCCTCGCCACCGAGGGCGCCACCACCGTCCTCTACCGGGCGACCGACAGCGGCGGCAACGTCTCCGAGGTCGGCACACTGACGGTACGGATCGACCGCACCGGACCCTCGGTGACCGTCACCGGGCTGGACGCGGACACCTCCTACGGCGACTCGAAGCGGCCCACACCGGTGATCGCCGTCACCGACCCGGTCTCCGGGATCGCCTCCTCGGCCACCACCCTGGACGGCGCGGCCCTCGTACCGGGGAAGCCGGTGGAGCTGTGGCGACTGCCGCTCGGCGCGCACGAGTTGAAGGTCACGGCGACGGACCGGGCGGGCAACTCCACGGTGCGGACGGTGCGGTTCACCACCCGTACGTCCTTCGACGACCTCGGCGCGCTGCTGCCACGGCTGCGCGCCGACAACCTGGCCACGGCGCGGGGGCTCCAGCGCCTCACGGTCCGGCTCGACCAGGCGCGGGCCCACGCCGAGGCCGGCCGGATCGGCCAGGCCCGCGCGGTGCTGGACGCGTTCGTCACTGCCACGGGCGACACCGCGCTGGTGAACGACGCGGCGGCGGGAGCGGCGCTGGCACGGGACGCGCTGGCGGTGAAGGGGGGCCTCGGCTCCTGACCCGGGCAGCGCGCGAGCCCCCGGGCGCCGGGAGGGACGGCGAGAACCCCCGGGCCGGGGGTGCGAGCCCCCCGTCGGCACCCCGGCCGCGACACCGCGACACCCCGAAGCGCTGCCCCTCCGCCCAGGCGGGGCAGCGCTTCGGGCACCTTCCGGCCAACCACACGGACTCCCTCGCACGGAGCGGGGGAAAGTTGCGTACGGTCGCAGAGAAGGCGCCCCGCGATGCCGGACGAGCGCCGGGAATTGAGGAAGTGGAGCCCGTGAACGTCCCGTACCGCGTACTGAGCCTGCTGCGTGACAACGGCCCACTCTCCAGAGCCCAGTTGGCGGACCGGCTGGAGGTGCCGCGCCCCCGGCTGCTCGCCGAGCTCGACCGGCTGGTCGCCACCGGGAAGGTCCTCGACGCGGGCCCGGCCGCCTCACGCGGCGGCCGCCGCTCCACACTGGTCCGGCTCGATCCGGGGCTGCGGTTCGCCGCCGTCGACCTGGGCGCCAGCTCCATCGACATCGAGATCACCAACGGCGGCCTGGACCCGGTGGCGTCGTACTCCGAGACGGCCGACATCCGCTCCGGACCCGTCGGGATACTCGGCCGGGTCAGCGAACTGCTCCACAAGCTGGGCGCCAAGGGCCACTACACCCGGCTCGACGCCATCGGCATCGGGCTCCCGGGACCGGTCAGCTTCCGGGACGGAGTCCCCGTATCCCCGCCGATCATGGTCGGCTGGAACCGCTATCCCGTACGGGACACACTCGCCCGTGAACACGACTGCCCGGTGGTCGTCGACAACGACGTCAATGTGATGGCACTGGGCGAGCGGCACAGCGGGGTCGCACGCAGTGTCGAGCATCTGCTCTTCGTGAAGATAGGCAGTGGCATCGGCTCCGGAATGCAGCACCACGGCCGGATCTACCGGGGCGCCGAGGGGTGCGCGGGCGATATCGGCCATATCCAGGTCGAGACCGAAGGACCCGTCTGCACCTGCGGCAACACCGGCTGCCTGGAGGCATACTTCGGCGGCGCCTCCCTCGCCCGCGACGCCACCGCCGCCGCGCTCACGGGACGGTCCCCCGCGCTCGCCGCCCGCCTCGCCGAACGGGGCGCCCTCACCGCCGTCGATGTCGCCGAATGCGCCACCGGCGGCGACACCGCCGCCATCGGGCTCATCCGTACCGGCGGCCAGCGGGTCGGCCAGGTCCTCGCCACTCTCGTCAGCTTCATGAACCCGTCGATGATCGTCATCGGCGGCGGTCTGGCGGGGCTCGGTTATCTCCTGCTCGCGGAGATCCGCAGCGTCGTCTACAAACGCTCACTGCCCCTGGCCACCGGCAACCTCCCCATCGTCATGTCCGAACTCGGCCCACGCGCGGGCGTCGTGGGCGCGGCGCTGCTCGCGAGCGAACTGGCGTACGGAGGCGAATAGCGCCGATCGCCCTCTCCCGCCGGTCGCTCCCGAGATGCCGACCCACCCGGGCGTGGCTACGCTGTTTCGACGGTGCGTCCTCCCGTCCCGCGCTGCCGGGCCAGGACCGCTTCTCGGGCCCTCTCCCCCAGGAAGAGGAATCGGCTTATGAAGCCCATCCGTCTGCGCAACACCCTCGTGGCCGCCGCCCTCGCGGCGGCCCTCCCGGTCTCGCTCGGCGCCACGGCACCGCGCGCCTTCGGGGTCTCACCGGCCCCCGCCACACCCGGCACGCCGGCCGTCTCCCCGTCCCCGAGCACGTCCCCCAGTACGTCACCCAGCACCTCGCCCAGCCCCACCGGGCCCCTGGTCCCGCCCGGCCCGGTCGTCCCGTGGGGGCCGGACTGCTCATGGATCCCGAGCGCCGGCGTCGGCAGCGCGGCGGCCCTCCGCGAGGAGCCCGCGATGACCGCGGCCTCGCACATCCCGCAGCTTTCGCAGCTGGTCGCGGCGGTGAGGAAGGCCGGGCTGACGGACACGTTCGACAAGGCGCGGAAACTGACCCTCTTCGCCCCGACCGACACGGCCTTCGACAAGATGCCCAGGGCTCAGCTCGTCAAGCTCCTCAACAACGGGCACCGGCTCTCCACCGTCCTGAAGTACCACGCGGCGGACCGGAAGATCACCCGCCGCGACCTCCCGAGGGGCGCGTTCGTGACGCTGGAGGGGTCGACGATCACCACCTCGGGGTCCGGCACGACGTTCCGGGTCAAGGACGCCGCGACCACCGATACGGCGAACATCCAGTGCGCGATCGGGACGGCCAACGCCACGGTGTATCTCGTCGACACGCTGCTGACGCCGTACTGACCCCGGCCCCCGGGGCCCGGCCGCCCCCGCGCGAACAGGCTCGGAACAAAGCCCCGGACCGGCCCCGAGCAGGGCCCGGGGCCGGCCTCCGACCGGCCGCGCGGACCCCCGCGCGGCCGGAATCGGCGGCTATGGGTGCGCACCCGTCTCGTTGGCATGGAGTCGCCACTCTCTGAACTGCACTTGTCACGGTGAGCGATGATGTGCGTACATGGAGTGGCGTACGGCTCCGAGGGGATGGCGGGGGTGGTCAGCCGTGGCAGAGGTTACGGGCTCTGTGCTCAACAGATCGACGCTGCCGATAAACGGGACGCGGGAGGACGCGGTGGCGGACACCCACCCGCCCGGCCGTCCGATCCAGGGGGTACGAGAGGTCACGGCCACCCTGACCGCGCTGGTCCGCTCCGCCCGCCGTGAGCTGCTGATCTTCGACGATCCGGGCAGTTGTCTGGGGCAGTGCATTCCGGAGCAGTTCCTGGAGTTCGCGGGCGCCTGCGTCCGCGCGGCGGGGGACCAGAGCTGGCCGGACGGCGGCCCGGGGGGGCTCGGCGGAAGGGGCCGGGGGCGACCACCCTCGGTCGGCGTCCGCCGGATCGTCCCCCGGCACGGCCTGGCCGCCCTTCCGCACCCCCTCCCCCGGCAACTCCCCGGCCGGGCGCGCCAGACGGACTCCATCCCCTTCAAGATGATCCTGGTGGACCGCTCGGTCGCGGCGGTCCCCCTCGATCTCCAGCTCCACTTCCACGGGTTGCTGCTGATCCGCGACCCGGTGGTCGTCCAGGCCCTGGTCCGTACACACGAGAGCTGGTGGGAGACGGGCGAGGAGCTGCCCACGGCGACCGTCCCCGCCCCCGGGGTCCTGCCGGTGGCGCTGCGGCCCGTGCTGGAGGCCCTGCTCGCCGGGCTCACCGACGAGGCGGCGGCCACCCGGCTGGGCATGTCCAGCCGTACGTACAGCCGCCGGGTAGGCGATCTGATGGCGGCCCTCGGCACGACGAGCCGCTTCCGCGCGGGCGCGGAAGCGGCGCGCAGGGGGTGGATCTGACGGGGTGGACCTGACGGGGGTGTTCCGACGGGTTGGTTTTCGCGAGGGGGTGGTGGATCTGACGGGGTGGTTCCGACGGCGGAGTTTTCGCGAGGGGTTGACGGAGGCGCGTGTGGCGACCACCTTCGATAGCGGACCTTTGGGAGCGCTCCCAAAGGTCCGATCCGGCGTGTCCTGCCCGTCCAGCTTCCCCCCCACCATCAAAGGATGGCCTCATGCGGACGCATCGCCAGATATCCCGAGTGGCCCCGATATCCCCCGCAGCCCCCATGTCCCCGATATCCCCCGCAGCCCCCGTGTCCCGAAGGGCGCTGCTCACGGCCACCGCCGCAGGCGTCGTCACCGCCGTCGCCTCCCCGGCTCGGGCGACCGCCCCGGCACCGGCGCCCTCCCCGCGCCGGGCCGTCGGCCCGTGGGACCAGTTCCACACGGTGGGCCGCGTCAAGGCCGCCGCCGACGGGGCCGCCCAGTACACCTGGCCCGGCATCTACTTCGAAGCCCGCTTCCGGGGCACCGGTGTGGGCGTCGCCCTCGACGACTACAACAACGACTACGACATCCAGATCGACGGGACGACCGCCACCACCCTGGTGACCCCGGGCCGGACCACCGCCTGGGTCAACGGCCTCGCCAACACCGAACACCGCGTGCGCCTCGTCAAACGTACGGAGAGCCCCTGGGGCGCGGGCAGGTTCAGCGGGTTCGTCGCCGCGTCCGGAGGCGCGATCCTCGCGAAGCCCCCGGCGCGGAGCAGGCAGATCGAGTTCATCGGCGACTCCTTCACCGCCGGTTACGGCAACGTCTCCACCACACGCGACTGTTCGAACAACGGAGGGGTCAACCGGAACAGCAACGCGGGCCTCGCCTTCGGCTCCCTCACCGCCCAGAACTTCAACGCCGACTACCAGCTCAACGCCTACTCCGGCCTCGGCATGGTCCGTAACTACAACGGCGGCAACGCCACCGTCGACTTCCGCACCTACTACGACCGCGCGCTGCTGAACATCGACGGCGACATCTGGCAGAAGCCGGACACCTGGCTGCCCCAGGTCGTCGTGGTCGGCCTCGGCATCAACGACTTCTCGACCTCCCTCAACGGAGGCGAGCGCTGGACCACCCAGGACGCGCTGGTCGCCGCCTACGAGAGCGCGTACCACGGCTTCCTCGACAGACTGCGCGCGCGGTACGGCCCCAGTACGTACATCGTGGTCGGCGCCACGCTCCTGTCCAACACCACCGCGTTCGCGCAGGCCGCCCAGCGCATCGTCCAGGAGCGCAATCGCCGGGGCGACAGCCTGGTCCGCTACTGGTACTACGACGATCCGGGCCTGGACCGCCTCGGCTGCGACTGGCATCCCTCCCTCAACGACCACCGGATCGTCTCCCGCCTGCTCAACAGCTACCTCGCCACCCTTCCGCTGCGCTGGTAGCCGCGACAAACGCCACGGCCCCGCCCTCGCGGACTCCGAGAACTCGCAGAACTTCGGAGAACTCGCAGAAGAGGGCGGGGCCGTGGGGGCAGCAGCGCTAAGAGACGATGTCCTTACGCGAGAAGCCCCGGAAGGCCAGCGCGAACAGCACCACCGCATAGGCCACCGAGACCGCCGCGCCCTTCGCCATGCCGCCCCACTCCAGCTGCGGCTGGAGCGCGTCCGCCCAGGCGAACTGCCAGTGCGCGGGCAGGAATTCGCGCCACGACCCGAGCGCCGTCACCGCGTCCAGCACATTGCCGATGATCGTCAGCCCGACCGCGCCGCCCACCGCGCCCAGCGGGGCGTCGGTCTTGGTCGACAGCCAGAAGGCGAGCCCGGCGGTGACCAGCTGGGAGACGAAGATGAACCCGATGACGAGCGCCAGCCTCGGCAGCGTGTCGGCGATGGGCAGGAAGCCGCCGGTCGGCAGTTGGAGCGGGGCCCAGCCGTAGGCGGCCGTGCCCACCGCCAGCGCGATCAGCGGCATGAGCAGCATCGCCGCCGCGCTCATCCCGAGCGCCACCGCCAGCTTGCTCCACAGCAGCCGCCACCTCGGTACGGGCGCGGCCAGCAGATAGCGCAGCGAGGACCAGCTCGCCTCGGAGGCCACGGTGTCCCCGTGGAACAGCGCGACGGGCACGACCAGCAGGAAGCCCGCCGAGACGAAGAGGCAGGTCGCCGCGAAGTTGGCGCCGGAGGCGGTCGCGGTGTCCATCAGGTTCACCCGGTTGTTCCGGCCTTCCGGGGACCCGCCGATCGCGAAGGCCACGACCAGGACGAAGGGCAGGGCGCCCAGGATGGCGCCCATGGCCAGCGTCCTTCTGCGCTTCAGCTGCCGCAGCGCCTCGACCCGCAGCGGCAGGGTGCGCCGGGCCCGGTAGCCGGGGGCCGTTTCGGTCAGCGCGCTCATGCGGAGCCTCCGGAGATCAGGGTGAGGAACGCGTCCTCCAGGCGGCGGTGCGGTCCGACACCCGTCAGCGGGACATCGAGCCGGATCAGCTCGGTGACCAGCGTGGTGGTGCTCGCCCCGTCGAGCTGGACGAGCAGTCCGGGCGGACCGTCCGCGCGGACGGCGGAGCCGATGCCGGGCAGTGCGGCGATCTTCTCCACCACGGCCTCGGACACCTCCTCGGCGGTGGTGACGAGCAGGATGTCGCCCGCGCCGGTGATCTCCTCGACCGGACCGGCCTGGACGAGCCGGCCCTTGTGCATGACCACCAGATGCGTGCACGACTGCTCGACCTCGGAGAGCAGATGGCTGGAGACGATCACGGTCCGGCCGGCGGCCGCGTACTTGATCATCACGTCCCGCATCTCACGGATCTGCGGCGGGTCGAGGCCGTTGGTCGGTTCGTCGAGGATCAGCAGGTCCGGCATGCCGAGCATCGCCTGCGCGATGGCGAGCCGCTGCCGCATGCCCTGCGAGTACGTGCGTACGGCACGGGCGAGCGCGTCACCGAGCCCGGCGATCTCCAGGGCCTCCTCGATGCGGGAGTCCTCGGTGGGGCGGCCGGTGGCCTGCCAGTACAGCTCCAGGTTGTCGCGTCCCGACAGGTGCGGCAGAAAGCCCGCCCCCTCGACGAACGCGCCGACCCGGGAGAGCACCGGGGCGCCGGGCCGGATCGCGTGCCCGAAGACCCGGATCTCCCCGGCGTCCGGGGAGATCAGCCCCATCAGCATGCGCAGGGTGGTGGTCTTGCCCGCGCCATTGGGCCCGAGCAGTCCGAGGACCTGGCCCTTCTCCACCTGGAAGGAGAGCTCGCGGACCGCGTAACGGTCGGCGGACCTGGCGTACCTCTTGGTCAGACCGGTGATCCGGAGCGGCACCTCCGCCAGCCCGGGATCCGGCGCGGGGGCGGTGGTGCGCCGGCGCGCGGTGAGCAGCAGCGCCGCCGCGATCAGTACGCCGATACCGGGCAGCCCCCAGGTCCACCACGGCAGCGCGGTGGATCCGCTGGTCAGGGCGGGCACGGTGGGGACGGTCAGCGGGCCGTCCAGGGCGACCTTGTACGTGGCGGGTGCGACGGGTGAGGCGTACGCCAGATCGGTGGCGGCCAGGACGACCCGCAGCCGGTGGCCGGGGACCACCTGATGGTCCACGGCGGGCAGCGTCAGCTCCACGGTCCTGCCCCGCTCGGCGTCCTCGATCCGTACGGGCGCGACCAGTTGCGAGGGCAGCACCTGGCGGGTGCCGTCCGCGCCCACGTCGTACACCTTCGCGAAGAGCACCGCGTCTCCGGAGCTGGAGGTGACGGTGGCGCGTACGGTCGGGGAGCCGGTGATCCGTACGGAACGGTCGAGCGGCTTCGAGTCGAAGGTCGCGTTCTGCCCGGGGAAGTCGAGGGAGAGCCCGACGCCGAGCGAGGACAGCTGGGAGAGCCCGGCGCCGACGCCCGGAACGGCGGAGATCGCGGGCGGGCTCGCGCCCGCCGGGTTCTGGAAGGTCTTGGCGGCGCCGTCGAGCGGGACGGTGGTGGTGCCGCTCTCCAGTCCGGGGTAGCTGTCGCTGGTCGCGCCCCTCAGCTGGGCCCGGCCGTCCGTGGAGTCCACACCTCCGGTCCTGCTGACCCGGAACGCGGGCCCGGTGTCCGTACCCTTCTCGTCCTTGAGATAGCGGTCGAACCAGGAGGAGATACGACTCTGCACCCGGGCGCTCTCCAGGTCGCCGCCGTCATGGCCGCCCGCGATCCAGTCGACGTCGACGGGTGCGCCGTTGGCGCGGATGGCCTTGGCCATGGCGTCGGCCTGGCCGAGCGGGAAGAGCGAATCGCTCTGGCCCTGGACGATCAGCGCGGGGACGTCGATACGGTCCCCGACGGCGGACGGGGAGCGGCGCTCCAGCAGCGCGCGGGCGGCCGCGTCGGGGGTGCCGGAGACGGCCACCCGCTGGTACATCTCGCACAGCTGCTTCTCGAAGGTGGCGCAGCCGCCGCCGGTCGAGAAGAAGATCCCGGCCCAGAGCTTCTTGAAGACGCCGTTGGGGAAGAGGGCGTCCGCGAGGTTCCAGTAGGTGATCTGCGGGGCGATGGCGTCGACCCGCTTGTCGTACCCGGCGGCGAGCAGCGAGACGGCCCCGCCGTAGGAGGCGCCCGTCATCCCGACCCGGGGGTCGCCCTTGGCGTCGAGCTGGACCTCGGGGCGCTTCGCGAGCCAGTCGATCAGCCGGGAGACGTCCTTGACCTCGTGGTCGGGGTCGTTGAGCCCGATCTCGCCGGTGGACTTCCCGAAGCCGCGCGCCGACCAGGTCAGCACCGCGTATCCGTCGCGGGCGAGCTTCTCGGCCTGGGCACGTACGTCGTCCTTGTTCCCGCCGAAGCCGTGCCCGATCAGGACGGCGGGTCTGCGCCCGCTGCCCGCGGTGAAGTACGACGTCTCGATGCGGGCGCCCGGCATCTCCATCACCTGGTCCTCGCGGTGCACGGCGGGCGGGCTGTCCGAGGCGACGGCTGTCCAGGTCCCGGCGCCGACGAGCACGGCGGCGGCAGCGAGCACCGCGGGCCGGCGCGCGCGCCATCGGGACCAGTGGGGGGTTGGGGTCTCCATGTTTGAACCCTAAACGTCTCTGGCGGCCCCCCTCACTGACACCGGAAGGAACTGGGGGGCCTCCCCGAGGAGTACGGGCCACCGGCCGCGTACACCAGACGCGGTAGACGTACTCCGGACAGACCCCCCTCCCGGCCCTCGGTCGAACCCGCCTCCTCGCCCCAGTCGACCAGCATGCCCCAGCCCGGCGCGTAGTTGCCGTGCAGGATCAGGGAGGCCGCGCCACCACAAGTCTCACCACCGGTTTCCCACTGACCGGGGCCGTGGTCACGGACCTGCTGGAGCGCCCGGTGACGGATGAGACGGCCGGGCCGCAGAGGTGGGCGAAACAGCCGACACCGTATCCCTCACACTGCGCCCGTTCCAGATCCTGACACTGCGCCTGACACCGCAGGCGGGCTGAGCCCACAGGCCGTCTGACACCACAGGTCGTCTGAGAACAGACGGTCCACAACACGAGTGCCCCGCCCCCCTCTTGGCTTCCGGCCGAGGGGGGCGGGGCACTCCGCGTTCCATGGCGCTCACTTCCGCCCGAAACAACGCTCCAACTCGCCCAGCCCGTAAAAATAACTGTTCTTGGAAACGGGCCGGCAGCCGTCCTTGAAAGCGGTCTGCTTCTCGTTGTAGAGCATCCGGACGAGATAGTCCCCTCGCCCGTTCCGGAAGACATCCCACTGGATGTTGGCGGCCATGGGAGCGACGGAGGAACCGCGCCAGGAGTTGTTGGCGTAGGTGTACGGAGCGGATTCGGTGGCCTGTTCCTCGCTCCCCGGCAGCTTCATCAGGGCGGCCAGCGGCATGATTTCCTCGGCGTGCGTGAAACGCAGGACCGCACCGAACTTGCTCTTCCCCGACTTCTTCTCCTCGATCTGCCGGAAGAAGTCGTCGAGCAGCACATCGGCCATCCTGTAGGTGATGTCGTCGCCCTTGAAGCCGGGGCCGTTCTCGTAGAAACTCTCGGCGTCGTCGAGATAGGCGAACCAGACGGCGTCCTTGGCGTCGATATACCGCCCCAGCTGCCAATCGCCCTCGGCCCGCATGCTCGGCGCGATGCTGTAGAGGTCGTACACCGCCCGCGCGGCGTCCACCTGATCCGCCGGGTCCATTCCGTCCACAAAGGCGGGGGTGAAGATCTTCCGCAGTACATTCCGCGCGGCCGTGAAGGTGCGCGGCTGCTCCCTGATCTTCTTCAGGGTCGCCGCGAGGCGCGCGTCGTTCTCGATGTAGTCACGGTAGGCGGCACCACCGTCCGACTTGTGGAAATAGAGCAGATCCGCATCGGTCCGCGCGGGATCGACCAGCGACCCCAGCTTCGGATCCGATGCCACGAGGGCGTCCACGAAATTCGTGCCGCTGTCGACCGCGCGGCCCTTTCCGGAACTGACCACATCGATCCGCTCGGAATTCTCGGACATCCGGTCGAAAAGCCCGGGAAGCCGTTCCCGCAACCGGTCGGCCGTATCCCGGATCTCCTGCTTGCCCCGGGCACTGAGATTCCCGTACCCGACCTTTTCCATCGCGTCGAGCAGCCCCCGCACCTCACCCCCGAACCCCGCGCCGAGCCGGGTGAGTCGCCCCTCGCTCTCGGCCCGCCGCCAGACCCCGAGTATCAGATCGCCGTCCGCGCTGTCGGTGGCCGCGCGCGAGCCATGGCGCGAGACGTTCTCGGTGAACACCGGAACGAACCCCTGGGGCACACGCTGATACCCACGCGCGCTCTCCAGCGGCCGGTAGGGAGTCTTGGTGGCGTAATACCCACCGCCTTCCTTCCCTTCCCCCTTGCCCGAAGCCTGCGCGGCACCGGCCCCCGGCAGCAGCGCGGAAAGGGCGAGCGCGATGGCAACAGGTGCGGTAACTCGACGCATACGTACTCCTCGATCGCCCACCGGGCAACAACCAACCCAACACCGCAGTCTCACCCGCCAACCTGAACACGGGATGTCCCCCACGGGATGCCCCGGCGACCCCTGCTCGAATCGAGCGCCCGGCACAGGTCGCGGAGGGTGCCGTCGATCAGTACGGTGTGACGCCACCTGTATCCGAGAGCGTTCGGCGTTACGGAGTTGCCATGCCCTCGCAGATGAAGCTCACCTCGATCAACCTCGACTGCCCCGACGCCCTGGCACTGGCCGCGTTCCACCAACAGGCCACCGGGTTCGGACTCCACCCCGAGTCCAACGCCGACTTCGCCGCCGTCACCCGCGAGGACGGGCTCGTCATCGGCTTCCAGCGGGTCGCCGGCTACCGGCCCCCGCAGTGGCCCGGCCAGCCGGCGCCCCAGCAGTCCACCTCGACTTCGCCGTTGACGGCCTGCCCGAGACCGAGGCCCGGCTGCTGGAACTGCCACCGATTAACCCTGTGGCCTCCGCATTCGACAGGATGGGGGCCATGACCGAGATCCAGACACCCCGCCTCCTCCTCCGCCGCTGGCACGACGACGACCTCGTCCCCATGGCCGAGATCAACGCCGATGACCAGGTCATGCGGTGGATCGGTGACGGGTCGGTACTCGATCCGGACCAGACCGCCGAGAAGATCGAGCAGTGGGAGGACGAGTGGGACGAGGAGGGTTTCGGCCTCTTCGCCGTCGAGCTGCTGGCCTCGGGTGAGCTGATCGGCTTCGCGGGGCTGTCCGTACCGGAGTATCTGCCGGAGGTCATGCCCGCCGTGGAGATCGGCTGGCGGCTCGGGCAGCCGTTCTGGGGGCAGGGGTACGCGTCGGAGGCGGCGCATGCCGCGCTGGAGTTCGCGCTCCAGGACCGGGGGCTTGACCGGGTCGTCGCCATCAGCCGGCCGGGGAACGACGCCTCCGAGAACGTGATGCGGAAGCTCGGCATGAGCCTCGAACTCGACACCGTCCACCCGGAGTTCGGCCATGCGCTGCATGTACACGCGATCGATCTGACGGAGTTTGACGCCTGAGCACGGTGGGTTCAGCGGGCCACCCAACCGGGGGCACCGACCGAGCCGTACGTCCTCTGTACGGCTCCGGGCCGGTCTGCTTTCCATGGCCGACCGGCCCGGAGCGTATGGCTACTTCCCCATCTCAAGGTCCTTGACCGGGGCCTCGGGGGCGTTCGCCTTGACCGAGGCGATGCCCTTCTCGGCGGATGCCTTGCTGTTGTACGCCTCGCCCACGGCGATGATCTCGCCGTTGCCCGCCTTCAGCCGGAAGCGGTGTTTCCCGGCCTTGTCCTGGTACAGCTCGAAGTGGCCCGACATTGGGATCTTCCTTTCTCGCATCGACCCCCTTTGTCATATAAGCCACCGGGAAGGCGAGGCTGGCGATCCGGGCGCGCGTCCGGGCCCGACTTCACTCCTTTGCCGCCGCCGGGTACCCTCACGGTCGTGTCCAGCCCCGAGGCCAGCAGACTCTAGCCACCGGTCGTCCGGTGGCCCGTGCTTCCCGTTCCGTGGCAGCCCCACGCCGTGCTGAGGCCGTGGGGGGCTTTTCCGTACGTACGGTCGAAGCGCCTCGCCACACCCACCGGACCCCCCGCTGACTCGTCGATCCTTTCGCCGGCTTCCTCTGGGGTTTCTCATGCCATTCGCTGTCTACGTGCTCGGGCTCGCCGTCTTCGCCCAGGGCACTTCCGAGTTCATGCTGTCCGGTCTGGTGTCGGGCATCGCCACCGACCTGGGCGTATCCATCCCCGCCGCCGGGCTGCTGACCTCCGGGTTCGCGGTCGGGATGGTGATCGGGGCGCCCTTGATGGCGCTCTTCAGCCGGAACTGGCCCCGGCGCCGGGCCCTGCTGGTCTTTCTCGGGGCGTTCATCGCCGTGCATGTCGTGGCGCCGTCACCACCAGCTATCCGCTGCTGCTCGCGACGCGGGTCGTCGGGGCGCTGGCCAACGCCGGGTTCTGGGCGGTCGCCCTGGTCACGGCGGTCGCGTTGGTCGCGCCCGAGGCCAGGGCGCGGGCCACATCCGTGGTGGTCGGTGGTGTCACCGTGGCGTGTGTGGCGGGTGTTCCCGCTGGGGCCGTGCTGGGTGAGCAGTGGGGGTGGCGGGCCGCGTTCTGGGCGGTGGCCCTCGTCTCCGTACCGGCGGTTCTCGCTGTCGCGCGGGCCGTTCCCGACGCGGTCCCGGAGGAATCGGGGACGACCGGGGTGCGCGAGGAGCTGCGGGCGCCGACCGGGGCCCGGCTGCTGGTGACGCTGGGGGCGATGGCCCTCGTACAGGGAGCGACGTTCTGCGCGTTCTCCTATCTGGAGCCGCTGGTCACGGGGGTCACCGGGCTCGGGGCGGGCTGGGTGCCCGTCGTGCTCGCGCTGTTCGGGGTGGGGTCGTTCGTCGGCGTCACCCTCGCGGGCCGGCTCCCCGAGGCCAGGACCGACGCGCTCATCGCGGCCGGGATGGCGGCGCTGGCGATCGGCTGGGCGGTGCTGGGCCTGGCCGCCTCGAACGCGGTGGCGGTGACCGTGCTCGTCCTTCTCCAGGGGATGCTCGCGTTCGGTACGGGCACGGCCCTGATCTCCCGGGTGTTCCTGCTGGCGGCCGGGGCGCCGAGCCTGGCCGGGGCGTTCGCCACCGCCGCGTTCAATGTCGGGGGCGCGCTCGGGCCGTGGCTCGGCGGGCTGGCGATCGGCGCCGGGTACGGATTCCGGGCGCCGCTGTGGGTCAGCGGCCTGCTGATGGCCCTCGCCCTCGGCGCGGCCGGTGCGCTGTCCGCGATGCGGCGGGTGGGAGGGCCGTACCCTCGCGGGGAAAGCACTCAGGAGACCGAGATCTCCGGGTCGTAGAGGTCCAGCCAGACCGCGAGGTCCAGGGTACGTTCCATGCCGCGCCGTGCGGCGGTGGTGTTCTGCGGGGAGTCGCGGTCCACCACCTGCCGTACGCGGGCCGCGTCGACCAGGTCGAAGACCCGGTGGGCGGGGGTGGCGAGCAGGTCCCTGGTCTGCTCGCGCAGGGCGTGCGCGTACGCGGGGTCCTGGGTGGAGGGGTAGGGGCTCTTCACCCGGTCGTAGACCGACCGCGGCAGGACATCGGCGACGGCCTCCCGCAGCAGGCTCTTCTCCCTGCCGTCGAAGGACTTGAGGGACCACGGCGCGTTGTAGACGTACTCCACGAGCCGGTGGTCGCAGAACGGCACCCTGACCTCCAGTCCGACCGCCATGCTCGCGCGGTCCTTCCGGTCGAGCAGCATCTGTACGAACCGGGTCAGATGCAGCCGGCAGATCACGCGCATGCGGTACTCGAAGCCGCTTTCCCCGGCGAGGCGTTCGACACCGGCCACGGCCGTGGCGTAACTGTCCCGGATGAAGTCCGGCAGTTTCAGGGCCTGGTGGATCTCGGGGCGCAGCACCCCCACGTCGTCGCCGAAGTGTTCGTCGAAGTGGACCAGCCAGGGGAAGGTGTCGGCCTTTCTGGCCCCCTCGTCGAAGAACTGGGGGTAGCCGCCGAAGATCTCGTCGGCCGATTCGCCGGAGAGCGCGACCGTCGAGTGCCGGCGGATGGCCTTGAAGAGCAGGTAGAGGGAGGCGTCCATGTCCCCGAATCCCAGGGGGAGATCGCGGGCTGTGATCATCCTGGCGCGGATGGCGGGGTCGGCCAGTGCGCGGGAGTCGAGCACGATGTCCTGGTGCTCGGTGCCCGAGGCGCGTACGACGTCGTGGACGAAGGGGATGTCCGTGGTGGCGCGGAAGGCGTCGGCGACGAAGTGCTCCGTCCGCCCGGTGAAGTCGACGGAGAAACTGCGCACCGACTCGCCCGTCTCGGCCAGTTGGCGGGCGGCCAGCGCCGTGAGGCCGGACGAGTCGAGTCCACCGGAGAGCAGCACACAGCGCGGCACATCGGCGACCAGCTGGCGGCGCACGATGTCGTCGAGGAGGGTACGGACGTGCTTGACGGAGGTGTCGAGGTCGTCGGTGTGCGGGCGGGTCTCCAGCCGCCAGTAGACGTGCCGGCGCGGCCCGTTCCGGTCCACGGTCACCAGGGTGCCCGGCTCGACCTCGTACATTCCGTCCCAGACGGCGTGTCCGGGCGTCCTGACGAAGGCGAACAGCTCGCGCAGTCCGCCGAGTTCGACGCGGGCGCGGGCGAGCGGGTTGGCGAGGACGGCCTTGGGTTCGGAGCCGAAGAGCACACCGTCCGGGGTCGGGTAGTAGTAGAAGGGCTTGATCCCCATCCGGTCGCGGACCATGACGAGCTTCTGCTCCCGGCCGTCCCAGATCGCGAACGCGTACATGCCGTTGAGGCGTTCGGCCATCGCCTCGCCCCACTCCAGATAGGCGCGCAGGACGACCTCGGTGTCGGATTCGGTGGTGAACCGGTGTCCCCGGCCGGTCAGTTCGCCGCGCAGCTCGGTGAAGTTGTACGTCTCACCGGAGTAGACCAGCGCGAGGGTGCCGCTCGGTGTGTCGAGCGTCATCGGCTGCCGCCCCCCGGGCAGATCGATGATCGCCAGCCTGCGGTGACCGAGGGCGACGGGACCACTGGTCCAGGTCCCCCGGTCGTCGGGGCCCCGGCAGGACATCGTCTCCGTCATCGCGTCCACGGTGGGGGACTCGGCCAGCAGATCACGGCCGTACGAGACCCAGCCGGTGATGCCGCACATAGGTGTCCTCAGGGGCAAGGGGCCGGATCAGTCGTATCCAGTCCAGCGTCTGTCAACGAGCGCGAGCCATGGGGACCGCGACGGGTCAACGCGGGTGTCGCGCGGACGGTTACGCGCCTCTGGCGAATTTCAGGGGTCTCCGTTTCCCGTGGCCCCGACGCCCGGACGCACCGCGGCCCGTACGGCGTGAATGCGTGCCGTACGGGCCGGGGTTGCGCGGGTGGGTGGTGGGCGGTCGCTCGGGTGGGGGCGCTCGCTCGGGCGGAGGCGCTCGGGGTGGGTCGTTACGCGGGCGGTCGGGCCGGCCACTCGGGGTGTCAGCCGGTTGCGCGGGTCGGTGGTGTGTGGGTCAGTGGTGTGTGGGTCAGTGGTTGCGCGGGTCAGTGGTTGCGCGGGAAGCCCAGGTCCACGCCGCTCGGCGCGTCGGCCGGGTCGGGCCAGCGGGTGGTGATCACCTTGCCGCGTGTGTAGAAGCGCACCCCGTCGTTGCCGTAGATGTGGTGGTCGCCGAAGAGCGAGTCCTTCCAACCGCCGAAGGAGTGGTAGCCCACGGGCACCGGGATCGGCACGTTCACCCCGACCATGCCGGCCTCGATCTCCAGCTGGAAGCGGCGGGCGGCGCCGCCGTCGCGGGTGAAGATGGCTGTGCCGTTGCCGAACGGCGAGGCGTTGATCAGGGCGACGCCCTCCTCGTACGTCTCGGTGCGCAGCACGCACAGCACCGGGCCGAAGATCTCGTCGCGGTAGGCGTCGGAGTCGGTGGAGACCTTGTCGAGCAGGGACAGCCCGATCCAGTGGCCCTCCTCGTACCCCTCGACCGTGTATCCCGTACCGTCCAGGACGACTTCCGCGCCCTGGGCCGCCGCGCCCGTGACGTAACCGGCGACCTTGTCGCGGTGGGCCCTGGTGATGAGCGGGCCCATCTCGGACGCGGGGTCGTCGCCGGGGCCGATCCTGACCTTCTCCGCGCGCTCACGGATCCTGGCGACGAGTTCGTCGCCGATCGCGCCCACCGCGACGACCGCCGAGACCGCCATGCAGCGCTCGCCCGCCGAGCCGTACGCCGCCGAGACCGCCGCGTCCGCCGCCGCGTCGAGGTCCGCGTCGGGCAGCACCAGCATGTGGTTCTTGGCGCCGCCGAGGGCCTGGACGCGCTTGCCGTTGGCCGAGGCGGTCGTATGGATGTGGCGGGCGATCGGGGTGGAGCCGACGAACGAGACCGCCACCACGTCCGGGTGCGCCAGCAGGCGGTCCACCGCGACCTTGTCGCCGTGGACGACGTTGAGTACGCCGTCGGGCAGCCCGGCCTCATGGGCCAGCTCCGCCAGGAGATTGGCCGACGAGGGGTCCTTCTCGCTGGGCTTGAGGACGAAGGTGTTGCCGCAGGCGATGGCCGGCGGGAACATCCACATCGGCACCATCGCCGGGAAGTTGAAGGGTGTGATGCCCGCGACGACCCCCAGCGGCTGGCGGATCGAGGCCACGTCCACCCGGCTGGAGACCTGGGTGGACAGCTCACCCTTGAGCTGGGTGGTGATACCGCAGGCCAGCTCGACGATCTCGATGCCGCGCGCGACCTCGCCGAGGGCGTCCGAGTGGACCTTGCCGTGCTCGGCGGTGATCAGCGCGGCGATGTCGTCACGGCGCGCGTCGAGCAGCGCCCGGTAGCGGAAGAGGATCCCGGTGCGCCGGGCGAGCGAGGAAGTGCCCCAGCCCGCATACGCGGCTTTCGCCGTGGCGACCGCGCTGTCGACCTCCTCGGCGGAGGCCAGCGCGACCCGTGTGGTGACGGCGCCGGTCGCCGGATCGGTGACCGGCCCCCAGTTGCCGGACGCGCCCTCGACGGACTTGCCACCGATCCAGTGGTTGACGGTCTTCATTTCTGCCTCCGACTCATCCGGCCCGTTCGCAGCTGACAGCGGTGCGAACATCCCACCACGCGCGCGTGGGGTGCGGTGGGAGCGTCGGCCGGAAGCCTCCGGATCGTCGGCGCCGGAAGCCTCCGGATCATCGGCCCGAAGCCCGGGTCATCGGCGCCGGAAGCCTCCGGTCCGAGCCTTCGGTACGAAACCTCCGGCCCGAAACCTCCGGTGCGGGGCCGCTGCGAGCGGGGAGCATGTCGCTCGCGCTTCGCTCCTGCCAGGGCGAAACGGCCCCGCACCGGAGGCGATCTGTGCATGGGCCTCGCGCCCGGCCCGGCGGAGCCGGAACTCCGCCGAACGCGCCTTCCCTGCCCAGCAGTTCAAAATCTCACTTTACGTGTGCGCGACACGACCGGCCGTGAGGGGAACTCGTCGAAGATCCACCGGAACGGCCACCCGAGCAGTCACGCCGTACGGGCGCGGACAGGGTGTCCCTTCGGTTCGATGGTCAAGGTCAGGTCTAACCCTCCACTCCGAGTCCTGTCAATGATTTGTCTTTACATTCGGATGACGGGTTGACACTCCTTCGACGTGGCCGGAAGCTGACCGGCATGACCTCCTCCGTACCCACGTTGAACCGCATCCGGGTCGGTTCGGCCCCCGACTCATGGGGGGTGTGGTTCCCCGACGACCCCCAGCAGGTCCCCTGGCAGCGCTTCCTCGACGAGGTCGCCGAGGCCGGCTACGAGTGGATCGAACTCGGCCCCTACGGCTATCTGCCCTCCGACCCCGCCAAGCTGGCCGAAGAGACCGCCCGGCGCGGGCTGAAGGTCTCGGCCGGGACCGTCTTCACCGGGCTGCACCACGGGCCGTCCGTCTGGGAGAAGACCTGGGACCACGTCTCGGACATCGCCGCACTCACCCAGGCGATGGGCGCGGACCACCTGGTCGTCATTCCGTCGTTCTGGCGGGACGACAAGACTGGCGAGGTCCTGGAGGACAGCACCCTCACCCCGGAGCAGTGGCGCCACCTGACGTCCCAGACCGAGCGGCTGGGCCGGGAGGTGCGCGAGCGCTACGGGCTGAGCATCGTCGTCCACCCGCACGCCGACACCCACATCGACAGCGAGGCGAACGTCAGCCGCTTCCTCGACGCGACCGACCCCGAGCTGGTCTCGCTCTGCCTGGACACCGGGCACTACGCCTACTGCGGCGGCGACAGCGTCAAGCTGATCGAGACCTATGGCGAGCGGATCGGCTACCTCCACCTCAAGCAGGTGGACCCGGAGATCCTCGCCGACGTCGTCGCGAACGAGGTGCCCTTCGGCCCCGCCGTGGCGCGTGGCGTGATGTGCGAGCCGCCCGCCGGGGTGCCCGAGCTGGGGCCGGTGCTGGCCGCCGCGCAGCGGCTGGACGTCGACCTCTTCGCCATCGTCGAGCAGGACATGTACCCGTGCCCGCCCGACAAGCCGTTCCCCATCGCCGAACGCACCCGCCGCTTCCTGCGGAGCTGCGGAGCCTAGGCAGACAGTCACATATATCTCCATTTCGCATGCCTTTCGTCACAGGAGAGTGACAGCCCACCCCCTTCGGTCACTCTGCGTTGCTCAGTGGGCACAGGCTTGGTGATCGCCAGCGTCCGGGCCGCAGCTCCCCCGACGGCCCACCGGCCGCCTCTGCGGCGGACGCGGGGAGGCGCGACCGATGACGGACACAAGGCTCTGGTCCTACAAGGAGATCGCGGCGCACATCCGGGTGCAGCCGGACACCGTCCGCTCGTACCGCAAACACGGGCTGCTGCCGCCTCCCGACCATGTGGAGAACGGCAAGCCCTACTGGTACGCGGACACCATCCGCACCTGGGTGTCCAAGCGCCCCGGCAACAGGGCCAACAGAGGCTGACAGCACCTGTCGGCGGGCGGGACCCCGTACCGGACCACAAAGTCCGGTACGGGGTCTTCCCGTTCCCCCGCCGCTCCTCTGCGGCAACCGGGCCAGATGCCTCAGACGACCGCCGTGTCCCGGTCCCGGGCAGAAGGCCCTGTCCCGTCCCCGGGCCCGCCGTCGCCCCGGTCCCCAGGTCCGTCTCCCGATCCGTCTCCCGATCCGTCTTTCGCCCCGTCCTTGGTGGCTTCGGAAGGCACCGGTTCGCCCTCGCTGAGGCCGAACCGGTCGTGGAAGCGGCGCAGCGGGCCGGGCGCCCACCAGGTCGCCTTCCCCGTCAGCTTCATCACCGCCGGGACCAGCAGGCTGCGTACCACCATCGCGTCCATGAGGACGGCGAGGGCCAGGCCGAGGCCGAGCATCTTGGTGTTGGTCACCCGGGAGGTGCCTATCGCCACCATGACCACCGCGAGGATCACGGCGGCCGCGGTGATCAGTCCTCCGGTACGGCGCAGCCCGAAGATCACCGCCTGCTCGTGGTCACCACCCCGGTCGTACTCCTCCTTGATCCGGGAGAGCAGGAAGACTCCGTAGTCCATGGAGAGCCCGAAAGCCACGCAGAACATCACGACCGGAACGGTCGTCTCGATGTTCCCGCTGGAGGTGAAGGCGAGCAGTCCCGAGAGATGGCCGTCCTGGAATACCCAGACCATCGCCCCGAACATGGCGGTGAGGCTCAGCGCGTTGAGCACGACCGCCTGGATGGGTATCAGCACACTGCCGGTGAGCAGGAAGACCAGGATCAAGGTCACCACCATGATGATGCCCAGCGCCCAGGGCAGCCGGTCCGCTATGGCGGTCTTGGAGTCGACGAGCATGGCGGCGACGCCGGTGACCGAGGTGTCGAACGGGGCGGATTCCGCGCGGATGTCACGGACGAGCCGCTGGGTGGCCTCGTCCACGGCCTCGTCCTTGGAGAGCACCGTGAAGTATCCGTGCGTCCCCGAGGTGACGGGCCCGTCGATCCGCCGCACGCCGGGCAGCGCGGCGATCCGGTCGCGGTAGGCGGTGTACTCGGCGGGGGTGGCGCGGCCTTCCGCGAGGATCTCGAGGGCGCCGCCCGGATTGCCGGGGAAGCCGTCGCGTATCTCCTCCTGGACGATCCGGACATCGGCGCCGGCGGGAAGCTGGCGGTAGTCGGCGGTGCCGAACTTCGCGCCCAGGAAGGGCAGCCCGAGCAGGACGAGGACGATCGCCGTACCGAAGGCGAAGAGCGGGGCCCTGCGCATCACCAGAGCCGCCGCACGCCCCCAGCCGACTCCTTCCTCCTGCGGCTTGCGCGTTTTCTTGCGCAGCAGCCGCCGCAGGTCCAGGGAGTTGACCCGGTGGCCCAGCAGCATCAGCGCGGCGGGCAGCAGGACCAGGGCGGCCACGGCGGCCAGCAGGACCACCGCGATCCCCGCGTAGGCGAAGGACTGGAGGAAGTACTGGGGGAAGACCATCATGGCGGCGAGCGACACCGCGACGGTCAGCGCGGAGAACAGGACCGTCCGTCCGGCGGTGCGCAGGGTGACGCCCACGGCTTCCCGCACCTCGGCGCCCTCGGCCAGTTCCTCGCGGAATCTGCGCACGATGAACAGGGCGTAGTCGATGGCCAGCCCGAGCCCGAGGGCCGTGGTCAGGTTCTGCGCGAAGATCGAGACCTCGGCGATCTCGGTGAGGCCGCGCAGCACCGCGTTCGTCCCCAGGATCGCGACGACGCCGACCGCGAGCGGCAGCAGGGCGGCCACCGCGCTGCCGAAGACCATCACCAGCAGCACCAGGGTGACCGGCAGGGCGATCAGCTCGGCCCGCAGCAGATCCTCCTGGATGATCTCCTGCATCTCGTGCTGCACGGCGACGGGCCCGCCGAACGAGACCTTCAGCAACCCCTGTGTGCCGCGGTATTCGGGCGCTATCCGGTCCAGGACCGCCGCGGCGGTCTTCTCGTCCCCCTCGATACGGGCCGCGATGAGCGCTTGGCGGCCGTCCTCGGCCCGCAGGGCGGGCGCTCGGGTCTGCCAGTACGAACCGATCCCGGTGATGCCCTTCTCGGCCGCGAGACGGCCGGTGAGCCGTTCGGCCTCGGCGGCGACAGCGGGGTCGTCGACCGTCCGGCTTCCGCTGTCGACGAGGAGCAGCAGATTGGGCTGGGAGGCGGGGAACTCCCGCTCCAGCACCTTGGTGGCATAGGTCGACTCGGCGTCCGGGTCCGCCCAGCCACCGCTGCTCATCCGGTCCGCGGCCCCGCTGCCCGCGAACACGGCCAGGGCCGTGATCACCAGCGTGAGCAGCAAGGAAAATCTTGGACGCGCGGTGACGAACCGGGTCCAGCCCCCGAGGCGCGGTCCGGTGTTGACTTCGGACATGGTGCGGTGTCCCCTCACCTTGACCCGTTGCATGGGTCGGCCATTGCCATAGAATAGAAAACACGAGACATCACTCGCATTACCAATATTGCGAGCGCCCTCTCGCATTTGTCAACCGATCCAGGAAAGCCGGGGACCGTCATGCCGGAGGCGCAGAGCGACAGCGACGCCACGACGGCCAGACCACGCCGCCGCCAGGCCCGCGGCGAGCGGCGGATCGCCCAGCTCCTCGACGCGGCGGCGAGCGTCTTCAGCGAGCACGGCTACACGGCGGCGAGCACCAACGCCATCGCTCGGGAGGCCGGGGTCTCCCCCGGCACGCTCTACCAGTTCTTCCCGAACAAGGAGGCCATCGCCGTCGAGCTGGGCAGCAGACTCCTGGCGAGCTGGCACACCGCCTACGGGGAGGCGCTCACGGCGGCCCATCTCCAGCTGCCGCTGGACCAGCTGCTGGACGCGGTCCTGGACCCGCTGATCACGTTCAACTTCGAGAACCCGGCCTTCAACGTCCTGATGCACGGCCCCGACACCCCGGGCCATGTCGCCACGGAGCACGACCTCCTGCACTCGGCGATGCTCACGCGGGTCGACGGGATACTCGGCGCCTACCTCCCCGGCACACCGCCGGCGGACACCACCCGGATCTCCAAGACGGTTTTCACTATTTTCAAGGGTGGCCTGGATCTGATCCTCGCCGCAGAGCCGGCCGAGCGTGACGCGTACGCCAGAGAGCTGAAGACGGTCCTCTACCGCTACCTGTTCCCGCTGACCGAGCACGTCTGCGACGACGGCCCGATGCCTCCCTCCGAGGTTCGCATCCATACCCCCTAGGGGTACAGTCGGCAGGCAGGGATCACGCGCGGGAGCGCAACGATCACGCCAACCACGCCGAACGTCGCCGAAGAGGAGAAACCTCCATGACCACCGAGACGAACCAGTCCGCCGAGGTCACCACCGTCTACCAGGTCACCGGCATGACCTGCGGCCACTGCGAGGGCGCCGTCACCCAGGAGGTCTCCGGGATCGAGGGCGTCACCTCGGTTCTGGCCACCGCCGCGGACGGCCGGGTGACCGTTGTTTCCGCCGCCCCACTGGACGAGGCCACCGTCCGCGCCGCCGTCGACGAGGCGGGTTACGAGCTGGCCGGCCAGGCCTGATCGGAGCCTTCCCGCGATTCGGAGGCGAACCCCGAACCTCTCCCTCTGTTTATCCGGTTACCACTCTCCGGAGCCTGTGACCCTCCACATACGCCACAAGTCCTTCACAAAGAGACCTAGATCACATAGATTATGGGGTAACCATTAGGCCATCTCGCGTGTCTAAGAGGACGATGCCAGAAGAACGTCTTGGGGGACGTTCGATGGGATCGCAGGGGATGTCTTGGGGGACATCTCAGGCAGCGATGTGGCCGGGGCACGTGCACGGGGAGCTTTGAGCGGCCCTCCCGTACGTACCCCGGTCCGACCGCACGCGTAGCTGTCCCGGTTGCGCAGAAGTAGCCGTTCTCGGCTACGGCAGACGCCCGGCCCGGATCCCGTGGGGGGAATCCGCACCGGGATATGGAAAGCGCCCCGCCCGCCGACCCGTGGGGGGATCGGTGAGCGGGGCGCTTTTCGCTCCGTACGACGGGCCGGTGGCCCGCGACGGTCCGTCTGTGGGTCAGCGGCCCTCGACCGGGACGAAGTCGCGCAGGACCTCGCCGGTGTAGATCTGGCGCGGGCGGCCGATACGGGAGCCGGGCTCCTTGATCATCTCGTGCCACTGGGCGATCCAGCCGGGCAGCCGGCCGAGCGCGAAGAGCACGGTGAACATCTCGGTCGGGAAGCCCATGGCCCGGTAGATCAGGCCGGTGTAGAAGTCCACGTTCGGGTAGAGCTTGCGCTCGACGAAGTACTCGTCGGCCAGCGCGTGCTCCTCCAGCTTGAGCGCGATGTCGAGCAGCTCGTCGGACTTGCCGAGCGCCGAGAGGACATCGTGCGCCGCCGCCTTGATGATCTTCGCCCGGGGGTCGAAGTTCTTGTAGACGCGGTGCCCGAAGCCCATGAGCTTCACGCCGTCTTCCTTGTTCTTCACCTTGCGGATGAAGGTGTCGACATCGCCGCCGTCCGCCTTGATGCCTTCGAGCATCTCCAGCACCGACTGGTTGGCGCCACCGTGCAGCGGGCCCCACAGGGCGCTGATGCCGGCGGAGATCGAGGCGAACATGTTCGCCTGCGAGGAGCCGACCAGTCGCACGGTCGAGGTCGAACAGTTCTGCTCGTGGTCCGCGTGCAGGATGAGCAGCTTGTCGAGCGCGGCGACCACGACCGGGTCGGGCTCGTACTCCTGCGCCGGGACCGAGAAGGTCATCCGCAGGAAGTTCTCGACGTACCCGAGGTCATTGCGCGGGTAGACGAAGGGGTGGCCGATCGACTTCTTGTACGCGTACGCCGCGATGGTCGGCAGCTTCGCGAGCAGCCGGATCGTGGAGAGATTGCGCTGCTTCTCGTCGAACGGGTTGTGGCTGTCCTGGTAGAACGTCGACAGCGCGCTGACCACGGAGGACAGCATCGCCATCGGGTGCGCGTCACGCGGGAAACCGTCGTAGAAGCGCTTGACGTCCTCGTGCAGCAGCGTGTGCTGGGTGATCTCGTTCTTGAACGTGGCGAGCTCGTCGACCGTCGGCAGCTCACCGTTGATCAGCAGATATGCCACCTCGACGAAGCTGGAGGACTCGGCCAGCTGCTCGATCGGGTAACCCCGGTAGCGCAGGATGCCCTGTTCGCCATCGAGGTAGGTGATCGCGGACTTGTAGGCGGCGGTGTTGCCGTAGCCACTGTCCAGGGTCACCAGACCGGTCTGAGAACGGAGCTTCCCGATGTCGAAGCCCGTATCGCCGACGGTGCTGTCGATCACCGGATAGGTGTACTCGCCGTCGCCGTACCGCAGTACTACCGCGTTGTCGCGTTTCTCGCTCACGTCATCCCTCACCGACGTAGTGCCTCTTCTTCGAGGTGCCCTGACTGTCTCTACCATCCCCCATTTGGCTCAGGAGAGTGCACTCGGGGTCGGCCATTAGGCCTTTTGGCGGCACTCAGTGCCGCCAACCTCCCCATCCTGCCCCGACCTCCCCGGTCGTGGGAAGTCGGCGTAGCCCCGGCGCCGGAATCCATGGCGGCACCCGCTTCAGATTCCCCTGAGCCGATGGGCGAGTGCGGTGAAGCGTCTACCCGCGGAAATCGTGCGCACCGCCTGCCCGATGGCCTTTCTCGACCCGACCAGCACGACGAGCTTCTTCGCCCTGGTCACGGCCGTGTACAGCAGATTTCGCTGGAGCATCATCCAGGCCCCGGTGGTGACCGGAATGACCACCGCCGGATACTCACTGCCCTGCGAGCGGTGGATCGTCACGGCGTACGCGTGGGCCAGCTCGTCCAGCTCGTCGAAGTCGTACGGCACCTCCTCGTCCTCGTCCGTCAGCACCGTCAGCCGCTGCTCCTCCAGCTGGATCGAGGTGACCACACCGACCGTGCCGTTGAAGACACCATTCTCCCCTTTGTCATAATTATTACGAATCTGGGTGACCTTGTCGCCCACCCGGAAGACCCGGCCGCCGAGCCTCTTCTCCGGGAGATCGGGTCTGCCGGGTGTGATCGCCTGCTGGAGCAGACCGTTCAGCACGCCCGCGCCCGCCGGGCCACGGTGCATCGGTGCCAGAACCTGAACGTCCCGTCGCGGGTCCAGACCGAATTTGGCCGGAATCCGTCGGGCCGCGACATCGACCGTGACCCGTCCCGCGTCCTCCGTCTCGTCCTCGACGAAGAGGAAGAAGTCGCTGAGCCCCTGGGTGAGTGGCTGTATCCCGGAGTTGATGCGGTGGGCGTTGGTCACCACCCCGGACTGCTGCGCCTGCCGGAAGATCTGGGTCAGCCTGACGTGCGGTACGGGACCGTCCTCGGCCAGCAGGTCGCGCAGCACCTCGCCCGCCCCGACCGAGGGAAGCTGGTCCACGTCCCCGACCAGCAGCAGATGCGCACCCGGCGCCACCGCCTTGACCAGCTTGTTGGCCAGCAGCAGATCCAGCATCGACGCCTCGTCCACCACCACCAGATCCGCGTCCAGCGGCCGGTCCCGGTCGTACGCCGCGTCCCCGCCGGGCCGCAGCTCCAGCAGCCGGTGCACGGTGGACGCCTCGGCGCCCGTCAGCTCGGCGAGCCGCTTGGCTGCCCGTCCGGTGGGAGCCGCCAGCACCACCTTGGCCTTCTTCGCCCGCGCCAGCTCCACGATCGAGCGAACCGTGAAGGACTTGCCGCAGCCGGGGCCGCCCGTCAGCACCGCGACCTTCTCGGTGAGCGCGAGCCGGACCGCCTGCCGCTGCTCGGGTGCCAGCTCCGCGCCTGTACGCCCCGCCAGCCAGGTCAGCGCCTTGTCCCAGTCCACGTCCTGGAAGGCCGGCATCCGGTCCTCGGCGGTCCGCAGCAGCCGCAGCACCTGGCCGGAAAGTGACAGCTCGGCGCGGTGGAAGGGCACCAGATAGATCCCCGTGATCTTCTCCTCGCCGCCATCCGGCCCCGGCACCCGCTCCTTCACCACCCCTTCCGGATCCCCCGCCAGCTCGGCGAGGCACTCGATGACCAGGCCCGTATCGACCTGGAGGAGCTTCACAGCGTCGGAGATCAGCTGCTCCTCGGGGAGGAAGCAGTGGCCCTGGTCGGTGGATTGCGACAGCGCGTACTGAAGCCCGGCCTTGACCCGCGCCGGACTGTCGTGCGGGATGCCGACCGCCTGGGCGATCCGGTCGGCGGTCAGGAAGCCGATGCCCCAGACATCGGCCGCGAGCCGGTACGGCTCGTCCCTGACCACGGAGATCGAGGCGTCGCCGTACTTCTTGTAAATACGCACCGCGATGGAGGTGGAGACGCCGACGGTCTGGAGGAAGATCATGACCTCCTTGATGGCCTTCTGCTCCTCCCAGGCCGCGCCGATCATCTTGGTGCGCTTGGGGCCGAGACCGGGCACCTCGACCAGCCGCTTCGGCGCGTTCTCGATGATGTCGAGGGTGTCGACGCCGAAGTGGGTGGTGATCCGGTCGGCCATGACCGGGCCGATGCCCTTGATCAGCCCCGAGCCGAGATAGCGGCGGATGCCCTGGACCGTGGCGGGCAGGATCGTCGTGTAGTTCTCCACCGTGAACTGTTTGCCGTACTGCGCGTGCGAGCCCCAGCGGCCCTCCATGCGCAGCGACTCGCCCGGCTGCGCGCCGAGCAGCGAGCCGACCACCGTGAGGAGATCGCCGCCACGGCCGGTGTCGACCCGGGCGACGGTGTAGCCGTTCTCCTCGTTGGCATACGTGATGCGCTCTAGTACGGCCTCAAGCACGGACAGCGCTGGATTGGACATGATCCGACGCTACCGCCCGGCTCCGACATCCCTGCGGGCCTGTGGACAACTCCTGTGCGTACACCTACAACTCCGGTACGCGGCGCCCTCGCGCGGCCCACTACAAGGGGCCCGGTCCGATGGACCGGGCCCCACGTGCTCCCCCTCCGACAGAGCCCTCCGATCCCCCCGGATACGCCCCCCGAAGGCCCTGTCGACGTATATGACTCACCTCACCCGGGAAGGGTTGCACGGTTTCGCGGAGTTATTTTCCGCGGTGTTCTCCGCGTGGTCGCGAAGGGCTCACAGGGCGTGGGCCACATACCGCTCGGTGACCTCCGCGAGCAGCTCGACGCCGTCCCGTTCCCACAGTTCGTCGTTGAACAGCTCCACCTCGATCGGTCCGGTGTAGCCCGCCGCGTCGACCCGTTCCCGCCAGGCCCGCATATCGACCGCGCCGTCCCCGATCTGGCCGCGGCCGTTGAGCACCCCGGCCGGCAGCGGTGTCGTCCAGTCGGCCAGCTGGAAGGTGAAGATCCGGTCGGCCGCGCGCGCGACGGCGGCGGGAGCCCGGTCGTCCCACCAGATGTGGTACGTGTCCACAGCCACCCCGACCCGCTCGGCGGGGAAGCGCTCCGCCAGATCGAGGGCCTGGTCCAGGGTGGAGACCACACAGCGGTCGGACGCGTACATCGGGTGCAGCGGCTCGATCGCCAGCCGTACGCCGCGCTCCGCCGCGTACGGGGCCAGCTCGCCCAGCGCGTCGGCGATGCGCTCGCGGGCGGCGGCCAGATCGCGGCTGCCCTCCGGGAGGCCGCCGGAGACCAGCACCAGGGTGTCCGTACCGAGCGTGGCGGCCTCGTCGATCGCCGCGCGGTTGTCGGCCAGGGCCTCGGTCCGCAGGGCGGGGTCGACGGCGGTGAGGAATCCGCCCCGGCAGAGCGTGGTGACGGCGAGTCCGGCGTCCCGTACGAGCTTGGCGGCGGCCTCGACCCCGTACGCCTGGACGGGTTCGCGCCACAGGCCGACGCCCGGTACACCGAGACGTACGCACGCCTCGGTCAGCTCGGGCAGGGAGAGCTGCTTGACCGTCATCTGGTTGATGCTGAAACGGGTCAGGTCGCGTCCGGTCACTGGTCCACTCCGTATACGCCGAGCAGGGACCGCATCCGGGCCGCCGCGCGTGCTGGGTCGGGGAAGAGGCCGAGCCCGTCGGCCAGTTCGTACGCCCGTGCCAGATGCGGCAGGGAGCGTGCCGACTGGAGGCCGCCGATCATCGAGAAGTGGCCCTGATGGCCGGCCAGCCAGGAGAGGAACACCACGCCCGTCTTGTAGAAGCGCGTCGGGGTCTGGAAGAGATGGCGGGACAGTTCGACGGTGGGGTCGAGGAGTTCCCGGAAGCCCTTGGTGTCCCCGGTGTCCAGGACCCGTACGGCCTCGGCCGCCAGCGGTCCCAGCGGGTCGAAGATGCCGAGCAGGGCGTGGCTGAAACCCTGCTCGTCGCCCGCGATCAGCTCGGGGTAGTTGAAGTCGTCGCCGGTGTAGCAGCGCACGCCCCTGGGCAGCCGGCGGCGGACCGTGATCTCGCGCTCCGCGTCCAGCAGCGAGATCTTGATCCCGTCGACCTTGTCCGGGTGCTCGGCGATGACCTGGAGGAAGGTCTCGGTGGCCGCGTCCAGGTCCGCGCTGCCCCAGTAGCCGTCGAGTGCGGGGTCGAACATGGGGCCGAGCCAGTGCAGGACGACCGGCTCGGTGGCCTGGCGCAGCAGATGGGCGTAGACGGCGAGATAGTCCTCGGGGCCGTCGGCGGCGGCCGCGAGGGCCCGGGAGGCCATCAGGATGGCCCGTGAGCCGGTCTCCTCGACGAGGGCGAGCTGTTCCTCGTACGCGGCGCGGACCGTCTCCAGGGAGTGCGTGCCGGGCGCCAGCTGGTCGGTGCCGACCCCGCAGGCGATCAGACCGCCGACCGCCTTCGCCTCGGCGGCGGAGCGGCGGATCAGCTCGGCGGCGCCCGCCCAGTCCAGACCCATGCCGCGCTGCGCGGTGTCCATGGCCTCGGCGACCCCGAGGCCGTGCGACCACAGGTGCCTGCGGAAGGCGAGGGTGGCGTCCCAGTCGACGGCGGCGGGCCCGTCGGGGCTGGTGTCGGCGTACGGATCGGCGACCACATGGGCCGCGGAGAAGACCGTACGGGAGGCGAGCGGCGCACCGCCCGCGACGAACCGGGCGGGTTCGGCGCGGGGGGTGTAGAGCCGGGTCGCTCCGCCGGGGGACGGCAGCAGGAGTGCGGTCACAGCGTCAGCTCCGGTACGTCGAAGCGGCGGCCCTCGGCCGAGGAGCGCAGCCCCAGCTCGGCCAGCTGCACACCGCGCGCGCCCGCCATGAGGTCCCACTGGTAGGGCTCGTCGAGCACGACGTGGCGCAGGAACAGCTCCCACTGCGCCTTGAAGCCGTTCTCGAACTCGGCGTTGTCCGGCACTTCCTGCCACTGGTCGCGGAAGGACTCGGTGGCGGGCAGATCCGGGTTCCAGACCGGCTTGGGCGTGGCGCTGCGGTGCTGGACGCGGCAGTTGCGCAGGCCCGCGACGGCGGAGCCGTGCGTACCGTCGACCTGGAACTCGACCAGCTCGTCGCGGTTGACGCGGACCGCCCAGGAGGAGTTGATCTGGGCGACCGCGCCGCCCTCCAGCTCGAAGATCCCGTAGGCCGCGTCGTCGGCGGTGGCGGCGTACGGCTTGCCCTGCTCGTCCCAGCGCTGCGGGATGTGGGTGGTGACGTGCGCCTGGACGGTGGTGACCTTGCCGAACAGCTCGTGCAGGACGTACTCCCAGTGCGGGAACATGTCGACGACGATGCCGCCGCCGTCCTCGGAGCGGTAGTTCCAGGAGGGGCGCTGGGCGTCCTGCCAGTCGCCCTCGAAGACCCAGTAGCCGAATTCTCCCCGTACGGAGAGGATCCGCCCGAAGAAGCCGCCGTCGATGAGGCGCTTCAGCTTGAGCAGGCCCGGCAGGAAGATCTTGTCCTGTACGACGCCGTGCTTGATCCCGGCCGTACGGGCGAGCCTGGCCAGTTCGAGGGCGCCTTCGAGATCACCGGCGGTCGGCTTCTCCGTATAGATGTGCTTTCCGGCGGCGATCGCCTTCTTGATGGCCTCGACGCGGGCCGAGGTGACCTGGGCGTCGAAGTAGATGGCGATCGTGTCGTCCGCCAGGACCGCGTCGAGATCGGTGGACCATTCGGTCAGGCCGTGCCGCTCGGCCATCTCCTTGAGCGCGTGCTCGCGGCGGCCGACGAGGATGGGTTCGGGCCACAGCACCTCGCCGCCGCCGAGATCCAGTCCGCCCTGTTCGCGGATCGCGAGGACGGAACGGAGCAGGTGCTGCCGGTACCCCATCCGCCCCGTGACGCCGTTCATGGCGATCCGCACTGTCCTTCGTGTCACGAAGTTCCCTCCATACGGCCGTAGCAAGCGCTTTCTATGAGGTAAGAAGCTAGCCTGCGACAGCGGCCCGGACAAGTCCCGGCGCCGATCTCCGACCGATCCGCCCCCTTCGTACCCCCGTACCTTCGTCACCCCGTACCCCCTCGTACCCCCTCGGAGGAAAAAGCGATGACAGTCACGCTGGCGGATGTGGCGGCACGCGCCCGGGTGTCACCCGCCACCGTCTCCCGCGTACTGAACGGCAATTACCCGGTGGCCACGGCGACCCGGGACCGGGTGCTGCGCGCGGTGGACGAGCTGGATTACGTACTGAACGGGCCCGCCAGTTCGCTGGCCGCCGCCACCTCCGATCTGGTGGGCATCCTCGTCAACGACATCGCCGACCCGTTCTTCGGGATCATGGCGGGAGCCGCGCAGACCGAGATCGGCGGGCAGGAGGGGACCGGCCGGGCGGGCGGCGAGAAGCTCGCTGTCGTCTGCAACACCGGCGGCTCGCCCGAACGCGAGCTGACCTATCTGACCCTCCTCCAGCGCCAGCGGGCCGCCGCCGTCGTCCTCACCGGCGGGGCGCTCGAAGATCCGGACCACATCGCCGCGATGGCCGCCAAACTGGCGAAGCTCGCGGACGCGGGGACCAGGGTGGTGCTCTGTGGGCGGCCCCCGCTGCCGGACAGCGAGGCGATCGTGGCCTCCCTGGCCTTCGACAACCGGGGCGGCGCCCGGCGGCTGACCGAGCATCTGATCGCCCTGGGGCATCGCACGATCGGCTATGTCGCGGGCCCGGTCGAACGGACGACGACCCGGCACCGCCTGGAGGGCCACCGGGCCGCGCTGGCCGCCGCCGGACTGGGCCCGGACGGCCCCGACGACGGGACGCTCACGGTCCACGGCCCCTACAGCCGTCGCTCCGGGTACGAGGCGACGCTCGAACTGCTCCGCCGCGCACCGGACCTGACGGCCGTGGTCGCCGCGAACGACACCGTGGCGCTGGGCGCGTGCGCGGCCGTACGGGAGCGGGGGCTGCGTATCCCCGAGGACATCTCGGTGGCGGGCTTCGACGACCTGCCGTTCTCGGTGGACGCGACCCCGGCACTGACGACCGTACGGCTGCCGCTGTTCGAGGCGGGGGCACGGGCGGGACGGCTCGCCATGGGGACGGAGACACCGCCGCCCGGCGGGATAGCCACCATCTCCGCGGAGCTGATGGCGCGCGCGTCGACGGCGCCGCCCCGGGCGGAAGGACAGCCCCAGGAGCTCCGCCGATCGCTCTCTGCCGATTGCTCCGCCGATCGCTCTGCGAGGAACGCGCTTCCCGCACCCGACCCCGCCTGATAGGCCAGGACCGGTGGTTCCCCCTTCAGGAGCCGCCGCCCGCCAGGAAGGAACAACAGCATGAGGTTCGCCTTCTCCACCCTCGGAGTCCCGGGTCTGCCCATCGCCGAGGTCGTCGACCTCGCCGCCACCAATGGCTACCAGGGGGTCGAGCTGCGCACCCATCCCGAGGAGCCCGTGCACCGGGGGCTGGGGCGGCGGGACCGGGCGGCGGTGGTCGAGGAGTTCGAGCGCGCCGGGGTCGAGATCCTGGGCGTGGCCGGATACGCGCGCGTCGCCAGTGCCGAGGCCGACGAGGAGCAGCTGCGCCAGGAACTGACCGACCTGCTGTCGCTCGCCCGCGATCTGGGCGCACCCTTCATCCGCGTCTTCCCCGGCGGCGGCGACCTGCCCGCGCCCGAGGCCGACGCGCTGGCGATGCGGCGGCTGGCGGGCGCGGCGGAGGTCGCGGCGGACCACGGCGTACGGATCCTGCTGGAGACCCATGACTCCCACCGCACCGGCCGGGACGCGGCCCGGGTGCTGGGCCCGGTCGGCCACCAGCGGGTCGGCGCCCTCTGGGACGTGATGCACACCTGGCTCGGCGGCGAGGACCCGGTCACCACCCGCGCGATCCTCGGCCCGCACCTCGGCTACGTCCAGGTCAAGGACATCGCCTCCGCCGAGGACACCACGCCCCTCCTCCTGGGGGAGGGGGTGCTGCCCCTGGGGGAGTGCCTGACGCTGCTCGACGAGGACAGCTGGGTCTGCTGGGAGTACGAGAAACGCTGGTACCCCCAGGCCGAGGAGCTGCCCGCGCTGCTGGGCAGGGGCAGGGTGTATCTGGAGGCGCTGGCCGGGGGGTATGCCTGAGCGGGGCCGGCTTCGGTTCGCCGACCGCCCTCCGCGACCGGTTCACACGCCTGGTCGGGACGGGTCCGTACGCGTACCGGCACGCGTTCCGAGGTCCGCCGGCAGGTCAACAGCCGTAACCGGTACGGGTACGGCTGCGCCCGGCGCGGACCGCGACAGCGAGGTCAGCGCCACTCCCCCGACCAGCAGCGCCGCCGCGCACCAGCGCAACGGGCTGACGGACTCGCCCAGCAGCAGGGCCGCGGAGGAGATCCCGAAGACCGGTACGAGCAGGGAGAAGGGCGCGACGGAGGACGCGGGGTAGCGGCGCAGCAGAAAGCCCCAGACCCCGAAGCCGAAGACGGTGGTGACCCATGCGACGAACAGGATGACGCCGACACCGGTCAGGTCCAGCGCGCGCAGCGCGGCCAGGTCCGCCGCCGGGCCCTCGAACAGCAGGGAGAGCCCGAGGAGCGGCAGTACGGGGACGGTGGACACCCACACCATGAAGTTCAGGGAGTCCGGCGGGGACGCCTTGCGGGTCAGTACGTTGGAGACGCCCCAGCAGGCGGCGGCCACCAGGATCAGGACGAAGGCGAGCAGCGGCCCCGAGGTCCCCTCGTCGACCGCCGCGACGGCGATACCGCAGAGCGCCACGCCCATCCCCAGCAGCCGCACGCCGCCCGGCCGCTCGCCGAGGAGGAGCGCGGCGAACAGCGCCGTGAAGACCGCCTGGATCTGGAGGACGAGCGACGACAGACCGGCCGGCATGCCCTGGTCCATCCCGACGAAGAGCAGCCCGAACTTCGCCACACCGAGCGCCAGTCCGACCCCGATGATCCACTTCCACGCGACCTTCGGGCGGCCCACGAAGAAGATCGCGGGCAGCGCCGCCACGAGGAACCGCAGGGCGGAGAAGAGCAGCGGCGGGAAGTGGCCGAGTCCGACCTCGATGACGACGAAATTCACCCCCCACAGGGCGGTGACAAGGACGGCGAGAGCGATGTGTGTGGTGCGCATGGGGTGAGCGTCTCGAACATGACCATGTAGCACCAGCGCGAATTTCTTCACGGTTGGATTGAGCGTTGCTTATGATTCATGCGCACGGCACGACGCGCGCCCTCGGCACGGCCCCTGTTCGCGGTTCATGCCGCGCGCCCCCTGAGACGGAGATACTCCTGCTCGATCTCGCCCGGCTGCGCGCGCTGCACGCCGTCTCCGTCCACGGCTCCGTCGCCGCGGCCGCCGTCGCGCTCGGCTATACGCCCTCGGCCGTGTCCCAGCAGATCACCAAGCTGGAGCGGGAGACCAGGACGACTCTGCTGGAGCGGCGCGGCCGGGGGGTGGCGCTCACCGACGAGGCGCGCCATCTCGCCGCGACGGCCGAGGAACTGCTCACCATCGTCGAGCGCGCCGAAACCACGCTGGAGGAGCGCAGGGGGCAACCGACCGGGCAGCTGGCCATCGGGGCGTTCGCGTCCTCCGCCCGGGGGCTGCTCCCCGGCGTGCTGGCCGAGCTGGCCGAGCGGCACCCCGCGCTCGACATCCGGCTCAGGGAGGTCGATCCGCACCTCTCCGTCGACCTGGTGGCCCGGGGCGTGATCGATATCGCGGTCGCCCACGACTGGGACATCGCCCCGCTGCCCACCCCCGACGGTGTGGAGCAGTCGGTCATCGGCGACGACCTGTGCGATGTCATGGTCCCGGCCGCGCATCCGCTGGCGGCGCGGTCCTCCGTACGCCGTCAGGAGCTGGCCGGGCAGCGCTGGATCTGCCAGCCGCCGGGGACGGTCTGCCACGACTGGCTGGTCCGTACGTTGCGCGCGGCCGGCTGCGAGCCCGATCTCGCGCACCAGGCCGAGGAGAACCACACCCAGCTCGCCCTGGTGGCGGCCGGTCTGGGCATCGCCATGATCCCGCGCCTGGGCCGGGGCCCGCTCCCTGGTGGCGTGGTGGCGGTCTCCCTCGACCCGATGCCCAAGCGACGGCTGTACGCGCTGTGGCGTACGGGAGCGGCGCGGCGCCCGGCGGTCACGGCGACCGTGGAGACCCTGGAGCGGCACTGGCCGATGGTGTCGCCGGCGGTCCCGGCGACCGGCTGAGGACGCGGTCCCGGCCGGCCGAAACCCGATGCGGGGGAACCTCGGGGCCCGCGTCCCCGTCCTACCCACGTGCGCCGGAGAGTCGCGCGACGGTGTCGGCCCGCCCGCTGACCACGGTGGCCGACCCCCCTCTCCAGCCGTCGCGCCCGGCCACGCGCCGCCACCGGTGCGCCCCCCTTGTATGCGCCGGTGGCGGGCGCTCTCCCCGGGACCGGCGCGTCCCTTGACTGATAGTTACTTTCCGGATATCCGTACAACCTTGGAAGTTTCCTTCACTTCCCCCGTGGTACACGGCCGGAAGGAGCACCCGTGCACGACCGCACCTCTCTCTCCCGACGCACTCTCCTCACCGCGACCGCCGTAGCGGCGGCCGCCGGATCAGCTTCGGCGCTCCCCGCTCGGGCGTCCGCCGCCTCCTCCGGCCGGATCCGGCGGCTCGTCGACCGGATGAGCCTGGAGGAGAAGGTCGGCCAGCTCTTCGTCATGCGGGTGTACGGACACTCCGCCACCGACCCCGACCAGGCCGACATCGACGCCAACCTCGCCGAGATCGGGGTCCGTACGGCCGCCGAGCTGATCTCGACGTACCACGTCGGCGGGATCATCTACTTCGCGTGGGCGCACAACACCCGTGACCCGCAGCAGATCGCCGGTCTCTCCCACGGCATCCAGCGGGCGGGGCTGGCCGGGCGGGTGCCCGTACCGCTGCTGATCGCCACCGACCAGGAGCACGGCGCCGTCGCCCGGGTCGGGAAACCGGCCACGCTGCTGCCCGGCGCGATGGCGCTCGGCGCCTCGGAATCGACGGCACGCGCGCGTGAAGCGGCCCGGATCGCCGGGGCGGAGCTGGCCGCCATGGGCATCAACCAGAACTACGCGCCGGACGCGGACGTCAACGTCAACCCGGCCAACCCCGTCATCGGCGTACGGTCCTTCGGCGCCGATCCACAGGCCGTGGCCCGTATGGTCGCCGCGCAGGTGGAGGGGTACCAGAGCGCCGGGATCGCCACGGCGGCCAAGCACTTCCCCGGGCACGGCGACACGACGGACGACAGCCACACCTCCCTGCCCACCATCCACCACACCCGCGCGCAGTGGGAGGAGCTGGACAGGCCGCCGTTCCGGGCCGCGATCGACGCCGGGGCCGCCTCGATCATGACCGCGCACATCGTCGTCCCCGCGCTCGATCCGAGCGGCGATCCGGCGACTCTTTCACACCCCATCGTGACCGGAATTCTCCGTGAACAGCTCGGTTATGACGGTGTGGTGATCACCGACGCGCTCGGCATGGAGGGCGTACGGCAGAAGTACGGCGACGACCGGGTGCCCGTCCTCGCGCTCCTGGCGGGCGTCGACCAGCTGCTCAATCCGCCGGATCTGGATCTCGCGTGGAACGCGGTCCTGACGGCGGTCAGGAGCGGCGAAATCAGCGAGGGGCGTATCGAGGCGTCCGTGCTCCGCGTTCTCGCGCTCAAGGAGCGGCTGGGGCTGTTCCGCGACCCGTATGTCACCGGGGGCGGGGTGGACCGTACGGTCGGCGTCCCCGAGCATCTCGCCGCCGCCGACCGGATCGCCGACGCGACCACCACCCTGCTCGTCAACGAGCGCGGGCTGCTGCCCCTGAACCGCCGCCGCGAGCCGAACGTGCTGGTCGTCGGCGCCGATCCGGCCGCGCCCTCCGGGACGACCGGGCCGCCGACCACCGTCCTGGCCACGGCCCTGACCGAGCTGGGGTTCACCGCGACCGCGCTGTCCACCGGTACGGCGCCGGGCGCGGCGCTGGTCGACGCGGCGGTGGCGGGCGCGCGCGGCAAGGACGCGGTCGTCGTGGCCACGTACAACGTCTCGGCCACCAGCCCGCAGCGCGCCCTGGTGGCCGCGCTGGTGGCGACCGGGGTGCCCGTGGTGACGGTCGCGCTGCGCGATCCGTACGACATCGCGCGGCTGTCCGGGGTCACGGCGTCGCTCGCCGCGTACTCCTGGACGGATGTCGAGGTGCGCGCCGCCGCCCGGGTGATCGCGGGCCGGGTCCGGCCGGTGGGCCGGCTTCCGGTGCCGGTGCGCCGGGCGGACGACCCGGCGCGCGAGCTGTACCCGATCGGGTACGGGCTGACGTACTGAGACCCGCCCCCGCACGCGACCGGGCCCGCCGTCCAAGAGGACGGCGGGCCCGGAATCGTCCACAGGGTGGTTACGGCCTCAGCGTGTGCTGCCGGTCCATCTTCTGCTTGTCCAGCTTGGCGTCGAACTTGGCCAGCGGCTTCGCCTTCGCCTCGTCCTTCTGTACGGCGGCGGGAGCGACCCCGGCCCACTCGAGGATGCTGGCGGTGGCCTTCGCCCGCTGGTCCTCGACCAGACCGGCGACATTGGCACCGTGGTTGGCGCCCGGCGCGACATAGACGTAGCTGTCCTTCGCGCCCCGTCCCAGCCGGAAGGGCTCGGCACCCCAGGGGTCGTTCTGGCCGTACACGAACAGCATCTGGTTCGCGTGGTGGCGGACCCAGCGGTCGATGTCGGGCATCGCCCGCGGGGTGAACTTCATGGGGATGTCGCGCGGGACGAAGCTGCGCGGCGACGGGTAGCCGTAGCGCGAGAGGCTGCCCAGGTGCGGCAGCTCGATGGCGGGAGAGCCCAGCTCGGTACCCGCCTGGTAGTAGTACGGCGTGTAGGTGGCCAGGTTCTGGTCGGTCGGCGCGGAGAAACCGGAGACCGCGTCGACGATGTCGAAGATCTCCTGGTCGGAGGCGGTGGCGGGCGGCATGGTGGCGCAGTCGTCGGCCAGGCCGTACTGCCAGAACGCCCAGGCGAAGTCGAGGACGACGGCCTCGTACGCCTTGTCGAGCGAGCCGATGGTGGTGAAGGTCGCGCCCTCGGCCTCGGCCCATTCCGCGTACTTCTTCTCCAGCGGCTCGCGCCGGATCAGGGCCTCGCGCTGCACGGTGGTGAGCCGGTCGCGGCACTCCTTGGTGCCGACCGTCTCGAAGAACCGGTCGTACGCCGAGTCCTCCTTGTCCACCACGTCATTGGGGGCGACGTACGCGACGACGCCGTCCATGTCGCCCGGGTAGAAGCGCTTGTAGTACGTGGCGGTCATACCGCCCTTGGAGCCGCCCGTGGCGAGCCACTTCGCGGAGTAGATCCCCTTCAGCGCCGTGTGGATCCGGTGCTGGTCGCTGGCCGCCTGCCAGATGGTCAGCTTCGACCAGTCGGCGGGCTGGGGGCGCGACGGGGTGAAGAAGCGGTACTCCATGGAGACCTGGTTGCCGTCGACGATCCGGGTCGGCTCGCTGCGGCTGGGGTTGGTGGACAGCCCGTAGCCGCTGGTGAAGAAGACCGTGGGGCGGCTGGTGTCCTTGTGCAGCAGGGTGATGCGCTGCTGGAAGGTGCCCTTCGACGGATTCCGGTGGTCGACCGGCTGGGTGTAGTTGAGGACGAAGTAGCGATAGCCCGTGTAGGGCTTCTCCTGGACCAGGCTCATCCCCGGGATGGCGAGGATCCGGTCCTTGATGTCGGTGGTGTCGGCGGCGGTACGGGCGTCCGCGCCCCGATCAGCGGCGGTGGCCGCTCCGGCGGTGGCCGCGCCGGCCGTCGCCGCCGTTCCTATGAGCAGTACGAGCGACAACAGCCATCTCAGCGCCTTGCGCATTCACGCTCCCTGTGTTCATGACAGACGCCGTGAACCTAGCGGGGCGACGGCCCCCGCCGCCAGCCCAGGACTCCCGGGGGCGCGTTGCCGACGTACCGTCAGCACAGGATCCAGTCCGTCGAGCCCGACTTCCCGGCGATGGAACCGGTGGCCCGTACACACCGGTTGAGCGCGTGCACGGTGACCGGACCGGCCTGGTGCGTGTAGTTCCCCCGGTCGACCACCGGGTTGCCGCCGCGCGGCTGGATGCTGACCGATATCGCGCGGCGCACCCCCTGCTGGGTGGCGACGGTGACCGCGCACGCGTAGTCGCGGGCCTTGAAGACCCGCAGCTCGCCGCCGCTGAACTGCACCGTCTTCTGCGCGCGCCCGGCGCAGACGGAGGCCGCGCGGGCCGCCGACGCGCCCGGATCGGCGACCACCAGGGCGCCCAGGGCGATCAGCACCACCAGACAGTGCGTCAGCGCTCTGCGGAGGCCGGTTCTCCCACCGGCCCCCACCCCTGCCCATACGAACACGAGTCCCCCCCTTGGCTTGTCGTGTGTACATGCGTACGACGCGCAGGGAACAGGGATGGTTGCGGTACTCACCCTCACCAGAGGCCCATTTGGCGACAACACGCCATATCGGTCGAAGGGGTTCGACGGCGCGGGGAGACGGGAAGAAGCGGCCGCCCCGGAGACGTCTCTGAGACGCCGCCGGAAATACCGCCGGAGGTTCTCAGAGGTGCCTCGGAGATCCGCTCAGAGCGCCACCGCCGCCGCTTCCGCCTCGCCCTCCCCCGCGCCGATGAAGGTGCGCCACAGCCGGGCGTACCGGCCGTCCAGTGCGAGCAGTTCCTCGTGCGTGCCGTCCTCCGCGACCCGGCCCCGGTCCATCACCACCACCCGGTCCGCGCGCGCCGCCGTGGTCAGCCGGTGGGCGACCACCAGCGTCGTACGGCGTCCGGCGAGCCGTTCCGTGGCCTGGTTGACCAGTGCCTCGCTCGCCAGGTCCAGCGCGGCGGTCGCCTCGTCCAGCAGCAGGATGTCCGGGTCGACCAGTTCGGCGCGGGCCAGGGCGATCAGCTGGCGCTGGCCGGCGGAGAGGTTGCGGCCGCGCTCGGCGACCTCGTGGAGATAGCCGCCGTCCAGGGTGGCGATCATCTCGTGCGCGCCGACCGCGCGGGCCGCCGCCTCCACCTCGGCGTCGCCCGCCTCGGGACGGCCGTACGAGATGGTGTCACGGACCGTACCGGCGAAGAGGTACGGCTCCTGCGGGACGACACCGAGCCGGTGCCGGTACGCGGTGAGGTCCAGGTCTCGCAGGTCCGTACCGTCCGCCAGGACCCGGCCGCCGGTCGGGTCGTAGAACCGCGCGACCAGTTTGACGAGGGTGGACTTGCCCGCGCCGGTCTCGCCGACGAAGGCCACGGTCTGGCCCGCCGGGATCCGCAGCGCGATACCGGCCAGGGCGGCTTCGTCCTCGTCGGCGCCCCCGTACGCGAAGTGCACGTCCTCGAAGGCGATCTCGCCGCGCAGCGACACCACCTCCAGCGGCTCCTTCGCGGCCTTCGTCGAGGTCGGCTCCCGCAGTAGTTCCTGGATCCGGCCCAGCGAGACGGTCGCCTGCTGGTAGCCGTCGAAGACCTGGGAGAGCTGCTGTACGGGCGCGAAGAACAGGTCGATGTAGAGGAGGTACGCGACGAGCGCGCCGGTCGTCAGGGTGCCGGCCTCCACCCGTCCCGCGCCCACGATCAGGACGGCCGCCGCGGCCACCGAGGACAGCAGCTGTACGAACGGGAAGTAGACCGATATCAGCCACTGTCCGCGCACCCTGGCGGTGCGGTAGTGGGCGCTGCGGTCGGCGAAGCGCTCGGCGCCGTCCCGCTCGCGGCGGAACGCCTGGACGATCCGCAGCCCGGAGACGGACTCCTGGAGGTCGCCGTTGACCGCGCCGATGCGCTCGCGGGCCAGTTCGTACGCCTGGACGCTCTTACGGCGGAAGAAGACCGTACCGATGATCAGCACGGGCAGGGTCGCGAAGACCACCAGGGCCAGTTGCACATCGATGACGATCAGCACGACCAGGATGCCCGCGAAGGTCACGACGGAGACGAACGCGGTGACCAGACCGGTCTGGAGGAAGGTCGACAGCGCGTCGATGTCGGTCGTCATCCGCGTCATGATGCGGCCGGTCAGCTCGCGCTCGTAGTAGTCGAGGCCGAGCCGCTGGAGCTGCGCGAAGATCTTGAGCCGCAGCGCGTAGAGGACGCGCTCGCCGGTCCGGCCGGTCTTGCGTATCTCGCCGGTCTGCGCGGCCCACTGGACGAGCACGACCAGCAGCCCCAGCGCGGACGCCACCCATACCGCGCCGAGCGCGAGCCGCTCGACACCCTGGTCGATGCCGTGCCGGATGAGGACGGGGAGCAGCAGGCCCATACCGGCGTCGAGGGCGACGAGCGCCAGGCTGGCCAGCAGCGGCAGCCCGAAGCCGCGCAGCAGCCTGCGCAGTCCGTACGACTCCTCGGCGGCGACGGCGCGCGCCTCGTCCACGCCGGGCGTGTCGGTGGCCGGGGGCAGCGCCTCGAGCTGGGCGAGCAGTTCGGGGGTGGCGCCGGGGGTCGCGCCGCCGCGCTCCTCACGGACCCACAGGGCGGGGGTGACCCCGCGTTCGGCGTCGAACTCGGCGTCGATCTCCCGCTGGATCGCCCGGTCGTCCTCCGGGGAGCTGTCCACGGACGCCTCGACGGGCGGGTGCCCCGGCGAGACCCCGCCGAGCCGGCCGGGTTCGGTGAGCAGCCGCCGGTAGAGGGCGGAACGTTCCTGTAGCTCGTCGTGCGTCCCGATGTCCGCGAGCCGTCCGCCGTCCAGTACGGCGATACGGTCGGCCAGCCCCAGCGTGGAGCGGCGGTGGGCGATCAGCAGGGTCGTACGCCCGGCCATCACCGCGCGCAGCGCCTCGTGGATCTCGTGCTCGACGCGGGCGTCGACGGCGGAGGTGGCGTCGTCCAGGACGAGCAGCCGGGGGTCGGCGAGGATCGCCCGCGCGAGGGCGACGCGCTGGCGCTGACCGCCGGAGAGGGTGAGGCCGTGTTCACCGACCGTGGTGTCGTAGCCGTCGGGCAGCTCGCTGATGAAGCCGTGGGCCTGGGCGGCGCGGGTGGCCCGGAGGATCTCCTCCTCGGTGGCGTCGGGTTTTCCGTAGGCGATGTTGGCGCGGACGGTGTCGGAGAACAGGAAGCTGTCCTCCGGTACGAGCCCGATGGCGGCCCGCAGCGAGTCCATGGTCAGCTCGCGCACATCGTGGCCGCCGACGAGGACGGCGCCCCGGGAGACGTCGTAGAAGCGGGGCAGCAGCAGCGAGAGGGTGGACTTGCCGCTGCCGGAGGTACCGACGACGGCGACGGTCTCGCCGGGGGCCAGCTCCAGCGAGAAGCCGTCGAGGACGGGCCTGCCGTCCTCGTACGCGAACGACACGTCGTCGAACTCGACCGATGCCTCGGCGCCCCGGGGCAGCTCCTTCGTACCGTCCTGGAGGGTCGGCTCGGTGTCGATCAGCTCCAGTACGCGTTCCACCCCGGCCCGTGCCTGCTGGGCGACGGTCAGGAACAGGGCCAGCATCTTGACCGGGCCGACCAGCTGGGCCAGATAGGTGGAGAAGGCGACGAAGGTGCCGAGCGAGATCTGGCCCCGGGTGGCGAGCCAGCCGCCGAGCGCCAGCATGGCGACCTGGCCGAGCGCGGGGACGGCCTGGAGGGCGGGGGTGTAGCGGGAGTTCAGCCGGATCGTGCGCAGCCGCCCGGCGAACAGCCGGTGTCCGGCCTCGCGGAGCTTGCCGGTCTCCTGCTCCTCCTGGCCGAAGCCCTTGACGACCCGGACCCCGGAGACCGCTCCGTCGACGACCCCTGCGACGACCCCGGCCTGCGCCTGCGCGTACCAGGTGGCGGGGTGCAGCTTGCCGCTGCTGCGGCGGGCGACGAACCAGACGCCGGGGGCGACCGCCAGCGCGACCAGGGTCAGCGGCGGCGACAGCCACGTCATGATTCCCAGGGAGATCACGAACAGCAGGATGTTGCCGATCGTCATGGGGAGCATGAACAGCAGGCTCTGGACGAGCTGGAGGTCGCTGGTGGCGCGGCCGATGACCTGCCCGGTGGAGAGCGCGTCCTGGCGCCGCCCGTCGAGGCGGCCGATCGTCTCGTACATCTCGGTACGGAGGTCGTGCTGTACGTCGAGGGCGAGCCTGCCGCCGTAGAAGCGGCGGATGTAGGTCGCCGCGTAGACGGCGAGCGCGGCGACGAGCAGCAGTCCGGTCCAGAGCGCGAGCGAACGTTTCCCCTCGCCGTCCACGGCACCGATGACATCGTCGATGACGACCTTGGTGATCAGCGGTACGACGGCCATCATCGCCGTTCCGACAACCGAGGCCCCGAGGGCGAGCAGCACATCGCGCCGATACCGCCACGTGTACCCTGCCAGCCGCCGGGCCCAGCCCCGCTCCGCCTCCGCCGCCGTCACATGTGCCTCCCGGTCGCCCCCGGCGGACCGTCCCGGTCTGCCGGAATGCAGCAACGCGGGCGGCGGCGGATTTCATCCCTCCGCAACAAAAGACGGGTCCGCGGTCCTAGGACCTGCCCAGGACCGCGGACCCGTCCCGACGGGCTGCCGCCGGGTTACTTGCCGAAGCGCTCCGGAGTGGCCGGCATGGACTCGATCGCCGCCGAGGGCGCGACCCGGACCGTGGTGGTGGTCTTGGGCACGGCCGGGTTGAGGTCCTTGTGGACGGCCTTGGCGACGGCCTGGATGGTGTTGATGCCGTCGTTCATCGTCTTGTTGTCGTGGGTGAGCACGCTGATCGTGTAGTCGTGCCCCTTGCCGGTGAACGCGCCGACGCTGTGCACGCGCCAGCCGTGGGTGGACCGCTGGAGCCAGCCGTTCTTGAGCTGGACGGTCGCGGTGGTCGGCGCCCCGGCCGGGACGCCCCAGCGCTGCGCGGCGACGACCTTGTTCATCCGGCCGAGGAGGTAGGTGCGCGAGGCGTCCTTGAGCACGGTGTTCTTCGCGGTGATCAGCGACAGCAGCTGCTTCTGGTCGGCCGCGGTGATCCGGGTGAGCCCCCAGTAGCCGTTGGCGCCCGGGATGGTCCGCGTCATCTTCGCGGCCTTGAGGAAGCCCTTGACCTTGGTCGGACCGAGCTGCTTCCAGAGCGTGCTGGTCGACGCGTTGTCCGACTTGGTGATCATGGCCGTGGCGAGATCGGTCTCCCGCTTGGTCAGCTTGCGGTCCGTCTTCTGCGCGTCCCAGAGCAGGGTGGCGAGGACGGTCACCTTGACCACGCTCGCGGAGTCGTACTGCTGGTCGGCCCGCAGGGCGCAGTGCGTGTTGGTCGTACGGTCGTGGACCGCCACCGCCGTCGTGGACTTCCGGCCCTTGAGGGCCGCGGTGATGTCCTTGGTCAGCTGGGCCGCGAGGCCCACCTTGGCCGAGGTGCAGACCACGGCCGGGGCCGCGGCGATGGCGGGCGCGGCGGCGGCCACCGGTACGAGCACGCCCGCCGTCAGGGCGGCCGAGAGCGCTCCCCGGGCGCGCCGGGATATTCGCTGGTGAGTCATGTGAGTGTCCCCGTCCCCCTGCTACTGCTACTGCTACTGCTTGCTGCTGCCTGCTTCCGGCCGCTCCGGAATGCGAGCACGCGTTCCCGTTCCGGTTGCATGCTCGAACAAATGATGCATGGGGAGGGGTGAAAGGTTGTACGCCGGTCCGTACCACTGGGGGCTCGGACAGCGGGGCGGGGTGGCGGGACGCGCCGTCCCGCCACCCGGGGAAATCCGGGTCAGGCGTCAGGAGCGCAGGTCAGCCCGTGGACGCGCGGGCGGCCAGGCGGCCGGAGGGGCCGGCCAAAGGACACAAAAGGCCGGGGCCGTGAGTTTCCTCTCTCCGCCACCGGCCGGTGCTCTGCGGCATCGGGCACAGTGCCACAGAGCACCGCAGATGCCCCTACGGACGCGTCGACAGGTGCGTCGGCGCGAACATCCGCAGGACGGCGGGGAGGACCACCACCGAAGGGCCCGGCGCCGCCAGCGCCTTGGCGAGGTCCTCGCGGAGCGACTCCGGTGCCGTACGGACCGCTGGGACGCCGAACGACTCGGCGAGGGCCACGAAGTCGGGGCGGGCCCGCTCCGTACCCGCGGCCTCACCGAAGGCTTCGGTCGCGCCGAAGGCTTCGGTCGCGCCCTCGCGCGGGATGCCTCGGCCATCGTCGTCGACGATCAGCCAGGTGACCGGCAGGCCGTACTGCCGGGCGGTGGCCAGTTCGGCTGTCGAGTACATGGCCCCGCCGTCGCCCGAGACGGCGAGCACGGGCCTGGTACGGTCCGCCGCCGCCGCGCCCAGCGCCGCCGGGAAGCCGTAGCCGGGGCCGCCCGCGCCCTGTGCCGAGTGCATCGGTCCCGGCCAGGCAGACCAGGCCCAGTAGGTCAGCGCCGTCATGTCCCAGAAGCTGGCGGACGTGGCGGGCAGCGCCTCGCGGACAGCGGCCAGCACCCGCTGCTCCAACGTGCGGTCCTGGGCCGCGATCCGCTCCCGTACCTTCGCGAGCACCGTGCGTACGGCCGCCGCGGCGGCCGGGTCGTGGCGCGGCTCCACCGACTCCAGCAGCGCGGCCAGCGCGGCCCTGGCGTCGGCGTGGATGCCGAGCGCGGGGTGGTTGGCCTCCAGCTTGCCGGGGTCGGCCTCGATCTGGATCACCCGGCCACGGGGACGCAGCGTGTGGTGGTTGGAGGACAGCTCGCCCAGGCCCGAGCCGACGACCAGCAGAACGTCCGCGTCCTCCAGGAAGTCGGTGGTGTGGCGGTCCGCCAGCCAGGACTGGAGCGACAGGGGGTGTTCCCAGGGGAAGGCGCCCTTGCCGCCGAAGGTGGTGACGACCGGCGCGTCCAGCTTCTCGGCGAGCGCCTTGAGCTTGCCGGACGCGTCCGCCCGTACGACCCCGCCGCCCGCGATGATCATCGGGCGTTCGGCGTGGGACAGCGCGTGCGCGGCGACGGCGGTCAGCTCGGGTCGGGGCAGCGGCTCGCGCGGGGTGGCGTCCATGGCGGTGACCAGCGGCAGGGAGGTCCCGGCCCGCAGGACGTCCTGCGGGATCTCGACCCAGACCGGGCCGTGCGGGGCGGTGAGCGCGGACTCCCAGGCGGCGGCGATGGCGGACGGGATCTGCGAGGCCGCCCCGACCACGTGCACGGACTTCACGATGTCCCGGAAGGACGCCTGCTGGTCGCGCAGCTCGTGCAGATAGCCGTGGCGTCCGCCGCCGAGGCCCGCCGCCGGGATCTGGCCGGCGATAGCGAGCACGGGCGCCGACGCGGCGGCCGCCTCGGCGAGCGCGGGCAGCGCGGTGAGCGCACCGGGACCGGCGGGGAGCAGCAGCGGGGCGACCTCGCCGGTGACCCGGCCGTAGGCGTCGGCGGCGAAGCCCGCGTTGCTCTCGACGCGCAGCCCGACGTACTGGAGCGAGGAGCGGCGCAGTGCGTCGGACAGGCCGGGCGCGTGCTGTCCCGGCAGCCCGGAGGTGGTGGTCACGGGCCCGAAGACGGTGGTCGCGCCGAGTCCGTACAGCGTCTCGACGACCAGGTCACCGCCGGTCCGGCCGGGCGGGGGGTTCAGGGCGGCGGCGGTCTGCTCGGGGGTGAAGGGCGGGATGTCGTGGTCGTGGTCGTGCATCACCCGGCCGTCCTTTCGGCGGCGATCCGGCGGGCCATGACCGTCGTCAGCTCGTACGCCGTGTGGGAGGCGGCGACGGAGGTGATCTCCGCGTGGTCGTAGGCGGGGGCGACCTCCACGACATCGGCCGAGACCAGGTCGCAGGAGGCCAGACCGCGCACGATCTCCAGCAGCTCGCGCGAGGTGAGCCCGCCGGCCTCGGGCGTGCCGGTGCCGGGCGCGTGCGCCGGGTCCAGCACGTCGATGTCTATGGAGATGTAGAGCGGCCGGTCCCCGATGCGCTGCCGCAGCTGGTCGGTGATCTCGTCCACACCCCGGCGCATCACATCGGCGGAGGTGACGATCCCGAACCCCATTTTCGCGTCGTCGTCCAGGTCACGCTTCCCGTACAGCGGGCCGCGCGTCCCGACGTGGGAGAGCGCCTCGGTGTCGAGGATGCCTTCCTCGACGGCCCGGCGGAACGGCGTGCCGTGGGTGTACTCCGCGCCGAAGTAGGTGTCCCAGGTGTCCAGATGGGCGTCGAAGTGGAGCAGCGCGACCGGTCCGTGGCGCTTCGCGACCGCGCGCAGCAGCGGGAGCGCGATGGTGTGGTCACCGCCGAGGGTCATCAGCCGCGCGCCGGTGCCGAGCAGCTCGTCGGCGGCCGCCTCGACCGTCTCGACGGCCTCGTCGATGTTGAACGGGTTGACCGCTATGTCCCCGGCGTCCGCGACCTGCGCCAGCGCGAACGGCGACGCGTCCTGCGCGGGGTTGTACGGCCGCAGCAGCCGCGACGCCTCCCGGATCGCGTTCCCCCCGAAGCGGGCGCCCGGCCGGTAGGACACCCCGGAGTCGAAGGGCACGCCGACGACGGCGACATCGGCGGTGGACACCTCGTCCAGCCGGGGCAGCCGGGCGAAGGTCGCCGGGCCCGCGTACCTCGGGATCCGGGACGAGTCCACCGGACCGCGCGGCCCGTCCGCACGGGTCCTCGGCAAGGTGTCGGGTCCGTTGCTGCTGCTCATCGGTGGGGCCTTTCGGGCTCGGGCGTCCTGCGGGCACGGCTCCGCCGCGTGCGGGCCGCGCCACGTCTTCTCGTACCGCTCCTCAAGAATGCACCCGACCACTGACAGTGACCGCTCCGGGCTCCGGAGTGACCCTCCGCTACGACCCGCCCTGCCATGTCGCACGCCGTGCCGCACCCCGCTCCCGCCGCGCCGAACCCCGCGCCCTCCCGGGGAGCCACTGGGCCGATCCGAGCAGGGTCGTCACCCGGGAACCGCCCAGCCGGCCCGCCAGGACCGCCGCGCCCACGGCGCCCGCCGAGGGGGTGCGACAAGGGACAGCTCCCGCTCATCACGCAGGGACCGCCGGTTCGCCACACGGAATCGCAGCAGCACACCGTCCCCCTTCTCTCGCGCGGTCAGCGTAATCGTCCGCACTGACATCCGTACGTACGGACGTCAGCGTGGACGGCCGCGACCTCCGGCGGCCGCCGGACGTTCCGATACGGACTACGCGGTGGATTTCGCACCGCGCATCGCTCTGGACACCCGAACGAACTCCCGGGTAACTTGGACTGAGCAAGCGCTTAGATTCAGTCGCCGCAGAGCAGGCCGACCAAGGAGGGCTCCCCGTGCGCCGTACCGTTTACAACGAGGACCACGAGGCGTTCCGGGAGACCATCCGGGCCTTTATCGAGGCCGAGGTCGTTCCCGTGCACGATCAGTGGTACGAGGCCGGGCAGGCGCCGCGCGAGTTCTACCATGCCCTGGGCGACCTGGGGATCTTCGGTATCGAGGTGCCGGAGGAGTACGGCGGGGCCGGCGAGGAGTCGTTCAAGTTCCAGGCGGTGATCACCGAGGAGTGCGCGCGGGCGGCGGTGTCGTTCGGTGGGTCGGGCGTGCACGTCATGCTCTGTCTGCCGTATCTGAAGGCGTACGCCACCGAGGAGCAGAAGAAGCGCTGGCTGCCGGACTTCGTCAGCGGCCGGGCCATGTACGCCATCGCCATGACCGAGCCGGGGACCGGTTCCGACCTGGCGGGGATGAAGACGACGGCGAAGCTGTCCGAGGACGGTACGCACTACGTGCTCAACGGCTCGAAGACGTTCATCACGGGCGGTGTCCACGCGGACCGCGTGATCGTCTGCGCCCGTACCGCCGCGCCGACCGCCGAGGACCGGCGGTTCGGGATCTCGCTGCTGGTGGTGGACACGAAGGCGGAGGGGTACGCGGTCGGCCGCAAGCTGGACAAGCTGGGGCTGAAGACGTCCGACACCGCCGAGCTGTCGTTCAGCGACGTCAAGGTGCCGGTGGAGGATCTGCTCGGCGAGGAGAACCAGGGGTTCTCGTACCTCGGCCAGAACCTCCCGCAGGAGCGGCTGGGCATCGCCGTCGGCGCGTACGCGCAGGCCGCGGCGGCCGTACGGTTCACGCAGGCGTACGTGCAGGAGCGGACGGTCTTCGGCAAGAGCGTCGCGTCCTTCCAGAACACCAAGTTCGAGCTGGCGGCCTGCAAGGCGGAGGTGGACGCGGCGGAGGCCGTCGTCGACCGCGCGATGGAGGCGCACGACCTGGGCGAGCTGTCGGCGGCCGAGGCGGCCTCCGCGAAGCTCTTCACCACCGAGGTCGCGCACCGTGTCATCGACAAGTGCCTCCAGCTGCACGGCGGCTACGGCTACATGAACGAGTACCCGATCGCCCGGCTGTACGCGGACAACAGGGTCAACCGGATCTACGGCGGCACCAGCGAGGTCATGAAAATGATTATCGCCAAGTCGATGGGGCTCTAGAATTCGCCCCATGCCCCACACCGTGTGCGAAGCCCCCGCGTGAAGCCTGTGAACAACGCCCTTGAGGACCTCCTCGGCCTGCTCGATCTGGAGCGGGTCGAGGAGAACATGTTCCGTGGCCTGAGCCTTCCCGGCGTCGTCCCGCGCGTCTTCGGCGGGCAGGTCGCCGCGCAGGCGCTGGTGGCGGCGGGCCGTACGGTCGACGCCGACCGGAGCGCGCACTCCCTGCACGCGTACTTCCTGCGGCCGGGCGATCCCGGCCTGCCGATCGTCTACACGGTCGACCGGATCAGGGACGGGCGTTCGTTCACCACGCGCCGGGTCGTCGCGATCCAGCGCGGCCAGCCGATCTTCCATCTCTCGGCCTCCTTCCAGCTGCACGAGGAGGGCCTGGAGCACCAGACGGAGATGCCGGACGCGCCGGATCCGGAGACCCTGCTGACGGCGGAGGAGTCGCTGCCGGACTACGCGGCGGGGTTCGCCGATCCGGGCATGCTGGACCGGCTGCTGGAGGCGCGGGCGGCGGTCGATCTGCGGTACGTGGACGCGCCGCCGTTCGGCAGTGTGGGGGAGGCACGGGAGCCGCGGTCGCAGGTGTGGTTCCGGACGGCGGGCAAGCTGACGGACGATCCGCTGCTGCACGTGTGCCTGGCGACGTACGTCTCGGACATGACGCTGCTGGACTCGGTGCTGCTGGCCCACGGGCGGGGCGGCTGGGCGGTCGGTGATGTGGTGGGGGCGAGCCTGGACCACGCGATGTGGTTCCACCGGCCGTTCCGCGCGGACGAGTGGCTGCTGTACGACCAGCAGTCACCGTCGTCGTCCGGCGGGCGCGGGCTGGGCCAGGCGCGTATCTACACGCGCGACGGCCGGCTGGCAATCTCCGTGATCCAGGAGGGCGTGATCCGCTCACCGCGCGGCTGAGCGCCGGGGCGTGCGGGCCGCCGCCGGACGGTACTGGCCGCGCTGACCGTACCGGCCGTACTGTCCGCCGTACCGGCCGTCAGAGCAGGCCCGCCGCGTTGAGCAGATAGGCCGTCATCGGGTCGTAGAAGCGCGGGTCGGTCACATGATCGTCCAGCGGTACGGTCACCTGGAGCGTGCCCTCCGCCTCCGCGAGGAACAGCGCGGGGTCGTTGCAGTCCGCGTAACCGATCGAGTCCAGGCCGCGCTGGCCCGCGCAGCCCGCCCAGCCGTGGTCCGCGAGGACGAGGTCCGGCTGTGGTCTGCCGTCGCGCTCCAGGCCGTCCAGGATGGCGCGCATGGGCTCGGGCGAGTGGGTGTGCCAGAGGGTCGCGCCACGCTCCAGGACAGCGACACCGGCGAACTGGAAGACCATGCCCTCGTCCGCGACCAGGCCGCCCGGAATCCGTACGATCTCGCAGCCGGCCGCCCGCAGGGCGTCCGCGGTCTGCCGGTGCACGTCCAGCAGCCCGCCCGGGTGGCCGGTCGCGAACAGCACGCTCTCCTTGCCGTCCGCCGCCTTGCGCAGCCGGGCGGCCATCCGCTCCAACGCGTCGACGGTCAGCTCGGGGTCGATGGTGTCCTGGCCCGCCCGGTGCTCCGGATCGTCGCTCACCCCGCACCGCTCGGCCATCACCGCGAGCACGTCCTGCTCGTCGCTCCAGCGGTCCCCCAGCTCCAGGCCGAGCCAGTAATGGCGGTCGCCATTGGCGAGTTTGCGGTAGTGGGAGAGGTTGTTGTCGCGGGGGGTGGCGACATTTCCTGCGATACGGGTACGGACGAGATGGTCGACAAGGGCGGGGCGACTCGGTATCGGTATCGGCATGCTGCCATTGTGCCGCCCGGCACGGAGAGGGCGCCGGATGTCCCGCACCCCGGGACGGTCCGGGGGCGCGGGGAGGCATACCGTCCAGCCCATAGGCATAACGTAACGCATCCGCGTTCCTCGCAGTTTGGGAGTGACCTGTGGCAGCATCACCCGACCTCGGCCGGCCGGTGGAGGACTTCACCCTGCCGGGCGGCGTCCTCGACGGCGACACCTTCGTACGGCGGGACTACAGCCTGACGGAACGGCGCGGGCACCCCCTGATCATCGCGTTCTACCCCGGCGACAACACGACCGTCTGCACCAAGCAGCTGTGCTCGTACTCCAGCGGACTGGAGATCTTCACGGACCTCGGGGCGGAGGTGTGGGGCATCAGCCCGCAGGATGTCGACAGCCACGAGTCCTTCGTCCGCCAGTACGACCTCAGGATCCCGCTCCTGGCCGACACGGACCGGTCGGTCGCGCGGGCGTTCGGTGTCGCCGCGCCGGGCATCGGGGTACGGCGCTCGGTGTTCCTGGTGGGCCCGGACGGCGCGCTGCGCTGGAAGCACGTCGCCCTGCTCGGCATGACGTTCCAGCCGGTGGAGACGCTGGCCCGGGAGCTGGAGGCGCTCAAGGCCGCCTGAGCGGCCGGATGGTGGGGGGGAGGCAGGGGTTCCGGCCTCCCCCCCACGGTCTCCGGGGCCGTAGATGTACACCTGCCACATTCGTTACATGAGTGAGCCGGTGGTCGAGTCCATGGCCGAGGTCCGCAGCCACCTGGCGGACGCCATAGACCGTGCGCGGCGCGACAATACCCCCACCGTCATCACCCGCCGTGGCCGGGAAGAAACCGTTCTGGTCGATATCGACGAGTACCGACGCCCGCGACGGCTCGCGGAGCAGAGCGAGGACGCCTGGCTCAACCAGCTCGCCGACGAAGCCGAATCCGAGGGGGACAGCAGGTTCCATCTCCCTTGAGGGCATGGCCGAGCTGCTCCGCTCGCACCACGCCCGACAGCGCCCGCTCCCATGGGACACACCACACGATTCACCCCGCACGCCCAGCGTGACATGCTCAAGATCCCCCGCCCCGACGCCATACGCATCCTTCAGCGCCTCGCCGCACTCCGGAAAGCCATGGACCAGGGCGACACCAGCGCCTTCGGCATCAAGGCGCTCCAGGGCCACCATGCCCGATGGCGGCTCCGGGTCGGCGATCACCGTGCCGTGTACACGGTCGAGCGTGCCGTATACACGGTCGAGGACGGTCAGCCGCTCGTACGGGTGTCGGCGGTCGGTCACCGTCGCGAGATCTACCGCTCCATGTGAGTCCCCCGCCGTGTCACGCCGGGCGCGTCTCCTTGTCAGCCCCCGGGCGCGTCTCCTTGTCAGCCCCCAGCCGCGTCACGCCGGGCGCCTCCTCGGCGACCTCCGCCGGGTCCGAGAGGGCCGCGAAGGCGCCGTGGGCGAGGCGGCGGAGGAGGTTCTCGGTGGCCGTACGGGTGGGGAGGCCCGCGCCGTACGAGCCGAGGTGGGGGGTGGAGTTGAGCAGGCCGAAGACGGCGTGGACGGCGCCACGGGCCCGGACCTCGGGAATGTGCGGGTGAAGGTCGCGGACGACGGCGACCCACAGCTCGACGTACTGGCGCTGGAACTGGCGCACCAGCTTGCGGTCGCTGTCGCGCAGCCGGTCCAGTTCGCGGTCGTGGAGGGTGATCAGCGCTCGGTCGTCGAGGGCGAAGTCGATATGGCCGTCGATCAGCGAGGCCAGCAGGGCCGCCGGGTCGTCCGGGCCCGCTTCGCGCACCCGTAGCCTGCCGCCGTCCAGCAGCCGGCTGCTGATGCCGACCAGCAGTTCGGCGAGCATCGCGTCCTTGCCCGCGAAGTGGCGGTACAGACCGGGGCCGCTGATGCCGACCGCCGCTCCTATCTCGTCGACGCCGACCCCGTGGAAACCGCGCTCGGCGAAGAGTCGCGCGGCCTGCTTGAGGATCTGCTCGCGGCGGGTCGGGGCCGGGGTCCGGGGGCTCATGGGAAATATTCTAGACAGGGTGGTTAGCGGTCGTTAACTTGGACATAATCGAGTGAGCGGTCGTTAACCATCGGGTGAGCGGGCGCCAACCATGGGGTGAGTTCGTGAGGGAGGTACGTGCGATGCGGCAGGCACCCGTGCTGGTCAGCGCAGCCGACCCGGCGTCGGAGACCTGGCGGGCCAATGAGGCGGCCCATCAGGCGCTGGCCGACGAGCTGCGGGCCCGGCTGGTCGCGGCCCGGCTCGGCGGCGGCGAGAAGGCCCGCGCGCGGCACACGGCGCGCGGGAAGCTGCTCCCGCGCGACCGGGTGGACACCCTGCTGGATCCCGGCTCCCCCTTCCTGGAGCTGGCCCCGCTCGCCGCCGAGGGGATGTACGGGGGCGCGGCCCCGGCGGCCGGGGTGATCGCCGGGATCGGCCGGGTCAGCGGCCGCGAGGTGGTGATCGTCGCCAATGACGCCACGGTCAAGGGCGGCACGTACTACCCCATGACGGTGAAGAAGCACCTCCGCGCCCAGGAGGTCGCCCTGGAGAACAGGCTGCCGTGCCTGTATCTGGTGGACTCCGGCGGCGCCTTCCTCCCCCTCCAGGACGAGGTCTTCCCCGACCGCGACCACTTCGGGCGGATCTTCTACAACCAGGCCCGGATGTCCGGCGCCGGTATCCCGCAGATCGCGGCGGTGCTCGGCTCGTGCACGGCGGGCGGCGCCTATGTCCCGGCGATGAGCGACGAGGCCGTGATCGTCCGGAATCAGGGGACGATCTTCCTGGGCGGGCCACCGCTGGTGAAGGCGGCCACGGGCGAGGTCGTCACCGCCGAGGAGCTGGGCGGCGGCGAGGTCCACTCCCGTACGTCGGGGGTCACCGACCATCTCGCGGAGGACGACGCGCACGCGCTGCGCATCGTGCGCACGATCGTCTCCACGCTCCCGGCGCGCGGCGCGCTCCCCTGGTCCGTCGAGCCCGTGGAGGAGCCCAAGGCCGACCCCGCCGGGCTGTACGGCGCGGTGCCGGTGGACTCCCGCACGCCCTACGACATCCGGGAGGTCATCGCCCGGGTGACCGACGGCTCGCGATTCGCCGAGTTCAAGGCCGAGTTCGGTACGACACTGGTCACCGGCTTCGCCCGGATCCACGGCCATCCGGTCGGCATCGTCGCGAACAACGGCATCCTGTTCTCCGAATCCGCCCAGAAGGGCGCGCACTTCATCGAGCTGTGCGACCAGCGCGGTATCCCGCTGCTCTTCCTCCAGAACATCTCCGGCTTCATGGTCGGCCGGCAGTACGAGGCGGGCGGGATCGCCAAGCACGGCGCGAAGATGGTGACGGCCGTGGCCTGCGCGCGGGTGCCGAAGCTGACGGTCGTGGTCGGCGGTTCGTACGGCGCGGGGAACTACTCGATGTGCGGCCGGGCCTACTCCCCCCGCTTCCTGTGGATGTGGCCCAACGCCAAGATCTCGGTAATGGGTGGCGAGCAGGCCGCCTCCGTCCTGGCGACCGTCAAGCGCGACCAGTTGGAGGGGCGCGGCGAGGAGTGGGCCGCCGAGGACGAGGAGTCCTTCAAGGCCCCGATCCGCGCGCAGTACGACACCCAGGGCAACGCCTACTACGCGACCGCGCGGCTCTGGGACGACGGCGTGATCGATCCGCTGGAGACCCGGCAGGTGGTGGGGCTGGCCCTGACCGCGTGTGCCAACGCGCCGCTGGGCGAGCCCGGCTTCGGCGTCTTCCGGATGTGAGAGATGAGGGCTTCGGGAATGTTCGACACGGTTCTGGTCGCCAACCGCGGTGAGATCGCGGTACGCGTCATCCGCACCCTGCGGAGGCTGGGGGTGCGCTCCGTCGCCGTCTTCAGCGACGCGGACGCGGATGCCCGGCATGTCCGGGAGGCCGACACGGCGGTCCGGATCGGCCCGACGGCCGCAGCCGAGAGCTATCTCTCGGCCGCCCGGCTGCTCGACGCCGCCGCACGGACGGGCGCGGAGGCCGTCCACCCCGGTTACGGCTTCCTCGCGGAGAACGCGGCCTTCGCGCGGGCCTGCGCGGACGCCGGGCTGGTCTTCATCGGGCCGCCCGCCGCCGCGATCGAGCTGATGGGCGACAAGATCCGCGCCAAGGAGAGGGTACGCACAGCGGGGGTCCCGGTGGTGCCCGGCTCCTCGGGCAGCGGGCTGACCGACCTCGAACTGACCGCCGCGGCGGGCCTGATCGGGATGCCGGTGCTGCTGAAACCCTCGGCGGGCGGTGGCGGCAAGGGCATGCGGCTGGTGCGGTCCGAGTCCCTGCTCGCCGAGGAGATCGCGGCGGCCCGCCGCGAGGCGCGCTCCTCCTTCGGGGACGACACCCTGCTCGTGGAGCGCTGGGTGGACCGCCCACGCCATATCGAGATCCAGGTCCTGGCGGACGCCCACGGGAACGTGGTGCATCTGGGCGAGCGCGAGTGCTCGCTCCAGCGCCGCCACCAGAAGATCATCGAGGAGGCGCCCTCCGTCCTGCTCGACGAAGCGACCCGTGCGGCGATGGGCGAGGCCGCGGTGCAGGCCGCGCGCTCCTGCGGGTACGCGGGCGCGGGGACGGTCGAGTTCATCGTCCCCGGCCGCGACCCCGCGTCGTACTACTTCATGGAGATGAACACCCGTCTCCAGGTCGAGCACCCCGTCACGGAGCTGGTCACCGGACTGGACCTGGTGGAGTGGCAACTCCGGGTCGCCGCCGGGGAGGAGCTCCCCTTCGCCCAGACCGATATCGCCCTCACCGGCCATGCGGTGGAGGCACGTATCTGCGCCGAGACGGTGACCGGCGCGGAGGGCTCCCAGGGCTTCCTGCCCTCCGGGGGGACGGTGCTGGCGTTGCGCGAGCCGGACGCCGAGGGAGTACGGACGGACTCGGGCCTCGCCGAGGGCACGGAGGTCGGTTCCGCCTACGACCCGATGCTCGCCAAGGTCATCGCCCACGGCCCGGACCGCGCCACGGCACTGCGCAGACTCCGCGCCGCCCTGGCGGAGACGGTCACCCTCGGCGTCCCGACGAACGCGGGCTTCCTGCGCCGGCTGCTGGCCCACCCGGCGGTGGTCGCGGGCGACCTGGACACGGGCCTGGTCGAGCGCGAGGCGGCGGGCCTGGTGGAGGGCACCGTGCCGCCCGAGGTGTACGCGACGGCGGCGCTGCTGCGCCACGGCGGGCCGGGGGCGGAGGTGCCCGGGGCGCCCGGGGCGTCGGGCGTGGGCGCGGCGGCTTCCGGCACGGACGGGGGCGAGGTCGGGGGCGGCTGGACCGATCCCTTCTCGGTGCCCAGTGGCTGGCGGCTCGGCGGTGAGCCCGCCTGGACCGTGCACCATCTGCGGGTGTCCGGGCAGGAGCCGGTGGCCGTCCGGGTGCGCGGCGCCGTATCGGCCGCGACGGTCCGGCTCGGGGAGGGCACGGACGGGCCGGGCACGGACGGGCCGGGCACGGACAGGTCGGGCACGGACAGGTCGGGCACGGACAGGTCGGGCACGGACGGGCCGGGCACGGACAGGTCGGGCACGGACGATGCGCCGGTCGCCGCCCGCGTCCTGTCCACCGGGGGCGGCCGGCTGAGCGTGGAGTACGGCGGGGTCACCCACACCTTCCACCGGGCCGGGGCCTGGCTCGGCAGGGACGGGGACAGCTGGCACGTCCAGGACTTCGACCCCGTCGAGGCCGCCCTGCGCGGGGCCGCCGGGGCCGGGGGCGCGGACGCGCTGACCGCGCCGATGCCCGGGACCGTGACAGTCGTCAAGGTGGCGGTCGGGGACGAGGTCGTCGCCGGGCAGAGTCTGCTGGTCGTCGAGGCGATGAAGATGGAGCACGTCCTCTCCGCACCGCACGACGGCACCGTCACCGAGCTGGACGTCACCCCCGGTTCCACGGTCACCATGGACCAGGTGCTGGCCGTCGTCACCCCGGCCGCCGACATCACGACCGCCGTCACCCCGGCCGCCGACATCACGACCGCCGTCACCCCGACCGGCGACATCACGACCGCCGTCACCCCGACCGGCGACATCGCACGGGAGGAATCATGACCGCAGGACTGCCCATGACCGTCCCCTCACCCGGGCTGCCGTCCCGGGTCCGGGTCCATGAGGTGGGCGCGCGCGACGGGCTCCAGAACGAGAAAGCGGTCGTACCGACCGAGGTCAAGGCGGAGTTCATCCACCGGTTGGTGGACGCGGGGCTGCGGACGGTGGAGGCGACCAGCTTCGTACGCCCCGAGTGGGTGCCGCAACTCGCGGACGCGGAGCGGCTCTTCCCGCTGCTCGCCGACCTGGACGCGGAGCTGCCCGTCCTCGTACCGAACACGCGGGGGCTGGAGCGTGCCCTCTCCCTCGGGGCCCGGCGGATCGCGGTGTTCGCCAGCGTCACGGAGTCGTTCGCCAAGGCCAATCTGAACCGGACCGTGGACGAGTCGCTCGCCATGTTCGAGCCGGTCGTCACGGCGGCCCGTGAGCGGAAGGTCCATGTCCGGGGCTATCTCTCCATGTGCTTCGGCGACCCGTGGGAAGGCGCGGTCCCCATCCGCCAAGTGGTCCGGGTGGCCAAGGCACTCAGGGAGCTGGGCTGCGACGAGCTGAGCCTCGGGGACACGATCGGGACCGCCACCCCCGGCCATGTGCGCGCCCTCCTCACCGAGTTGAACGCGGAAGGCGTACCGACGGACGTCCTCGGCGTGCACTTCCACGACACCTACGGCCAGGCGCTCTCCAACACCCTGGCCGCGCTCCAGCACGGAGTGACCACCGTGGACGCCTCCGCCGGGGGCCTCGGCGGCTGCCCGTTCGCGAAGAGCGCCACCGGAAATCTCGCCACCGAAGACCTCGTGTGGATGCTCGACGGCCTCGGTGTGGAAACCGGCGTCGACCTCGGCCGGCTCACCGCCACCAGCGTCTGGCTGGCCGAACGGCTGGGCCGCCCCAGCCCTTCCCGTACCGTCCGTGCGCTGTCGCCGAGTCAGGCACCGTCCCACAAGGAGTGACTCCCCCGATGTCCCTGGACCACCGGCTCTCCGCCGAACACGAAGAACTGCGCCGCACCGTCGAGGCCTTCGCCCATGACGTCATCGCGCCCAAGATCGGCGACCTGTACGAGCGGCACGAGTTCCCGTACGAGATCGTCCGCGAGATGGGCCGAATGGGCCTGTTCGGGCTGCCGTTCCCGGAGGAGTACGGCGGCATGGGCGGCGACTACCTCGCGCTCGGGATCGCCCTCGAAGAGCTGGCCCGCGTCGACTCCTCGGTGGCGATCACCCTGGAGGCCGGGGTCTCCCTGGGCGCCATGCCGATCTACCGCTTCGGTACGGAGGAGCAGAAGCGCGAGTGGCTCCCCCGGCTCTGCTCGGGCGAGCTGCTCGGCGCGTTCGGGCTGACCGAGCCGGACTGCGGGTCGGACGCGGGCGGGACCCGCACCACGGCCGTGCGGGACGGGGACGAGTGGGTGATCAACGGCAGCAAGTGCTTCATCACCAACTCCGGGACCGACATCACCGGTCTGGTCACGGTCACCGCCGTCACCGGCCGCAAGCCCGGTCCGGACTCCGACCCCTCCGGCGGCCGTCCCGAGATCTCCGCGATCATCGTCCCGTCCGGCACCCCCGGCTTCACCGTGGCGGCGCCGTACTCCAAGGTCGGGTGGAACGCGTCGGACACCCGCGAGCTGTCCTTCTCCGATGTGCGGGTCCCGGTGGGGAATCTGCTGGGCGAGGAGGGCCGGGGATACGCGCAGTTCCTGCGGATCCTCGACGAGGGCCGGATCGCGATCTCCGCGCTGGCGACCGGGCTGGCCCAGGGGTGTGTGGACGAGTCGGTGACGTACGCCAAGGAGCGCCACGCGTTCGGCCGGCCGATCGGTGCCAACCAGGCCATCCAGTTCAAGATCGCCGACATGGAGACCCGCGCGCACATGGCGCGGGTCGGCTGGCGGGACGCGGCCTCCCGGCTCGTCCACGGCGAGCCGTTCAAGAAGGAGGCGGCCATCGCGAAGCTGTACTCCTCGACGGTCGCCGTCGACAACGCCCGCGAGGCCACCCAGATCCATGGCGGCTACGGGTTCATGAACGAGTATCCGGTGGCCAGGATGTGGCGCGACTCCAAGATCCTGGAGATCGGCGAGGGCACCAGCGAGGTCCAGCGGATGCTGATCGCGCGGGAGTTGGGCATGTCGGGCTGAGAACGGCCGCGCATACGGCCGCGGGAGCGGGAGCAGCACGGAGGCCGTACCGAGCCGGTACGCCAAGGGGCAGGGCGCGCGGGCGCTCTGCCCCTTGGCGTGTCCCGGTGCCCTACGGAAGACGGCGGCGGAGCCCCCTGGGCCAATTGATTAGGTTAGGCTAACCTACTTTCGGTGCGCCCCTCTCGTGCACCGCGCGCCCTGATCCCTGATCCCGATCCCCGATCCCCGATCCCCGATCCCCGACGATCCGGCACCGACCATCGGCCACCCCCGCCACCGGCCGACGAACCCGCGAAGAAGGTCGACCCACCCATGGACACGGCTGAGACCGCCCCGTTCCGCTTCTTCTCCCTCCAGGTCGTACGGACGCGGCGGCTCGGCCCGTCCATGGTCCGGATCACCTTCGGGGGCGAGGATCTCGCCCGGTTCGCCTCGGGCGGCCGCGACCAGAGCCTCTCGCTCTTCCTGCCACATCCGGGCCGGCCCGCGCCCGTCGTCCCCGTCGAGGAGGGCGACAACTGGTGGGCCGCCTGGCGGGCGCTGCCCGAGGACGTACGGGCCGTGATGCGTTCGTACACCCTGCGCGCGCAGCGCCGCGACCCCGACGAGGTCGATATCGATTTCGCGCTGCACGAGGACGGCGGCCCGGCCTGCCGCTGGGCGGGCCGGGCCGGGACCGGGGACCGGGTGCTGGTCCTGGGGCCCGCCGTCGCGGAGAACACGGCGGTGCGCTTCCGGCCGCCGGCCGACGCCGACTCCGTACTGATCTGGGCCGACGAGACGGCGCTGCCCGCCGCGTCCGCGATCCTGGAGTGGCTGCCCGCCCAACTGAGGGCCGACGTCTGGCTTGAGGTCCCGCGCGGCGGGGACCGGCAGCCGCTGCGCACCGCCGCCGACGCCAGGATCACCTGGCTGGTACGGGAGGAGGGCGCGCCCCCCGCGCTGGAGGCCGTGCGCGCGGCCGAGCCGCGCGGCACCCGCCCGTACGCCTGGATCGCCGGGGAGTCGGGGACCGTCAAGGAGTTGCGCCGCCATCTGGTGCGCGAGCGCCGGATCGACCGCCGCCGCGTGACGTTCGTCGGTTACTGGCGGCGCGGGGTGAGCGAGGAGCAGCTCCGGGAGGCCGCGGTGAAGGCCGAGGAGAGCGCCGCCGGAGCCGCGTAACTCCCGCCCGCGGCAACCATCTACGGTACGCGCGTCACGGAAGGGGCGTGTGCGACAGCGAGACACCCTTGAATCGTGAAGTTAGGTTAGGCTAACCTAACTTTACGCCGTGCCTCCGTCCTGATTCCTGTCATCGGAGGCGCGGCGACACCCCCTCGACCGCCCCCTCGACCGCCCAAACAACCCCCCACACGCACCCACGCACCCCCATACCTCCCGGGAGGACCTTGATGCGTACGCACCTGCTCAATGACACGACGGCGGAGCGTTACCGACGCTCCGTCACCGAAGGGGTCGAGCGGGTCGCGGCCCAACTCTCGTCAACCAAAAAGCCGTTCAGCGGAATCACCCCGGACGCGCTCGCCCCGGTCGTCTCCGCCGTCGATCTGGACCGGCCGCTGGGGGACGCCTCGGCCGCCCTGGACGAGTTGGAGCGCGTCTATCTGCGGGACGCCGTCTACTTCCACCACCCGCGCTATCTCGCCCATCTCAACTGCCCGGTCGTCATCCCGGCCGTCCTCGGCGAAGCAGTGCTCTCCGCCGTCAACTCCTCCCTCGACACCTGGGACCAGAGCGCGGGCGGCACCCTCATCGAGCGGAAGCTGATCGACTGGACCACCGGCAGGATCGGTCTCGGCGCCGCCGCGGACGGCGTGTTCACCAGCGGCGGTACGCAGTCCAACCTCCAGGCCCTGCTGCTGGCCCGCGAGGAGGCCAAAACCGCCGAGCCGGCGAAACTGCGCGTCTTCGCCTCCGCGTGCAGCCACTTCAGCGTCCAGAAGTCGGCCACCCTGCTCGGGCTCGGCCCCGAGGCCGTCGTCTCCGTCCCCTGCGACCGCGACCGGCGCATGCGGACCGTCGCCCTCGCCGCCGAGCTGGAGCGCTGCCGCCGCGAGGGGCTGATCCCGATGGCGGTCGTCGCCACCGCGGGCACCACCGACTTCGGCTCCATCGACCCGCTGCCGGAGATCGCCGCGCTCTGCGCGCAGTACGACACCTGGATGCACGTCGACGCGGCGTACGGCTGCGGGCTGCTGACCTCCCGTACCCGCCGCTCGCTGCTCGACGGCATCGAGCACGCCGACTCCGTCACCGTCGACTACCACAAGTCCTTCTTCCAGCCGGTGAGTTCCTCGGCCGTGCTGGTACGGGACGGGGCCACCCTGCGCCATGCCACGTACCACGCGGACTATCTCAACCCGCGCAGGACCGTCCAGGAGCGCATCCCCAACCAGGTCGACAAGTCGCTCCAGACCACCCGCCGTTTCGACGCCCTCAAACTGTGGATGACACTGCGGGTGATGGGCGCGGACGGTGTGGGCGAGCTGTTCGACGAGGTCTGCGACCTGGCCGCCGAGGGCTGGCGGGTGCTCGCCGCCGATCCGCGCTACGACGTCGTCGTGGAGCCCAGCCTCTCCACGCTCGTCTTCCGCTACCTCCCCGAGCGCGTCACCCGCCCCACCGAGATCGACCGGGCCAATCTCCACGCCCGCAAGGCGCTGTTCGCCTCCGGCGAGGCCGTGGTCGCCGGGACGAGCGTCGACGGCCGCCAGTACCTCAAGTTCACCCTGCTCAACCCCGAGACCACCGTGCGGGACATCACCGCCGTCCTCGATCTGATCGCCGGCCACGCCGAGCAGTACCTGGGAGAGTCCCTTGTCCACGCGTCCTGACCACCCCCGCGAGCCGCGTACTCCGCGCGATCCGTGTACTCCGCGCGAGCCGCGTACTCCGCACAAGCCACGCACTCCGCGCGATCCGGACAAGCCGTACGACTTCGTCGGCATCGGACTCGGCCCCTTCAACCTGGGGCTGGCCTGCCTCACGGAGCCGATCGACGAACTCGACGGGGTCTTCCTGGAGTCGAAACCCGGCTTCTCCTGGCACTCCGGGATGTTCCTCGAAGGCGCCCACCTCCAGACGCCGTTCCTCTCCGACCTGGTCACCCTGGCCGACCCGACCTCGCCGTACTCCTTCCTCAACTACCTGAAGGAATCGGGGCGGCTGTACTCCTTCTACATCCGCGAGAACTTCTATCCGCTGCGGATCGAGTACGACGACTACTGCCGCTGGGCCGCCGCGCGGCTCTCCAGCGTGCGCTTCGGCCGGACGGTCACCTCCGTCTCGTACGAGGAGGAGGGCGAGCTGTACGTCGTCCGCGCCGGCGACGAGACGTACCGCGCCCGCCATCTCGTGCTGGGTACCGGCACCCCGCCGTACCTCCCCGAGAGCTGCCGGGACCTCGGCGGGGACTTCCTGCACAACTCCCGCTACCTGCAGGGCAGGGCGGAGCTGCGGAAGAAGCGTTCCATCACCCTGGTCGGCAGCGGGCAGAGCGCGGCGGAGATCTACTACGACCTGCTCTCCGAGATCGATGTCCACGGCTACCGGCTCAACTGGATCACCCGCTCCGCTCGGTTCTTCCCGCTGGAGTACACCAAGCTCACGCTGGAGATGACCTCCCCGGAGTACATCGACTACTTCCACGCGCTGCCGGAAGCCACCCGCTACCGGCTGGAGGCGGACCAGAAGGGCCTGTTCAAGGGCATCGACTCGGAGCTGATCAACGACATCTTCGATCTGCTCTACCAGAAGAACCTCAAGGGCCCGGTCCCCACCCGGCTGCTCGCCAACACGGCGCTCCACTCCGCCACGTACGACAGCGGCAGCGGCAGCGGCAGCGGCAGCGGTACGTACACCCTGGGCCTGCGCCAGGAGGAGCAGGGGCAGGACTTCTCGCTCACCACCGAGGGGCTCGTCCTCGCCACCGGGTACCAGTACGTCACCCCCGCCTTCCTGGAGCCGGTCCGCGACCGGCTCCGGTGGGACGGGCAGGGCCGCTTCGATGTCGCCCGCAACTACAGCATCGACACCACCGGACGCGGGATCTTCCTCCAGAACGCCGGGGCGCACACCCACAGCATCACCTCGCCCGACCTGGGCATGGGCCCCTACCGCAACGCGTACATCATCGGCGAGCTGCTGGGCCGCGCGTACTACCCCGTCGAGAAGGCCATCGCGTTCCAGGAGTTCGCCGCCCCGGAAGGCACCGTCGTATGAGCGCCCCCGTCCTGTTCGCCCGTACCGACGAGCGCCTCGGCCGGTTCGAGGTCCGCGCCGTCGACCCGTTCGCCGACGCCGAGCTGCTGCACGGCTGGGTGACCCACCCCAAGGCCGCCTACTGGCTGATGCGGGACGCCACCCTGCCGGACGTCGAGCGCGCGTACATGTCCATCGCCGCCTCCGCGCACCACGACGCCCTCCTCGGGCTCCACGAGGGCCGTCCCGCCTTTCTGATCGAGCGGTACGACCCGGCGGAGGTCGAGCTGAAGGGGCTGTACGACGCCCTGCCCGGCGACATCGGCATGCACTTCCTCGTCGCCCCGGTCGACGCGCCGCGGCGGCTGCCCGGCTTCACCCGCGCCGTGATCACCACGGTCATGGCACTGCTCTTCGACGATCCCGCCGTACGACGGGTGGTCGTCGAACCCGACATCCGCAACACCGCCGTCCACGCGCTCAACGACGCCGTCGGATTCCAGGTCGTGGAGAGACTCGCGAAGCCGGAGAAGGACGCCCTGCTGAGCGTGTGTACGCGTGAGATGTTCCTGGCCTCACAAGGAGTCGCCCGATGAACCGCCCGCCCCTCTCCCCCGTCCCCGCCGTCCGTACCGACGTGACCGGCGGCGTCTCGCATCTGACCCCCGCGCTATGGGACCGGGCGGGACGGCTGCTGATCAGGAAAGCGCTCGCGGAGTTCTCCCACGAGCGCATCCTGACCCCCGAGCCACTCGGCGGAGACGGGAGAGGCGCCGGGGAACGTTATGCCGTACGCGGCGACGACGGGTCCACCGAGTACCGCTTCACCGCCCGCCGGTTCGCACTCGACCACTGGCAGATCCCCGCCGACTCGATCACCCGCCACCGGGACGACGCCGAACTCCCGCTCGACGCACTCGACTTCTTCATCGAACTGCGCGACACGCTCGGGCTCTCCGCCGAGATCCTGCCGGTCTATCTGGAGGAGATCTCCTCCACGCTGGCCGGGACGGCGTACAAACTCACCAAGAAGCCGGTGACCTCGGCGGAGCTGATCACCGCCGGGTTCCAGGAGATCGAGACGGGGATGACCGAGGGCCACCCCTGTTTCGTCGCCAACAACGGCAGGCTGGGCTTCGGCGTCGACGAGTACCGCGCGTACGCCCCCGAGACCGCCGCCCCGGTCCGGCTGATCTGGCTCGCGGCCCACCGCGACCACGCCACCTTCACCGCGGGCGCCGGACTCGACTACGCCTCGCTGGTACGGGAGGAGCTGGCGCCCGCCACCCGGGAGCGGTTCGCCACCGTCCTGCGTGACCAGGGCCTCGACCCGGAGCGGTACCTCCTGATCCCGGTCCACCCCTGGCAGTGGTGGAACAAACTCTCCGTCACCTTCGCCGGCGAGCTGGGCCACCGCCGTCTGGTCTGCCTCGGCGAGGGCGACGACGACTATCTGGCCCAGCAGTCGATCCGTACCTTCTTCAACACCGGCGACCCGGCCAGGCACTACGTCAAAACGGCGCTGTCCGTCCTCAACATGGGCTTCATGCGCGGCCTGTCGGCCGCGTACATGGAGGCCACCCCCGCGATCAACGACTGGCTCGCGCGACTGATCGACAGTGACGCCATCCTGCGCGCGGCACGCTTCTCGATCATCCGGGAGCGGGCGGCCATCGGCTACCACCACCGGCAGTACGAGGCGGCCACCGCCAAGGGCTCCCCGTATCTGAAAATGCTGGCCGCGCTCTGGCGGGAGAGCCCCGTGCCCTCGCTCCGGGGGCGGGAACGGCTCGCCACCATGGCGTCGCTGCTCCATGTCGACCGGGCGGGCGGCTCCTTCGCGGGCGCGCTGATCGCCGAGTCGGGACGGTCGCCCGCCGACTGGCTGCGCCGCTATCTGGACGCGTACCTCGTACCGGTGCTGCACTCCTTCTACGCGTACGACCTGGTCTTCATGCCGCACGGCGAGAACGTGATCCTGGTCATCGAGGACGGCACCGTACAACGCGCGATCTTCAAGGACATCGCGGAGGAGATCGCGGTGCTGGACCCGCACGCCGTGCTGGACCCGGCGGTCGAGCGGATCCGCGCGGACGTGCCCGAGGAGATGAAGATCCTGTCGGTCTTCACCGATGTCTTCGACTGCTTCCTGCGCTTCCTCGGCGCCGAACTGGTCACGGACGGGGTGCTGCCCGACGAGGACGTCTTCTGGCGGACGGTCGCCGAGTGCGTCAGGGGCTACCAGGGGTCCGTACCGCAGCTCGCCGACAAATTCGCGCGGTACGACCTGTTCGCCGGGGAGTTCGCGCTGTCCTGCCTCAACCGGCTCCAGCTGCGCGACAACAGGCAGATGGTCGACCTCGCCGACCCGGCGGGCGCGCTCCAGCTCGTCGGCACCCTGACGAACCCCATCGCGCGATTCGCGGACGGGCTCTGACACCGGTCCCGGCGCGGGCTCCGAAAGGTTTGGCAGAGCCCTTCGGAGCCCGTCAGAATCGTCGTATGGCGGAAATCATCCAGCAGGACGGTACGTGGACCTTCGACGGGGACACGGTCCGTATCGTGCCCGGCAAGGACAGAGGCGTCGGGCTGCTCCGCAGGACGCTCGGCGAGATCGCCGTACCGCTGGAGGCGCTGGCGGGGATCTCCTTCGAGACCGGGCGCAAGTCCGGGCGGCTGCGGCTGCGGCTGCGCGACGGCGCCGACCCGCTGCTCCGGATCACCGGGGGCGGCGGCCGGGACGACGCCATGGACCCGTACCGGCTGACCGTCGAGAACGACCGTACGGGCGTCGCCGAATACCTCGTCGACGAGGTGCGCAACGCCCTGCTGCTGGAGCAGGTGGGGACCGGCCCCGTCGACCGCTACCTGCTGCCGGGACCCGCGCTGCCGATCACCGTGGGCGCGGGGGACGGGACCGTCACCTTCGACGGCGAGCGGATCAAGCTGGAGTGGAACTGGAAGACCGAGACCGCCAAGGCCTCCGGCGGGCCCAGGAGCCTCGCCCTCGACGAGGTGCGGGGCGTGGAGTGGCGCCCCAGCTCCGGTCTGGAGAACGGCTTCCTGCGGTTCCGGACGGGCCGGGCGCCGGTGTCGACCCCGCCGAAGTACGACCCGCACGCGGTGGAGCTGTGGGGGTTCCGGAAGGACCCGCTAATGGCGTTGGTGGGGGCCGCGGTGGTCGCCAGGATCGAGCACCCGAACGCGCTGTCCCTCTCCGTACCGTCGTCCCCCGCCCTCACCGAGGCCCCGGAGCCCGCCCCCTCCCCCGAGCCGGCCCCGGCACCCGACTCCGATCACGACACCCTGCTGCGGCGGCTGCGGGAGCTGGGCGAGCTGCGTGAGACGGGGGTGCTCACCGCCGAGGAGTTCACCCTCGCCAAACAGGCCGTCCTCAGGCGGCTCTGACCTCGCCCACGGGGTGCGCACGGGCCTTTCACAGAGCCACACACGCCTTATACGGGCTGCGCGAACCTCATATACGGGATTCCTGCCCGATTCCGGGCAGGAATGTTGCAAAGATCCGGACGCACCCGCAATATCGACGAGTGCTCGACCGCCGCTCGTCGTACGACGATCTTATTGACCATCTGGTCCGCTCCACCGCGCTCCATCGCGGCGAGGCCGCCCGGGTGGTACTCGACGTGCTGGCGTACTTCGACGAGACGACCGAGGAATTCGTCCGCCGCCGCCATCGCGAGATGCAGTCCGGCGGCGGCACGAACACGGAGATCTTCGAACGGATCTCGGCCGAACTGCCGCACCGCGCGGTGGCGCCCCCGGAGCTCTCGCTCCGACAGCTGCGCCGCATCGTCTACGGCTGAGGCACGGCCGAGGTACGGCTGGGACACGGCCGAAGTACGGCACCGGAGTCGGGCCGGGCCGGGCACGCATCATTCATCAGGAGGGGTAGAGACGTATGTGCGGAATCGTCGGGTATATCGGCAGGCGTGATGTGGCACCGCTGCTGCTGGAGGGGCTTCAGCGGCTGGAGTACCGGGGGTACGACTCCGCGGGCATCGTCATCACCGGCAAGCCGGCCGCGGGCAGGGCCGCCGCGCTGAAGATGGTCAAGGCCAAGGGCCGCGTCCGCGACCTGGAGGCCCGCGTCCCCAAGCGCTTCGCCGGGACCACCGGCATCGCCCACACCCGCTGGGCCACCCACGGCGCCCCGAGCGACGAGAACGCGCACCCGCACCTGGACCCCGAGGGCAAGGTCGCCCTCGTCCACAACGGGATCATCGACAACGCCTCCGAGCTGCGCGTGAAGCTGGAGGCCGACGGGGTCGTCTTCCTCTCCGAGACCGACACCGAGGTACTGACCCACCTCATCGCCCGCTCCCAGGCCCCGACGCTGGAGGAGAAGGTCCGCCAGGCGCTCAAGCTGATCGACGGCACCTACGGCATCGCCGTCCTGCACGCCGACTTCCCGGACCGCATCGTCGTCGCCCGCAACGGCTCGCCGGTCGTCCTCGGCATCGGCGAGAAGGAGATGTTCGTCGCCTCCGACGTGGCGGCGCTGGTCTCCCACACCCGCCAGGTCGTGACCCTGGACGACGGCGAGATGGCCACCCTCAAGGCCGACGACTTCCGTACCTACACGACCGAGGGTTCGACCACCTCGGCGACGCCGACCACCGTGGAGTGGGAGGCCGAGTCGTACGACATGGGCGGCCACGACACGTACATGCACAAGGAGATCTCCGAGCAGGCCGACGCCGTGGACCGGGTGCTGCGCGGCCGGATCGACGACCGGTTCTCCACCGTGCACCTGGGCGGGCTCAACCTCGACGCCCGCGAGGCGCGCGGGGTGCGCCGGATCAAGATCCTGGGCTGCGGCACCTCGTACCACGCGGGCATGATCGGCGCGCAGCTGATCGAGGAGCTGGCGCGGATCCCCGCGGACGCCGAGCCGGCCTCCGAGTTCCGCTACCGCAACCCGGTCGTGGACCCCGACACGCTGTACATCGCGGTGTCCCAGTCCGGCGAGACGTACGACGTGCTGGCGGCGGTCCAGGAGCTGAAGCGCAAGGGCGCGCGGGTGCTCGGCGTGGTGAACGTCGTCGGCTCGGCCATCGCCCGGGAGACCGACGGCGGGGTGTACGTACACGCGGGCCCGGAGGTCTGTGTCGTCTCCACCAAGTGCTTCACCAACACCGTGGTCTCGTTCGCGCTGCTGGCGCTGCACCTGGGCCGGATCCGCGATCTGTCCGTCGCGGACGGCAAGCGGATCATCGCGGGGCTGCGCAGGCTGCCCGAGCAGATCGCCGAGATCCTGGCGACGGAGGGGGACATCGAGAAGCTGGCCGCGCAGTACGCGCAGGCCAAGTCGATGATGTTCATCGGCCGGGTGCGCGGCTACCCGGTGGCGCTGGAGGCATCCCTGAAGCTCAAGGAGATCTCCTACATCCACGCGGAGGCGTATCCGGCCTCCGAGCTGAAGCACGGGCCGCTGGCGCTGATCGAGCCCGCCCTGCCGACCGTCGCGATCGTCCCCGACGACGAACTGCTGGAGAAGAACCGGGCCGCGCTGGAGGAGATCAAGGCGCGCAGCGGTCCGATCCTGGCGGTGGCGCACCGGCACCAGGAGAAGGCGGATCACACGATCGTGGTACCGAAGAACGAGACCGAGCTTGACCCGATCCTGATGGGCATCCCGCTCCAACTGCTGGCGTACCACACGGCGCTGGCGCTGGGCCGGGACATCGACAAGCCCCGCAACCTCGCGAAGTCCGTGACGGTCGAGTAGGCGCCTCCGGAGGTATCCGTACGACGAGAAGTCCCCGGCGCGTGCCGCACAGCGCGCCGGGGACTCTCAAGTTGGCCGAGAAACGAAGCCGGGGTGGCGCTTCGGGCCGCGGGGGTTCCGTCCGCTTTGTTCGAATGCCGACACCGGGCAGGGGAGTTGAGTACGGGGGTTGCGCGCGGGAACCGCAAGGGCTTCCGGCCTTACGGGATCACCACGACGGGGCGCTGCGCGCGGCGCGCGAGCCGTCCCGCGACCGAGCCGAAGATCCGCCCGACGATGCCGTGCGTGGAGCCGACGACGATCGCGTCCGCCGAGTACTCCTGGCCGACCTCCTCCAGCTCGTGACAGATATCACCACCGCGCTCGACCAGGATCCACGGCACCTCGGCGAGATAGTCCGCACAGGCCAGCTCCAGGCCGAGCACCTCGGTGCGGTGGTCCGGCACGTCGACGAAGACCGGGGGTTCGCACCCCGCCCAGACCGTGGTCGGAAGGCGGTTGGCGACATGGACGATGATCAGGCCGGAGCCGAGGCGCCGGGCCATGCCGATGGCATACGCGAGCGCCCGCTCACTGGACATCGAGCCGTCGAAGCCGACGACTACTCCATGCCGGAAGGCGGGGTCGCACGAAGCGCGCGTCTGTTCCGCCGCTTGCAGGTCCGACACGGAGTCGGTCAGCTGCTCGCGGTCTGCGGGTTCTGGGATTTCGTGACCGGCCATGAGTGTCTCGGCGAAGGAAGTCCTCTTGGGAGGGAACAACGACTGACGTGACGGGCGGAACTATATCCACGGGGGAACCTGTGTCCGGGAATCATCTTCCCAACCCCGTACCCCAAAGGGTACGGCGACACTCCTCTCATGCCCAGAGCCGGGCGTCCCACACCCGGTGTTCCAGGGAGCATGCACGAGGCCGCCCAGGATCGCAACGCCGGATGGCCACTACAGCCGTCGGCGCGCGGTGACCGCGCGCCCGTCCCCCTCGTTGGCCATCGGTCACCCACGACCCCCCGGGAGCCCCTCCGTGCCCGTATCTCCGACCGCTCCCAGCCTCGCCGACGCCCTCCGGTGCCCTCCGCCCCCGCCCGGCGCACCGCCGGCCCTCCAGGGGGCCGTGAGGGGCGCGTACGGGGGACCCGGCGCGCGCGGTCCGCCGGGGCGAGCCGTCCGCACCCCCACCGCACCACCCGTCGGACCGTCCAGAAGTCGCCAAACCCGAATCGCCGGACCACCCGTCCGGGGGGCGCGCCGGGGCTCGCGTACTGGCGAGAGAAGTGCGCCGGGACACTGAGCGCATCCCGTAGACACACCCATCACTTTTCAGCCAACTTCGCACTTCAGCAGAACCTTTGGTGAAATGGCCTGCCAACCCCCTTGCCAGCAGGGAAGAAAGGACCGTTACGGTCGATCGCACCCTACGGGGACGGGCCATGCGCGTGAGGCCCACTTCCACTCTCGGCTCCCGAGTGGAACGCTTCGTGATCGAATGCTTCGCGCCAAGTTGCCTTGTCGACATAGCGCCGGTTGGGGAACTTGTCACGCCGGCACCACGGGACACAGTAGATTCGATCATGAGTATCGACGGCTGGGGACCCGTGCAAAACCGAGGGGAATCGTGCAGGAGCGAAAGGCCCGACAAGAACGGGGAGACGCGAACACCGAGGGGGGCTTAGCAGGATGAGCCAGGACTCCACTGCCGTACCGGAGTCGGCACGGAAGCTTTCCGGGCGTCGACGCCGGGAAGTTGTCGCCGTGCTGCTCTTCAGCGGCGGCCCCATCTTCGAGAGCTCCATCCCGCTCTCCGTGTTCGGAATCGACCGCCAGGATGCCGGGGTTCCCCGCTACCGCCTGCTCGTCTGCGGCGGGGAGGACGGTCCGCTGCGCACCACCGGCGGACTCGAACTCACCGCGCCGTACGGCCTGGAGGCGATCAGCAGGGCCGGCACCGTGGTCGTACCGGCGTGGCGGTCGATCACTTCACCGCCACCGCCGGAGGCACTGGACGCGCTGCGCCGTGCCCATGAGGAAGGCGCCAGGATCGTCGGTCTGTGCACCGGCGCGTTCGTACTCGCCGCGGCCGGTCTGCTGGACGGCCGCCCGGCAACGACGCACTGGATGTACGCGCCGACGCTCGCCAAGCGCTATCCGTCCGTACACGTGGATCCGAGAGAGCTGTTCGTCGATGACGGCGACGTACTCACATCAGCAGGCACAGCGGCCGGAATCGATCTGTGCCTGCACATAGTCCGGACCGATCACGGCGCGGAGGCCGCGGGCGCGCTCGCCCGCAGGCTGGTCGTACCGCCGCGCCGCAGCGGCGGTCAGGAGCGCTATCTGGACAGGTCTTTACCAGAGGAAATCGGCTCCGACCCGCTCGCCGAGGTCGTTGCCTGGGCGCTGGAGCATCTGCACGAGCAATTCGACGTGGAGACGCTCGCGGCCCGCGCGTACATGAGCCGCCGGACCTTCGACCGGCGGTTCCGGTCGCTGACCGGGAGCGCGCCGCTCCAGTGGCTGATCACCCAGCGGGTGCTTCAGGCACAGCGGCTGCTGGAGACCTCCGACTACTCGGTCGACGAGGTCGCCGGACGCTGCGGCTTCCGCTCACCGGTGGCGCTGCGCGGGCACTTCCGGCGTCAGCTGGGCTCCTCCCCCGCGGCCTACCGGTCCGCCTACCGGGCCAGACGGCCCCAGGGCGAGCCGATGCCACAGGGGGTCATGGAGTCGGTCGGGCCCTCGCAGGCATCGCCGCACTCCAGGAGATCGGCGGGCGGGCCGGGGCACGGTCCGGGACCGGTTCCGGACCACCTGAAATCCGGTTCCGACATGTACGCGACAGGTTCGGGACGTCCGAGTCTGCCCGGTCAGCGGAGCGCCCCGTAGGGTAGTCCGTATGAACGATCGAATGGTGTGGATCGACTGCGAGATGACCGGGCTCTCGCTGACGGACGACGCACTCATCGAGGTGGCCGCGCTGGTCACCGACTCGGAACTGAACGTGCTCGGTGAAGGGGTGGACATCGTGATCCGCCCGCCGGACGCGGCGCTGGAGACCATGCCCGAGGTGGTGCGGCAGATGCACACCGCCTCGGGACTCCTCGACGAGCTGGCGGGCGGCACCACGCTCGCGGCCGCCGAGGAGCAGGTCCTGGCGTACGTACGCGAGCATGTGAAGGAGCCCGGCAAGGCACCGCTGTGCGGGAACACGGTCGGCACCGACCGCGGCTTCCTGCTGCGCGACATGGGGACGCTGGAGAGCTATCTCCACTACCGCATCGTCGACGTCTCCTCGGTCAAGGAACTGGCCCGCCGCTGGTACCCGCGGGCCTACTTCAACAGCCCGGAGAAGAGCGGCAACCACCGCGCGCTCGCGGACATCCGCGAATCCATCGCGGAGCTGCGTTACTACCGGGAGGCGGTCTTCGTGCCGCAGCCGGGTCCGGACTCGGACACGGCCAAGCAGATCGCCGCGAAGCACGTGCTGCGCGGGGGCTGAGCCAGGGTTCCGACCCTGGTCCGGCCCTCGTTCAAAGGCTGGTGCGAGCACCCTCGCAGACCCTGTACACTTTTTCTCGGCCGGTCAGAAAAGACCGAGCCGGGCATGGTGGGTATAGCTCAGCTGGTAGAGCACCTGGTTGTGGTCCAGGATGTCGCGGGTTCAAGTCCCGTTACTCACCCTCTTCGAAGAGGCCGTTCATTCGCGCGAGCGAGTGGGCGGCCTCTTTCGTGTGCCTCGCCCCCGCCCCGCCCGCGGGATTCAGGACGAGTCCCGCACCACCAGCTCGGTGGGCAGGACGATCCGCTCCGGTACGGGCAGGGCGGAGCCGCCCGCCGTGATGCGGGACAGCACCAGCCCGGCCATCGCGCGGCCCATCTCCTCGATGGGCTGCCGGACGCTGGTCAGCGGCGGGTCCATATGGCGGGCCACCGCGGAGTCGTCGAAGCCGACGAGCGCCACATCGTCCGGGATACGGCGCCCGGCCGCCCGGAGGGTCTGACGGGCGCCCGCGGCCATCACGTCGGAGGCGGCGAAGACCGCGTCCAGCCCCGGGCGGCGGGCCAGCAGCTCGGCCATGGCGCGCCGGCCGCCGTCCTCGGTGAAGTCCCCGACGGCGACCAGCCCGGGGTCGGGGGCGTGGCCCGCCGCCGCGAGGGCCCGGTGGTAGCCGTCGAGGCGGCAGGCGGCTCCGTACACCTCCGGCCGGCCCGTGATGGTCGCGATGGAGCGGCGGCCCCGGGAGAGCAGATGGGCGACGGCCGCCCCGGCCCCCGCGGTGTTGTCGGAGTCGACCGAGGGCAGCGGCTCGGACGCCGAACGGGGGCCGCTGATGACCGTCGGGAGGCCGGTCCGGGTCAGCAGCTCGGGCAGCGGGTCATCGGCGCGTACGGAGACCAGCAGCGCGCCGTCCGCCCGGTGCGCGGCGAGGTACTGGGCGAGGCGGCGGCGCTCCCGGGGGCCGCCCGCGAAGGTCAGCAGCAGCTGCATACCGGTGTCCGCGAGGGCCTCGCCGACGCCGCTGACGATCCCCGAGAAGTACGGCTCGGCGAAGAACCGCTCCTCGGGCTCGGGCACCACCAGGGCGATGGCGTCCGCGCGGTTGGCGGCGAGGGCGCGGGCCGCCCTGTTCGGGACGTACCCCAGCTCCACGACGGCCCGCTCGACGGCGGCCCTGGTCTGCTCGCTGACCCGGGGCGAGCCGTTGATCACCCGGGAGACCGTGCCGCGGCCGACCCCGGCCCGCGCGGCCACCTCTTCGAGCGTGGGCAGCCGCCCGCCGCGCCGCCCGCCATACCCACGCACTCCCCGAGATGCCATTTCCGCCTCCGGCAAACGAATCCGTTCGAGTCCAGCCAGGTCCCTTGACACCCCTACGGGGACGGGCGACCCTTCAACACATCACACATGGGAGCGCTCCCACCGTACCCGACCCATTCATGCCCCGCACGTTGCCCGACCGCGCCGGACCCCCCTCACGACCCCCCGCGGGCGGCACAGCAGTTGGCCGGAGGCCCGGCACGTCGGTGCAACTAGGAGGACGTCATGCGTACACGTATTCGTTCGTCCCGCCGGGCGGTGGTCCTCGCGGCCGTCGTCGCCCTCGGCGCCGGAGCACTGGGCGGCTGCTCCGAGGACAGTGGGGACGAGCCCGTCGGCAAGGCGACGACCAGCGCGGCCGGGGGCGGTGGCGGGAAGACGACGACCACGCTCACCCTGGGGCTCTTCGGCGCCTTCGGCTACGAGGAGGCCGGGCTCTACGAGCAGTACATGAAGCTCCACCCCGACATCAAGATCGAACAGACCACGATCCAGCGCAACGACAACTACTATCCGCCGCTCCTCACCCATCTGGGTACCGGCAGCGGGCTCTCCGACATCCAGGGCGTCGAGGTCGCCAACATCACCGAGATCACCACCACCCAGGCGGACAAGCTGATGGATCTCGGCAAGGCCGACGGCGTGCGGAAGGACAACTTCCTCGACTGGAAGTGGGCGCAGGCGACCAACCAGGCGGGGAAGACCATCGGCCTCGGCACCGACATCGGCCCCACCGGCATCTGCTACCGCAAGGACCTCTTCGCCAAGGCGGGGCTGCCCACCGACCGCGCGGCGGTCAGCGCGCTGTGGGCGGGCGACTGGCGGAAGTACCTGGAGGCAGGGAAGGCGTTCAAGGCCAAGGCGCCCAAGGGCGCCGCCTTCGTCGACTCGGCGAGCGGGGTGATGGCCGTCGTCAACGGGAGCAGCGCGGAGCGGTTCTACGACAAGGACGGAAAGATCGTCTACAAGACCAGCCCCGCCGTGAAGGAGGGCTGGGACATCGCCGCCGCCTTCGCCGAGGAGGGGCTGACCGCCAAGCTCCAGCAGTTCACGCCCGCCTGGGACCAGGCGTTCGCCAACAGCGCCTTCGCCACCATCTCCTGCCCGCCCTGGATGCTCGGTTACATCCAGGACAAGGCCGGCGCCACCGGCAAGGGCAAGTGGGACATGGCGGAGGCCCCCAGGCCCAGCAGCTGGGGCGGCGCGTTCCTGACCGTGCCCGAGGTCGGCAGGAACAAGGCGGAGGCCGCCAAGCTCGCCGCCTGGCTGACCGCCCCCGAACAGCAGGCCACCCTCTTCGAGAAGCGCGGCAGCTTCCCGAGCGCGAAGGCCGCCTACGCCCTGCCCGCGGTGGCGGACGCCAAGCACGCGTACTTCGACAACGCGCCGATCGGACAGCTCTTCACGAAGGCCGCCGAGGGCATCCCGCTCCAGATCCTGGGCCCGAAGGACAACATCATCGCCCAGAACCTGGCCGACGTCGGGATGCTCCAGGTCGACCAGAAGGGCAAGTCCTCCAAGGACGGCTGGAACGCCGCCGTGAAGGCGATCGACAACGCGCTGGACCAGTGACCGATGTCCGCCGACACATCCGCCGCACCCGCCGCGCCCACCGAGCAGGAGGGCGCGGCCCCGGCCCGGGAGGCCGCCGAGGAGCGGCGCCGGGAGCGGCGCAGCCGCCGGTACCGCCGGGACGTCCGGTGGAGCCCGTACGCCTTCATCGCTCCGTTCTTCGTCTTCTTCCTGGCCTTCGGGCTCTTCCCGCTCCTCTACACCGGCTGGGCGGCGCTGCACCGGGTGGAGCTGACCGCGCCCAACGACATGGAGTGGGTGGGGCTGCGGAACTTCTCGCGGCTGCTGGGTGACGAGTTCTTCTGGAACGCGCTGCGGAACACGCTCACCATCGGGGTGCTCTCCACCGTTCCGCAGCTGCTGATGGCACTGGGGATCGCGCATCTGCTCAACTACCGGCTGCGCGGCTCGATGTTCTTCCGGGTCGCCGTGCTCACTCCGTACGCCACCTCGGTGGCCGCCGCGACGCTCGTCTTCGTGCTGCTCTTCGGCCGGGACTACGGGATGATCAACTGGGCGCTGGGGGTCGTCGGTTTCGACGGCGTCGACTGGCAGAACGGCACCTGGACCTCGCAGTTCGCGGTCTCCACCATCGTCATCTGGCGGTGGACCGGCTACAACGCGCTGATCTATCTGGCGGCGATGCAGTCGATCCCCGACGATCTGTACGAGTCGGCGGCGCTGGACGGGGCCTCGCGCTGGCAGCAGTTCCTCCATGTGACCGTGCCGTCGCTGCGGCCGACCATCCTGTTCACCATCGTGGTCTCGACGATAGGGGCGACCCAGCTCTTCGGGGAGCCGCTGCTGTTCAACGGCGCCGGGGGCGCGAACGGCGGATCCGACCACCAGTTCCAGACGCTCGGGCTCTATCTGTACGAACAGGGCTGGGTCAATCTGCATCTGGGCCGGGCCTCGGCCATCGCCTGGACGATGTTCCTGATCCTGCTGCTCATCGGCGCGGTGAACTGGCTCATCGCCCGTCGTCTGCGCAAGAGTTCGTAAGGCTGGTGGGGAGAGACATGTCGACGACTTCGCAGACCCGCACCGCGCCCCGGCCGCCGAAGGACCCCTCGGCCCCGGCCACGGCGCCGGTGTCCGGCAGGCGCGGCGCGGGCCGGCAGCTGCACGCCGGGAAGCTCACCTACGCCGTGCTGACCCTCTTCGCCCTCGGTTCGCTGTTCCCGCTGGTGTGGACGGCCATCGCGGCGTCCCGCAACAACACCCGGCTCGCGCAGACGCCCCCGCCGTTCTGGTTCGGCGGGAACCTCTTCAAGAACCTGGAGATCGCCTGGACCGACGCCAACATGGGCACCGCCCTGTTCAACACCACCCTCGTGGCCGGATCCATCGCCACGGGCACGGTGCTCTTCTCGACGCTGGCCGGATTCGCCTTCGCCAAACTGCGCTTCCGGTTCCAGAACCTGCTGCTGCTGATGGTGATCGGCACGATGATGGTGCCGCCGCAGCTCAGTGTCGTACCGCTCTACATGCTGATCGCCGAGCTGTCCTGGACCGACCAGCTCCAGTCCGTGATCCTGCCGACCCTGGTCAGCGCCTTCGGGGTGTTCTTCATGCGGCAGTATCTGACCGGGGCGCTGCCCATCGAGCTGGTCGAGGCGGCCAGGATGGACGGCGCGAGCAGCTGGCGTGTCGTGTGGCATGTCGTCTTCCCCGCCGCGCGGCCCGCGATGGCCGTGCTGGGGATGCTCACCTTCGTGATGGCCTGGAACGACTTCTTCTGGCCCATCATCGCGCTGACCCAGAACGGCAGCCCCACCGTGCAGGTGGCGCTGACCGGGCTCGGCCGCGGCTACATCCCCGACCAGTCGGTGATCATGGCCGGCGCGCTGCTGGGCACGCTGCCGCTGCTGATCGCCTTCGTGATCTTCGGCAAGCACATCGTCGGCGGCATCATGCAGGGCGCCGTCAAGGGCTGACCTTCTCGTGCCGGGGCCGGGTTCGCGCCCGGTCCCGGCACCGGGCGCGGACCCGTGTGCGAGCGCCCCGGTGTCCGAGAAGTCCCGCCGTCCCCGGGCCTGTTCGTACCTCACCCCCCATCCCTACGGTCATTGGGAGCTGCATCATGTCCGAAACCTTTCCTCCGGGCTTCCTGTGGGGCACCGCCACGGCCGCCTACCAGATAGAGGGCGCGCCACAGGAGAACGGCCGTACGCCCTCCATCTGGGACACGTTCAGCCATACCCCCGGCAAGACCGCGCGGGGCGAGACCGGCGACGTGGCCGTGGACCACTTCCACCGCAGGGCCGAGGACGTCCGGCTGATGGCGGACCTCAAGGTCAACGCGTACCGTTTCTCGGTCTCGTGGTCGCGGGTGCAGCCCACCGGGCGCGGGCCCGCCGTCCAGCGCGGGCTGGACTTCTACCGGGGGCTGGTCGACGATCTGCTCGACCACGGCATCGAGCCCGTCCTGACGCTGTACCACTGGGACCTGCCGCAGGAGCTGGAGGCGGCGGGCGGCTGGCCGGCGCGCGAGACGGCGTACCGGTTCGCGGAGTACGCGCGGACCGTCGGGGAGGCGCTGGGCGACCGGGTGGTGCGCTGGACGACGCTCAACGAGCCCTGGTGCAGCGCGTTCCTCGGGTACGCCTCCGGGGTCCATGCCCCGGGCCGTACGGATCCGGTGGCCGCCCTGCGGGCCGCGCACCACCTCAACCTCGGCCACGGGCTGGCCGCCCAGGCGCTGCGTTCGGTGCTCCCGGCGCGCGGACAGGTGTCGGTGAGCCTCAACCCGTCGTGCGTAAGGCCGCTGACGCGGTCGCCGCAGGACCTGAACGCGCGGCGGCGGATCGACGCCCTCGCCAACCGGATCTTCAGCGGTCCGATGCTGGGCGGCGGCTATCCCGAGGACCTGTTCGCGGACACCGCGCGGCTCACGGACTGGTCCTTCGTCCACGACGGGGACGAGGCGGTGAGCAGGCAGCCGCTGGACTCGCTGGGCATCAACTACTACCAGCCCACGGTGGTCTCGGCGACCGCGGCGCCGGCGGCGGGCGCCAACGGCGGCCATGGCGCGAGCGATCACTCGCCCTGGCCGGGCGCCGAGGCCATCGCCTTCCACCAGCCGCCCGGCGAGCAGACCGAGATGGGCTGGTCGGTGGATCCGAGCGGGCTGTACGACCTGCTGACGCGCTATGCGCGCGAGGCTCCGGGGCTGCCCCTCATGGTCACCGAGAACGGCGCCGCCTACCCCGACAAGCCGGGCGCCGACGGCACGGTCCACGACCCGGACCGGATCCGCTATCTGCACGGCCACCTGTCGGCGGTCCGGCGCGCGATCGGCGACGGCGCCGATGTGCGCGGCTACTTCCTCTGGTCGCTGCTGGACAACTTCGAGTGGGCGTACGGGTACGGCAAGCGCTTCGGCGCGATCCACGTCGACTACGAGACCCAGCGCCGTACCCCCAAGTCCAGCGCCCGCTGGTACGCGAGGCTGGCGGCCACGGGCACGCTGCCCCCGGTGCCCGGCTGGGAGCCCGACGGCGCGTGAGGGCCGGTCAGGGCCCGGGGCGGAGCGGGCCGGGACGGGTCCTGTCCCGGCCCGGCGGTTCCAGCTTCACCCCGACGCCCCGCAGGGTGTGCAGATAGCGCGGCCGGGCCGCGCTCTCGCCGAGCTTCCTGCGCAGCCAGGACAGATGGACGTCGACGGTCCGCTTGTCGCCGTACGACTGCTGCCACACCCGGGCGAGCAGCTCCATCCGGGGGACGACGATCCCGGGGCGCGCGGCGAGGAAGGCCAGCAGGTCGAACTCGCGCCGGGTCAGCTCCAGCGGCCTGCCGTCGAGTTCGGCCTGTCTTCGGATCGGGTCGACGGTGAGTCCGCCGGCCCGCAGGACGCGCGGCGGCGCGGCGGCGCCGTCGGCGGAGCGCGACCGGCGCAGGACGGCGGCCATCCTGGCGGAGAGGTGCTCGACGGAGAACGGCTTGACGAGGTAGTCGTCGGCGCCGTCGTTGAGCAGTTGGACGATCGCCGCCTCGTCGTCCCGTTCGGTGGCGATGATCACCGGTACATCGGTGATACGGCGCAGCATCCGCAGCGTCTGCGCCCCGTCGAGATCGGGCAGCCCGAGGTCGAGGACGACCACGTCGAAGCGGAAACCGGCCACTTCGCGCAGCGCCTCCAGGGCGGTGCCCGCGCTCCGTACGGTGTGGGAGGCCCCGCTCAGGTGTCTGATGAGGGCGGAGCGTACGAACTGGTCGTCCTCGACCACGAGCACACTGGGCATGGGCGGCACCGTACGCCATCCGGGGGACGCGGACGCCGGTGTTCAGTTCTTGAACGCACCGGCCGGGGGCGCGGGTGACGCCTTGGCGCTCGCGTCCGTCACCACGGCGGCGCCCCCGGTGAAGTCGGTCAGCGCCCGCCCGTGCTCGACCCGCCCCGGGTGCGGGTCGCCCGCGATCCGGCGGGTCAGCCCGGCGACGGGCAGCTCGCGGGCGGAGGCGAGGAGTACGGCGTTCCCGAAGAGCCGTCCGCGCAGGACGGCCGGGTCGGCGGCGAGCGCGAGGTGGGCGAAGACCGTGGCGGCGGTGGAGATCTGGCCGCGCAGATAGGCGAGCGGCGGGCCGTCCGTGAGGTTGGCGGCGTAGCAGCCGTCGGGGCGCAGCGCCCTGCGTACGTCGGTGAGGAACTCGGCGCTGGTCAGATGCGCCGGGGTGCGGGCGCCGTCGAACACGTCGGCGATGACCAGATCGGCCCAGCCGTCGGGCACCTTGGCGAGCCCGGCACGGGCGTCCAGCGAGCGCACCCGGATCCGCGCGCCCGGGTCGAGCGGCAGGTGTGCGCGTACGAACCGGACGAGGGCCGCGTCCCGTTCGGCGATCTGCTGGGTGGAGCGGGGGCGGGTGGCCGCGACATAGCGGGCGAGGGTGAAGGCGCCGCCGCCGAGATGCACGACGTGCAGGGGCTGTCCGGCGGGGGCGACGAGGTCGATGACGTGGCCGAGCCTGCGCTGGTACGCGAAGGACAGGTGCGCGGGGTCGTCGAGGTCGACGTGGGACTGCGGGGCGCCGTCGAGCAGCAGCGTACGGGCGTGGGGGCGCTCGCGGTCCGGTATCAGCTCGGCGATACCGCCGTCGACGGTCTCGACGACGGATTCGTCCTGGTCACGCGCACGGCGCCGGTTCTTTGCCACCCGTCCATTGTGTCGGGTGGCGGGAGCGGGCGTACGGACGGAGGCGTCAGTGGCAGCGGTCCGCGGCCTCGATCAGCCGGGCGGCCTCGTCGAGCGCCTCGCGGAGCACCGCCGGGTCCGTGACCGGTCCCGTGGTGTCGGGCGGGAGCAGCCAGCCCGTACCGGTGACCGGGGGGGCGTCGACGGGGATGCGCAGGCCCCTGCCGTTGGTCTGCGTACAGGCGCTGCCCGGCATGTCCCACTCGGCGGCGGTGCCCGGCGGCACCAGGAAGCCGAGGGTGTCGCAGGGTCCGTCGTGGAGCACGGGCCCCACCGCCGGGGTGGCTCCGCGCCGCAGGATGTCGACGGCTTCGAGCCCCTGCCGGGCCGGAACCGTCACCAGATCGCACGGTTGCCCGGCGTCAACGGGATGCGCGTCGAACTCCATACCGACCTCCAGCTCCATCAGGGGAACACCTCGGGGGAAGACCGTTCCTCGGGGGGTTCAACGCGGCACGGCGTCAACGGCTACGGCGGCACGCCGCCGCAAAGGATGGCATTTCATGGCGGATCGCGGGCGAGAAATCCGATTTGTAGGCAAACCCTGTGTATCGCTTCCGTCGCAGACGGTACGTTCTTGATCCGCCGGAACAACCGGTGCGGGTCACCCACCTGCTCGGATCGCGATCCCCCGGGCGGGCCCGCGGCACCACACCGCTGTACCAGGAGAGGGCTCGGCCATGGCGTCGTCTCGGGCAGTTCCCAACCTCGCCTTCCGCCGACTGCGCGCACAGCGCTCGCCGGGGGAGTTCGCCGCCGCCGTACGCAGGGCCGCACGGGAGATCGGCGAGCAGGTCGCCTGCGACGCACGGTACATCGGCCGCGTGGAGGCGGGCGAGATCCGCTGCCCCAACTACGCGTACGAACGGGTCTTCCTCCACATGTTCCCCGGGCAGACCCTCCAGGACCTGGGCTTCTCCGCGCGTGAGGACGTACGCGGCAGAGCGGCGCGGGTCACCGCTCCGACCCCGGCGTTCCCCCCCACGAACCACCACAGCGAAACCAGCGAGGAGAGCGACGTGCTGCGTCGCGCGTTCATGACAGGCGGCTCCGCCACCATGATGGCCGCCACCCTCGGCCTCGGCGGTACGCCCGCCGCGGCCGCTTCCCCCCGGCCGCCCATCCCGTCCGCCTTCCCGGTCATCCCCTCCCCCCGGCGGGTCGGCGACGCGGAGGTGCTGGCCGTCGAGGACGCCGTACGGCGGATCAGACTGCTCGACGACCGGCACGGCGCCGACGGCCTCTACAGACGCGCCGCCGAACCGCTGCGCGCCGCGTACGCGCTGCTCGACGCGGGTACGGCCACCCGTCAGGCCACCGCCGACCGGCTGCACTCGGGCGCGGGCGAGCTGGCGGTCTCGGTGGGCTGGCTGGCCCATGACTCGGGGCGGTACGACGACGCCCGCTCGTACTACGCGGAGGCGCTGGCCACCGCGCGGGTCGCGGGCGATCCGGGGCTGGAGGCGCACGCCTTCTCCAACATGTCGTTCCTGGCCAGGGACTCCGGCCGGTACCGGGAGGCGGTACGGGCCGCGCAGGCGGGCCGGCTCGCGGCCCGGCACCTGGGCTCGCCCCGGCTGCTGTCGCTGCTCGCGCTGCGGGAGGCGGCCGGGTGGGCCCGGCTCGACGACCGCGCGGGGTGCGAACAGTCCCTGGCCCAGGCACATGACCTCTTCGGGCGCGGCCCCTCGGACGCCGACCCCGAGTGGATGTCCTTCTTCGGTGAACCGGAGCTGGAGGCACAGGTCGCGCTCTGCCACGCGGCGCTGGGCGACTGGCGGACGGCGGCGCGCCACGCGTACCGCGCGACGGTCCTCCAGGACCCGCACTTCGCCCGTAACCTCGCGCTCTACCGCGCCGAGCTGGCCACCGACCTGGCGCGTGCGGGCTCCCCGGACGAGGCCGCGGCCGCGGGCCACCGGGTGCTCGACCTGCTGGACGAGGTCCAGTCCTCCCGTATCCACACCAAACTCGCGGTCACGGTCAGGATCCTGCGGCCGCAGCGCCGGCTGCCGGAGGTGGACGCCTTCCTGGAGCGGCACTCCGCGGCCAATGCCCGCAGGTGAGCGGGGGCCCGTCCGTCAGACCGTCAGATGCCCGGTGTCGTTCCAGACCTGGATCGCGGGCATGCCGTACGCCCAGTTCAGCACCGACAGAGACGTCGGGTCGAGCCTGATCCGGGCGGCGAACGCGATGTCCTCGCCCAGCCAGCGCGCGCCGATCGCGCGCAGGATGTGGCCGTGGGCGAAGACCAGGACATCCCGGTCGGCCGAGCGCGCCCAGGCGACGACCTCGTCGGCGCGGGCCGCGAGCTGCTCCAGGGTCTCGCCGTCCGGGACGCCGTCGCGCCAGATCAGCCAGTCGGGGCGGTCCGCCTTGATCTGCGCGGGGGTCAGCCCTTCGTACGCGCCGTAGTCGAACTCCATCAGCGCGTCCCACGGCTCGGCCCGCTCGCCGAAGCCCGCCAGCGCGCAGGTCTCGCTCGCGCGGGACAGCGGGCTGGTGCGGATCTCCGCCCCGGCCAGCCCCGACCAGGGCGCGCGGTGCAGCCGCTCCCCCAGTGACTTGGCGCCCTGGCGGCCCTCCTCCAGCAGGGGTATGTCCGTTCTGCCGGTGTGCTGTCCGGACCGCGACCAGGAGGTCTGGCCGTGCCGGGCGAGCAGGATGCGCGGTGCCATGGTGGTACTCCCTGAGGTTCACAACGGGTGCCACTCCATCATCACGCACCTGAACAGGGGGCAACCTTCAGGGGGACGGCGGCGTCCCACCCTGTGTGCCGGGGGCGCTGCCATGGCACACGTTTCCGGGGTGGGCACCCGGCGGAGCGGCCCGGCCTGTTACCCCGTACGGTTGAACGCCGGTTACGCCGCACGAGGAAATAATGGAGATTTATCCGGATGCCGTACAGCGCCAGCGCGATACCCAGCCCGCTGCCGAGCCGCCGCCCCCGCTGGTGGACCGAGCTGATCCTGCTGGTCATGGTGTACGGCGCGTACTCGGCGGGTCGGCTGCTGGCACGCGGTGACGTGTCGACGGCCGTCGATCACGGGCTGGCGATCCTGCGCGTCGAGAAGGCGCTCTTCCTCAACGCCGAGCATCCGCTCAACCGGCTGTTCACCAGCACCCCGGCGATCGGGATACCCGCCGACTTCGTCTACGCCTCGCTGCACTACCTCGTCACCCCCGCCGTACTGATCTGGCTCTTCCGCCGCCGCCCCCTCCACTACCGCGCCGCCCGCGCCTGGCTGCTGGCCTCCACCCTGCTCGGGCTGATCGGCTTCACCCTGCTGCCCACCTGCCCGCCCCGGCTGCTGGACGCGAGCCACGGTTTCGTCGACACCATGGCGCAGTTCAGCTCGTACGGCTGGTGGGGTACGGAGGCGAGCGCGCCGCGCGGACTCGGCGGGCTGACCAACCAGTACGCGGCGATGCCGAGCCTGCACGTCGGCTGGGCGGTCTGGTGCGGGGTGCTGCTGTGGAGGCACGCGCGCACACCGCTGGTGAAGTGGCTGGGCGCGGCCTATCCGGTCGTCATCACCATCGTGGTCATGGGCACGGCGAACCACTACTTCCTGGACGCGGTCGCCGGGGCCGCCGTGATGGGCGCGGGCGCGCTGCTCGCCGGTCCGGCGACGCGTACGGCCGACCGCGTACGGGACCGGATACAGGGCCGAATACGGACGGCGCCGACGGCCCCTGCCGCGCCCGGACCCGCGCCCGTCCTCGCCGACTCCGCCCCCGTTGTCAGTGGCGGATGCGAGACTTCGGCGGGTGAGCGATTCCCCGGGCAGCGGACCCGCAGCAACGCCCCCGACACCGTCGGTGCCGCCTGTGCCCCCTCCGCCGACGACACCGCGGCCGACCCTGCGCCGACGCCTCGCTGAGCTGCGCGGACCCGCCGTCGCGCCGCACCCGCTCGACGCCCGCGCGCTGGCCGCCCTCGCGGCCAACCCGGGCTGCCGGCGGCGCGCGCTGCTGGACGGCGCGGGTGTGGACAAGGCCGCGCTGGCCCAGGCGCTGGGCTCGCCGGGGCCGTACGGCCAGTCCCAGTTCGCCTTCATGCGCGGCAACGCGTTCGAGGCGCGGGTCAAGGCCGACGGTGGTACGGAGCTGATGCGGCTCCTCACCGACCGGCTCGGCGGCCGGACGCCCCCGCCCTCCCCCGACGAGATCCACGTCCCCGATCTGCGCGCCGCCGGTCCCGAGGGCCGCGCGGCCCGTACGGCGCTGGCGCTGCGCGAGGCCACCGAGGCGCGCGCCTGGGCGCTGCTGGACCATCCGCTGCTCGCCCTGGAGGTCGCGGGGTCGCCCGCCTGTCTGGAGCCGGACGCGGTGGTGGTGCACCCGGACGGGCGCTGGACGGTCGTGGAGATCAAGTCCTTCCCGATGATCGACGGTTCGGCCGACGCGGCGAAGGTGGGCGCGGCGGCGCGGCAGGCCGCCGTGTACGTGCTGGCGCTGGAGCGGGTCGCCGGGCTGACGCCGGGCGCGGTGGTGGACCACCGGGTGCTGCTGGTCTGCCCCAAGGACTTCTCCAACCTCCCGGCCGCCTCGGTCGTCGACGTACGCAAGCAGCTGTCGGTGACACGCCGTCAGCTCGCCCGGCTGACCCGGCTCGACGACATCGCGGCCGCACTGCCCGAGGGCACCACCTTCGACCCGGCCGGCCGCACGGGCGCCGAGCTGACCGCCGCCGTCGAATCCGTCCCGCCCTCCTACGCCCCCGAGTGTCTGGCCGCCTGTGAGCTGGCCTTCCACTGCCGGTCGCGGGCGCGCGCGGCCGGCGCGGTGGAGGCGCTGGGCCGGAGCGTGCGGGGGGAGCTGGGCGGGCTGACGACGGTCCCGGCGGTCCTGGCGGCGGCCCACGGCGAGGCGGGCGACCCGGCCGACCCGGCCGTCGCCGCGCTGCGCAGAGCGGCGACGCTGCGGGCCCAGGCCCTGGCGGAGGCTGCGGGCACCAACGGCCGTACGGCGGTGGGCGCGTGTCCCTGATCAGTACGCTGGCCCGGCTGGAGGCCGTCGAGAGCGGCCGCGCCCAGCCGCTGACCACCGTCCGGCACCGCCGGATCTCGGACCGGCCGCTGGTGTTCGTGCCGCTGACCACCTCGGGCGAGGCGGGCGCGCCGCTGGGCGCGCTGGTGGGGACGGACCGGGCGGCGCCCCGGCTGCTGACGGTGGCCCAGCCGCGCGACCGCGATCTGCGGTTCGCGTTCCTCGCGGAGCTGGCCGAGGCGGTGCTGCCGCATCTGGACGGGTACGCGGAGGCGGTCGAGCCCGCCGAGCGGAACGAGACGGATCCGGAGACCGGCAAGCGGGTCAAGGTCGAGGTGGAGCTGTGCGTGGACGCGCCGCAGCTGATCGTGCCGAGCAGGCCGGGCATCGACTTCGTCCGGCTGCTCGGCCGTTCGATGCGGTTCCGGCGCACGGCAGAGGACGACCCGGACACGCCGTATCCGGCGCCCGCGCGGGTGCCGCTGCTGGGCCGCTGGCTGACGCACTACGGCGAGCGCGCCCGGGTCCCGGGCTCCTCTCTGCTGCTCGCGACGACCGATCTGCTGAACCGGCACTGGGCGACGGGCCAGTCCGGCCTGGAGGACCAGCATCTGGGCGCGCTGCTGGCGTGGCTGGACGCGCCGGGCGCCTCCGGTGTTCCGGGCGCCGAGGCGGCGCTCCGGGCGGAGCTGGACCGGGACCGGGCGGGCCAGCTGCGCTGCCCGCCCGCCGGACCGGCCACCGACCCGGCCTTCGACAACAAGCTGCTGGCCCCCGCCATCGACGGCTACGACCGGGCCCGCAAAGCGCTGGCGGCGGCCGAGGACGGCCCCGGCGCGGAGCTGCGGCTGGCCGGGCTGACGGCGGCCGAGGGGCGGATCCGCGAGCTGCTGGCCGGGGTGCTGCTGCCGACCTGGGACGCGGTGTGGCACGGCCTCGACCTGCTGCGCGAGCTGCCGGAGGGGGCCCGGGTCGCCGACCGCTGGACCCGCGACCGCTGGTCCTTCACCGGCCACCGCGACCGTGTCCGCGCCGGGGAGCCCCCGCAGCCCCGGGTGGACGACGCCGTGACCGCCGCCCAGAAGCTCGCCGCCCGCGAGAGCGCCCAGGCGCAGCTGGACGCACAGGAGGCGCTGGACGATCCGCTGGTGCTGGCCGGGCGCAGGCTGACCGGCGAGGCGTTCCTCGGGGAGGTGACGGAGGTGGTCATGGCGTACAGCGAGAGCAAACGCCCCGGCCCCCGCCCGCTGGTCACGGTCCGCACCGACGACCGGCCGCATCTGGAGGAGCGGACGAAGGTGTTCCGCTCGCTGGAGGGCAAGCCGCAGTCGGCGGAGTTCGTCCGGTACGAGGACGACGGCTCGCTGCTGCTGCGGCTCACCGACCGGATGGGCCGGGCCAAGGAGCCGGCACCCGGTTCCGTACCGGACAAGGGCGACCGTATCGCCTGGACGCTCTTCGAGCACGACCAGCGCAGCGGCCCGAAGCTCCCCGGCCCGGAGGAGACCCCGTGGACCCACGGCGGTCCCCCGGACACCGATACGCCCACGACACCGGCCCCGGCCCCCGACCCGGTGACCGAGGAGGACTTCCTGTGAGCGACCCCTCGCGGACCGGCCGCCCCGCCGCCGCGGACCCCGCCGCCGCCGCGACCCGGGCGACCGACGCGATCCTGCGCGACACCCTGCACGGCGGCCACCGCGGGGTGGTCGTCGACTCGCCGCCCGGCGCGGGCAAGTCGACGCTCGTGGTGCGCGCCGCCCGGGAGCTGGCCGCGGCCGGACGCCCGCTGATGGTCGTCGCGCAGACGAACGCGCAGGTGGACGACTTGGTGGCGCGGCTCGCCGAGAAGGACCCCGACCTGCCGGTCGGCCGGCTGCACAGCAACGACCCGGACCCGTACGACAAGGCCCTGGACGACCTGCCGAACGTACGCACGTCCGCGAAGGCCGCGGAGCTGGCGGGGCTGGACGTGGTGATCTCGACAGCGGCGAAGTGGGCGCACGTGCAGGGCGTGGAGCCCTGGCGCCACGCCATCGTGGACGAGGCGTACCAGATGCGTTCGGACGCGCTGCTCGCCGTCGCCGGGCTCTTCGAGCGCGCGCTGTTCGTCGGCGACCCGGGGCAGCTGGACCCGTTCAGCGTGGTGGGCGCGGACCAGTGGGCGGGGCTGTCGTACGACCCGTCGGCGAGCGCGGTCTCCACGCTGCTCGCGCACAACCCTGAGCTGCCCCAGCACCGGCTGCCGGTGTCCTGGCGGCTGCCCGCTTCGGCCGCGCCGCTGGTGTCGGGCGCGTTCTATCCGTACACCCCCTTCCGCAGCGGTACGGACCACGGCGACCGGCGGCTGTCGTTCGGCGTCGCGTCGGACGGCTCGGGCCCCGACCGGGTGCTGGACGAAGCGGCCGAGTCGGGCTGGGGCCTGCTGGAGCTGCCCGCCCGGCACACCCCGCGCACGGACCCCGAGGCGGTCCGCGCGGTGGCGCTGGTCGTCCGCCGGGCGCTGGACCGAGGGGGCGTGGCCACGAGCGAGCGCTCCGGGACCCCCGTCCCGGTGACGGCGGACCGCGTCGCGGTCGGTACGGCCCACCGCGACCAGGCGGCGGCGGTCCGCGCGGCGCTCGCGGAGCTGGGTGTGACCGGGGTCGCGGTGGACACGGCCAACCGCCTCCAGGGCCGCGAGTTCGATGTCACCGTCGTCCTCCACCCCCTCTCCGGCCGCCCCGACGCCACCGCCTTCCACCTGGAGACCGGCCGCCTCTGCGTCCTCGCCTCCCGCCACCGCCACGCCTGTGTCGTGGTCTGCCGGGCGGGCGTGGCGGAGCTGCTGGACGAACACCCCTCCACGGAGCCGGTCCAGCTCGGCGTCTCCATCAAGTTCCCGGACGGCTGGGAAGCGAACCACGCGGTCCTGGCCCATCTGTCGGAACATCGAGTGAGCTGGCGGCCGCAGCCGTAGAACCAACCGACGAGACCCTCTTGCGCCGGGCAGGACAATGGACGGTGGCCCGAGGGCCCGAACAGGTACGAGCAGGAGGAAAAGCACATGGCGGATCCCGAACAAGGTGGGCGGCGGTCGCGTCCGGCACCGTTGCTCTTCGAGCCTTCGGAGGCGGTCGCGGACCCCGAGCACTTCTTCGATCTGGAGTCCCTGGAGGACCCCGCCGAGCTGCTGGCCAGAGCGACCGATCTGACGCTCGCCTTCCGCGCGGCGACCGACCGCGCCGTGGAGTTCCAGGCGGTCGCGGCGGCCCAGCTGGCCGATCCGCGCCGGTTCGACCGGCTCACGACGGCGGATATCGCGCGGCGGGCCCAGTGGACCGAGGACTACGCGAAAAAGATGGTCGAGTTCGGCCGGGACCTGTTGAGCGGTGGGGGGAACGGGGGCGGTGGAGCCTGACCCCGCCAGGTCCATCCGGCATATGCCGGGCCGCAGGGTACGCCCTCCCCGCCCCCACTGTCCCGATTTCCAAGAACTCTCCGGAACAGAACCGTTACTGCGGGTAGATCTTGACGCATGAGCGCATGGTCACGAGACACATCCCCCCTGAGCCCCGGCACAACCGACGCCGAGCGGCGCCACACGGATCTCTTCAGCCTTCTCGACGAGGACCGCCATCAGACCTCACGGGTCACCCCGGCCGGTGCGGACTGGCTCGCCTCCGCGGGTCCGTACCCCCATCCCTCCCCACCCGGCGTGCTGCCCTGCGGCTCCGTCTTCGACGTGGTGAACGCCCCCGCGATCTTCGGCCGCCGGATGCTGGACCAGCTGTGGGCCGACGGCCCCGGTTCGGGTCCGGTCGCCACGCACCGGGGGCGCATGCTGTTATTCGCCGCCCCCGGTACGGCGCAGCGGTTGCCCGCCCTGCTCTCCTGGGAGGAGTGGGGCGCCGCGTCGCCGCCGCTGCTCTGTCATGGCACCGGCGACGCGGTGACCGCGCCGCCCGCGGTGCCCGGCGCCGCCTCCGGGCCACGCTGGGTGGTCGCGCCGGACACCCGCCACCCATGGCTGCCGGGGCCGGAGGTGCTGCTGTGGGCGTGCGTACGGGCGGCCCGTTCCGCCGCTCGGGCGGCGGTGGGACGTACCGGGCGGGCGGAGCACCGTACCGTAGCGGGCTGATCACCCCCAGCACCCGCCTGACCACCGGAAACGGTCCCGGTGCGGGCCTGGGACCGGCCTCCGGATATCGATTTTTCCTCGCACCGATCCTGGTGCTAAGGTCTACGACGTCAGCAGGCGCCGCTAGCTCAGTTGGTTAGAGCAGCTGACTCTTAATCAGCGGGTCCGGGGTTCGAGTCCCTGGCGGCGCACCGACAGAGAAAGCCCCTCGCTCCGGCGGGGGGCTTTTCTCGTGTCCGGCGCTCACTTGTCCGGCGCTCTCGTGTCCGGCGCTCACTTGTCCGGCGCTCACTTGTGACCATGGGCTCATACGCCCGGGGTGATCTTGACCGTCCACGCCCCCGTCCGCGTCCGGTCCGCCACCTGTACCCGCACCCGCTCGCCCGGCACCGTGAACGTCTCGCCCACCCCCAGCGGCGCGTCGGCCAGCGGCGGGTACACCGACCGCTCCCAGCACGCCTCGCCGCGCGGATGGGTGTCCACCACCTCGACCGGGCCGCCGCCGGACGCCGTGCCGGCCCGTACCCGGTAGATCAGCACGCCCTCCGTACAGGTGCGGATGTCGTTGCCGACCGCCGCGCGCGCCTCGATCGCCAGGGCGGTGTTCTCGCCCATCCTGACGACCGCGAGCCGGGTCTCCGCCGACCCGCCGCCGGACGGTGGCGCGCCGATCGGCTCCAGGGTGAGCAGGCTCGTACCGGAAGGGGAGACACAGCTCACCTGCCGCCGGTCCAGCCAGCCCAGCTTCCACTTGTGCCAGCCGAAGAGGTCGGAGGCCAGACCGAACTGGCTGCCCATCACATCCCAGTCCCCGACATAGGTGTCCCAGTCGCCCTTGCCGTCCACCGGCCGGTGGTAGAGATCCGCCAGATCGAAGACGTGCCCGGTCTCGTGGGCCAGCACGTTGCGGTCCGGCGGATGGCGTTCGAAGACGGTGACGATGCGCCGGATGTCCTTGCCGTCCGCCCGCATCGGCCGGTCGAAGTTGACCACCTTCGTGGCGTCGGAGTCGACGCCCGGGGCATCCGGGTCCGCGACCAGATAGACGATGTCGTACCGCGAGAAGTCGATCTGCGGATCGGCGAGGGCGACCGCGTCGCGCAGATACGCCGTGCGCCGCGCCGGCGCCCAGTCGCGCCGTATGCCGTACGACGTCGAGGCGTGCGGCATACGGAACCACCGGGGCTGGGGGTGGGCGCGCAGCCTGAACTTCCCGTACGACGCCTGCTCGTAGAAGCGGCTGGTGGCCGGGAAGTGGTCGGCCGCCAGCTCGGCCGGGCTGGTCAGCGGCTCGGAGTCCGGGAAGGACAGGAAGATCATGACCGCGTCGAGGGCGCGGTCGGGGCGTGGGTAGGCGGAGTTCCAGGTGTCGAGTCCGAGCGAGTGGTGCGCGGCGGTACGGGGCAGGGCGCACGGCCCCTCGGCGCCCGTGGCCCCCGCGGGCCCCGTCACCAGGGAGGTGGCGGCCAGGGCCGCGAGCGAGGTGAGGGCCGCCGCGGTCCTGCGCAGCCGGAGCCGCTCCTCCGGCTGCTCCACCGCGCGCCTCTTCGTCGGCCCCTCCGCCCGGCCCTGCGCCTCCGGCCGCTCCTGCCCCTCCGCCCGTTTCCGTTCCTCCGCCCGTCCTTCCGCCCGCTCCTCTGCCCCAGGTGGCTGCGGACGCTCCACATCGACCTCCGGCCGCGGGTCGGGAATCACCGGGATCACCGGGGTTGGGGATCACCACATCCCACCCTGTGCGATTTTGTGGTGATACGCCCTGTTCCGCTGCCCCACCCGGGTGAGAAGCCCCCGGGTCAGCGGGGACGCACCGCCACGACACCCCGGGGGGACACGGAAAGTCACCACCGATCACGGCGCCTCCTGGCGGAGTCCCCCAAGGCCAGACGCGCAGAAACGATCGTTCAATCACCCGCCCGCGGCCTCTTCACGCCCCCCGTCCCCGCCCAGGAGCTGGAATGGCCACCCGGCCTGCCTCTATGATCGGCACACTTTCTCTGGCCGACCGTCCCGACCCCCCCTGTACGACACGACTGCACCGCGGGAGCGAGCCGTGAGCGGAACCTCCGAAGGGCCGCGTCCAGCGGCAGTCGCGGCGGCCGTTACCGCACGACATTCAGTCACGGAGCGTCATGCCGGGGGCGGAGCCTCCGCCGACCCGCATGAGCGCCACGAGTGCTCCGGCACGCGCGAGTGCCACGAGCCCTCCGGCCCCCGTGAACACGGTGACGAGCCCTACCCCCCACGCACCGAGCCCCACCCCCCGCACGACGATCCCCGCCCCTCACGCGAGCACTTCGAGCCGCCCTGCGACCCGAGCGAGCAGCGCGAACTGCGCGACTACCGCGCCGCGTTCCAGATCGCCCACCTCGCCATGGCCCTCCTCGATCACGAGGGCACCGTCATCAGCGCCAACGACGCCCTCGCCGAACTCCTCGGCACCGACCTCGACGCGCTCGCCGACCAGCCCGCCGCCGACCTCGTCGACCTCGCCTCGGACAGCCGCACCTGGCACTCCTTCCGCCAGGTCCTCGGCAACCGGCGCTCCCGCTTCCGCTGCACCCGCCGCCTCAAACACCCCGACGGGCGCACCCTCTGGGCGGAGGTCACCGTCTCCCCCGTACCGGCGACCGACAGCGTCCTGCTGTCGGTCACGGACATCAGCGACCGGCGCGAACTCCAGGCGCGGCTGCGCCATCTCCAGATGCACGACGCGGTGACCCTGCTGCCCAACCGCGCCCTGTTCTTCGAACGGCTCGCCTCCGCGCTGGACGCCTCGTCGTACGACGTCGGTACGTACGGTACGGCGCGCAAGCCGTACGGCAAGGGCGGCGGCACGGCCGGAGGGGATGGCAGAACAGGGCGGATCGGTCTCTGTTACCTGGATCTCGACGGTTTCAAGGCCGTCAACGACACCCTCGGCCACCGCACCGGCGACCGGCTGCTCGCCGCCGTCGCGACCCGGCTCTCCGAGTGCGCCGACCACGACGGCTACGCCCGCAGCGGCGGCCATCTGGTCGCCCGGCTCGGCGGCGACGAGTTCGCGATCCTGGTCGAGGACTCGACCGGTACGGAACAACTCGCCGATCTGGCCCGTTCCGTACTGGCCGCGCTCCAGCGCCCCTTCGACCTGTCCGGGCAGCGGCTCTCGGTCTCCGCGTCGATCGGGGTGGTGGAACGGGCCGCCGAGGGCACCACACCGACCGGGCTGATGCAGGCCGCCGATACGACGCTGTACTGGGCGAAGGCGGACGGCAAGGCCCGCTGGACCCTCTTCGACCCGGAGCGCAACGCCCACCGGATGACGCGTCAGGCGCTCACCTCGGCGCTCCGCCCGGCGGTCGAGCGCGAGGAGTTCGTGCTCCAGTACCAGCCGCTGGTGGGCATGGCCGACGGGGTGGTCCGCGGGGTGGAGGCGCTGGTCCGCTGGAACCACCCGCAGTTCGGGACTCTCGCGCCGAATCGGTTCATCGGCATCGCCGAGGAGGACGGCTCGATCGTCCAGCTCGGCCGGTGGGTGCTGAGCACCGCGTGCCGTCAGGCGCGCCGGTGGCAGCTCGACCACCCGGGGACCCCGCCCCTCTTCGTCAGCGTCAATGTCGCCGTACGCCAGGTCTGGGACTCCGATCTGGTCGCGGACGTCGCCGGGATCCTCGCCGAGACCGGGCTCGCGCCGAGCCTGCTGCAACTGGAGCTGACGGAGTCCGCCGTCATGGGCTCGGCGGGCCGCCCGCTCCAGGCGCTCCAGGCGCTGAGCGACATGGGCGTGCGCATCGCCATCGACGACTTCGGCACCGGCTACTCGAATCTGGCCTACCTCAGCAGGCTGCCCGTCTCGGTCCTGAAGCTGGACGGCTCGTTCGTCCGGGGGTTCCGGTACGACGAGGGGGTCCACCCCAGCCCCGCCGACGAGACGATCGTGGAGGCCCTGGTCCAGCTCGCGCACCGGCTGGGGCTCACGGTCACCGCCGAGTGCGTGGAGACCTCGGGGCAGGCGGCGCGGCTCCAGCGGATCGGCTGCGACACGGGCCAGGGGTGGCTGTTCTCGCGGCCGGTGGCACCGGAGCGGATCGCGGAGATGATCGCGGCGGTGGGCGCGAACAGCGGGGGCTGAGACTCCGGTCGGGGGCCGGGGTGGGGGCCGGGGTGGGGTGGAGGCCGGGGTGGGGGCTTGCCTCGGCGGGGCCGGGGCGTCGGCTCGTGGGTGTCCCCGGCCGGTAGGGGTTCGAGTTCCGGCCCTTTCCCGCCCGTTCGACGCCATCGCCGCCGTGACGGCAAGCCCTCCCCTGTGCCGAACCTCGATACCACTGCTCCCCCGCCACCACCCCCGCGCCCGCGCCCGCGCCCGGCGCGTACGGGCGTGGCTGTGTCCACCGTGATCGCCCTGGGCATCGCCGTCCCGGGCGAGCGGCTGCCGGCCGTCTCATGGCGCGGGCTCGGCGTGCCCGCCCTGGGATTGACCGTACTCGCGGCTCCGGCGCGGCCGGGCCGCCGCTCACCAGCGGCGATGACGGAAATCAGTACCTGACCGTTGGCCTTGCATTTACCCAAGGTGACCAAGCACGCATCGCGGTGTGCGTGAAATCGGCCAAATATCGGTGTTCCCGCGTTGTATCGTGCGGCATGCCTCAGCACAACGCGAACGCGCTGGTCATCGCCGCCGATGCCACCACAGAACCCCCCACCGACGTGGGAATCGGCACCTCCGAGGCCACTATGGGGGCCGCATGATGGATTGCCGCGTCTCCGCTCCCCCGTATCTGAGCGAGCGCGTTCACCGACGGGAGCAGATCAACCTCTCCCCCGTGAACTCGGCCGCCGGTTCCTCCCGACTGTTCATCAGATCCACGCTCACTCGGTGGGATTTACTGACCATCGCCGACGACGCGCTCCTCGTCACATCGGAACTGGTCACCAACGCCACAAGAGCGACCGGACCGCCCCATGAGGCGGAGGCGATACAACTGCACGTACTGGCGCTGGAGAGCAGCGTCGTCATCGAAGTCTGGGACGCGTCGCGGGCCGAGCCCGTACTCCCCGCACGCCCGGCCCTCCCGCCCGACAGCGCCTTCGACGAGGGCGAGTGCGGTCGGGGACTGCTGCTGGTCGACAGTGTCGCGGGCCGCTGGGGATCCCGTCCGGCGCCGAGCGGCAAGGTCGTCTGGGCGGAGCTGACACTCCCGCCGCCACTGCCACCGGCCCTGCCGGTGCGACGGAAGAACCCCGTACCGAAGCTTCAGGGACCCCCTGCCGAACCGCTCGACAAATCGTTCCTCCTCCGGGTCCTGGGTGGCTTGAAAGAGCTGTGACGCAGGCACGTGGAGTAGACATATGCCAACCGGACCAGCCGGGCAAGGACACCCTCAGACCAGGCGCCTGATCTCACCCCGCACTCGATAGAAGCCGGATGTCGTCGGGTGGAGGGCGTCGACCACATAACGGGTGCCCACCTCACGTATGCCCCGGGGGAACTGGACGTTCCAGGAGGGCTCGAAGCCGTCCGCGACGACATGGACGCGCAGCCTGCCGCCCTCGTTCACACACTCGACGACCACTCCGCCCGCCGCCGCCGTCGCCGCCGACACCGTGCCGACCGTACCGACCGAGGTCGCGGGGGTGTACGTGGGCAGCGCGGCGGCGGACTTGACGTCCATCGCGACGGGGACCGTGCCCTGCTGGGCGGCGGCGATGGCGGCGGGGCTCGCGTCCACGCAGACCAGGGAGCCGTCCGTGGTGACCATGTACAGCTTCTCGTCCAGATACTGCATCGAGAGCGCTGGCAATCGGCCGGGACCAGCGGTTCCGCCGGTCCCGGCGGTCCCGGCCGGGCGTGGTCAGCCCTTCGGCATCCCGTACGCGTCCGCGATCAGGTCGTAGCTGCGCAGCCGTACGTCGCCGCCGTGCGCCTGCGAGGTGAGCATCAGCTCGTCGGCGCCGGTGCGCTTCTGAAGGCCGTTCAGACCCTCGCGTACCGCGTCCGGGGTGCCGTGCACGATGTTGGCGGTCCAGGTGTCCACGAACTCCTGCTCCAGCGGGCTGAACCGGTACGCCGCCGCCTCCTCCGGCGTCGGGACCAGGCCCGCGCGGCCGGTGCGCAGCCGGACCATGGCGAGCGCGCCGGTCATGATCTGGCGGCGGGCCTCGCGCTCGTCCTCGGCGGCCAGGGCGCCCACGCCGATGGAGGCGTAGGGGGCGTCGAGGATCGCGGAGGGGCGGAAGGAGTCGCGGTAGAGGTCGAGCGCCGGGACGGTGTTCCGCGACGAGAAGTGGTGGGCGAAGGAGAAGGGCAGCCCCAGCACCCCGGCCAGCCGCGCGCTGAAGCCGGAGGAGCCGAGCAGCCAGACCGAGGGGCGCGCGGCGGAGCCCTGGACCGGCCCGGGGACGGCGTGGATACGGGCGTAGGGGTGACCGTCCGGGAAGTCGTCGTCCAGGAAGCGGGTCAGCTCGGCGAGCTGCTGCGGGAAGTCGTCGGCGCCCTCGCTCAGCCGCTCGACCCGGCGCAGCGCGGCGGCGGTCGCCCCGTCCGTACCCGGCGCGCGTCCGAGCCCCAGGTCGACACGGCCCGGCGCGAACGCCTCCAGGGTGCCGAACTGCTCGGCGATCACCAGGGGCGCGTGGTTGGGCAGCATGACGCCGCCCGAGCCGAGCCGGATGCGCTCGGTGTGGGCGGCGAGGTGGGCGAGGATCACGGCCGGGGAGGACGACGCGACGCCCGGCATGGAGTGGTGCTCGGCGACCCAGTGCCGGTGGTAGCCCCGGCGCTCGGCGAGCCGGGCCAGTTCGACGCTCGTACGGAGTGCCCGGTGGGCGCTGGAACCGACGCCCACCGTGACCAGGTCCAGTACGGACAGGGGGACGGGCGCGGTGCCGTGCGCCGTTCCCCGGATCGCGTCGCCCGCCATGCCCGTTGTCGCGTTGCCCGTCGCGTCTCGGCTCGCCTCGTCCACCGGTCAGACCCTCCTGCGTGTTCCGTCGTCGTCCTTAAGGACGCGCACACCGCGCGTCAACACGACACACCAACAGGAGGGTCACTCCGGTTATTCCCGGGTCCGGCGCCCCGCCCGGTCCGGCCACCCGGCGCGGGACCGCGCCGGCGCGGGAGCACCGCCCCACACCCGGCTCGCGAACAGCGTCCCCGGCCTCGGCCATCCGGCCTCTTGTTGACGATGACAGGAGCCAGGTGCGAGCGTGGTCAATCCACACATCTCAGGCGTCGCGCAGAATTTCCAGCGGAAATCCCTACCGGTTCCAGCCGGAAATCCCTACCGGTTCCGGAGGGGAAGCCCCCTACCGGTTCCGGTGAGAAACCTACTGATCGGGGTCTGTCGCATGCCGTCCGCCACCCCTGCCACCACCCCCGTCCCCGCCGTCCCCCTGCCCACCCTCCTCGTCCTGGAGGCGGACCCCGCCACCCTTCCCCCGCGCCTCGGCAGGCTCACCGGCCGGGTGCGGATCCGCTCCACGGGTCCGGCCGGTCTGGCGGCCCTGCTCCCGCACGCGGACGCGCTGCTGGTCTGGGACTTCACCTCCGACGCGGTACGGGCCGCCTGGCCCGGCGAGGGCGCCAGGCCCCGCTGGGTGCACACCGCCAGCGCCGGGGTGGAGCGGCTGCTCTGCCCCGAACTGGTCGATTCCAGCACGGTCGTCACCAACGCCAGGGGCATCTTCGAGGAGCCCATCGCCGAGTATGTGGCGGGGCTGGTGCTCGCCATGGCGAAGGACCTCCCCGGGACGCTGGAGCTGCAACGCCAGCGCCGCTGGCGCCACCGCGAGGGGCTGCGGGTCGCGGAGAGCCGGGCCGTCGTGATCGGCGCGGGCCCGATCGGCCGGGCCGTCGCCCACACGCTGCGGCGACTGGGGGTGACGGTCGCCGTCACCGGCCGTACGGCGCGCCCCGGGGTGCACGGCGCGGACCAGCTGGACCGGCTGCTGACCCGCGCCGACTGGGTGATCTGCGCGGCGCCGCTCACGGACGCGACACGTGGGATGTTCGACGCGCGGCGCTTCGGCCTGATGCAGCCCTCCGCGCGGTTCATCAACGTGGGACACGGTCAGCTCGTCGTCGAGGACGCCCTGGTCGCCGCCGTGTCGCGGCGGTGGATCGCGGGCGCCGCCCTCGACGTCTTCACCGACGAGCCGCTGGACCCGCAGAGCCCGCTGTGGGACGTACCGGGGCTGATCGTGTCCCCGCACATGAGCGGGGACACGGTGGGCCGGCGCGATCGGCTGGGCGCGCAGTTCGTCCAGATGTACGAGTTGTGGGCGGCCGGAAAACCCCTGCCGAACGTGGTGGACAAGAAACGCGGGTACGTCCCCACCCATGACACCCAGGACGCCCATGACACCCGCGACACCCGCGACACCCGCGACGCCCATGACGGATGACCGCGTGACCGGCCGCGCCTTCCTCACCGATCTGACCGCGCGACAGCTCCTCGCCGGGTACGCGCGCGGCGACTTCACCCCGGTCGACGCCGTCCGCGCCGTACTCGACCGGATCGAGACCGTGCAGCCGCTGGTCAACGCGTTCGTACGGACGGACGCGGAGGAGGCCCTCGCGCGGGCCGAGGCGTCGGCGGCCCGGTGGCGCGCCGAGGAGCCGCGCGGGCTGCTCGACGGGGTGCCGGTCTCGGTCAAGGACGTCTTCCTCCAGCGCGGCGGCCCCACGCTGCGCGGCTCCCTGGCGGTACGGTCCCGGGGCCCCTGGGACGTGGACGCGCCGGCCGTGGCGCGGCTGCGGGAGCACGGCGCGGTGTTCGTCGGCCGGACGACCACACCGGAGTTCGACTGGAAGGGCGTCACCGATTCGCCGCTGACCGGGGTGACCCGTAACCCGTACGACCTCTCCCGCACCTCCGGCGGGTCCAGTGGAGGCAGCGCGGCGGCGGTGGCGCTGGGGGCGGCACCGCTGTCCATCGGTACGGACGGGGGCGGGTCGGTGCGTATCCCGGCGTCGTTCTGCGGGGTCTTCGGGTTCAAACCGACGTACGGGCGCGTGCCGCTCCATCCCGCGAGCCCCTTCGGCTCGCTGGTCCACGCCGGGCCGCTGGCCAGGGACGCGGCAGACGCGGCCCTGCTGATGGACGTGATCAGCGGCGCCGACGCGCGGGACTGGTCGGCGCTCCCCCCGGCGCCCGGTCTGCGCGGGGCGCTCGCGGCCGGCGCGGACGGCGTGAAGGGGCTGCGGGTCGCGTACTCCCCCTCCTTCGGCGGCCAGGTCGCGGTGCGCCCGGCGGTGGCCTCGGCGGTACGGCGGGCGGTGGGCCGGCTCGCGGAGCTGGGCGCGTACGTCGAGGAGGCCGATCCGGACATCACCGATCCGGTGGGCGCCTTCCACACCCTGTGGTTCAGCGGCGCGGCGCGGCTGCTCCAGCCGTTCGGCCCGGAGCGGCGCGCGCTGCTCGACCCGGGGCTGCGGGAGATCGGAGCGGCCGGTGAGCGCTGTAGCGCGGTGGACTATCTGGCGGCGGTGGACGTACGGGCGGAGCTGGGCCGGCGCCTCGGCCGGTTCCACGCGACGTACGACCTGCTGGTCACCCCGACGCTCCCGATCACCGCGTTCGAGGCGGGCCGGGAGACGCCGAGGGGGTCGGGGGCGCGCCGCTGGACGGGGTGGACGCCGTTCACGTACCCCTTCAACATGACGCGGCAGCCCGCCGCGACCGTGCCGTGCGGGGTGGACGGGGACGGGCTGCCGATCGGGGTGCAGCTGGTGGCCGCGCTCCACCAGGACGCGCTGGTGATGCGCGCGGCGCACGCGCTGTACGAGTCGGGCGCGGCCCGCATCCCGGCGCCCTACGAGCCGGGCGCCGCCCCCGGCGGAAGCTGAGCGTCCCGCCGTGGCGCCCGCACGCCACCGGTCGTGAACGACGGAGGGAAGGTGATCGGGTCGGGGCCGCCGGAGAAAATCTCCTCGGCGCCCGAACAGGCACGTACCCGCGAGTTTCTCGGAGCGGCGCTCCGGGCCGCGACTCCGGCGCCCTGACCTCACATTTTGTTGAAGGATTGCGCGATTGACATATGCCAGAAGGGTGCGGCCCAGCCCAGAGGCCATGGGCCGCACCGGATTCAGTGGCCGACGAGAGCCCCGGACATGCCTCTTGACGGCTATCGTGTGAGCGAGCTTGCGGTCACGAAGCTGTAGGGGGAGCCGTGGTGCTGAAGCCGGAGCCGACCGCGCCATTCCACTCGGTGCGCTACGTCCTGCGCGTCCTGGAGACCGTGTCCCGGCACGCCGGCGGCGTCACCGGCGCCCAGATCTCCCGGGAGAGCGGGCTGCCCGCCGGCCATCTGGTCCCGCTGCTGTCCATGCTGCGCCGCGAGGGATACGTCGAGCAGATCGCGGACGGCGCCTATGTCGTCGGCGACTCGCTGGCCCTGCTCGGCTCCGCCCCCGAGCGCAAGCAGGCGCTGACCGCCAAGCTCCAGGACTCCCTTGCCGCACTGCGCGACTCGCTGGGCGCGGCGGTCTACATCAGCCGGTACGTCGACGGCGAGATCAAGGTCACGGAGGTCGCGGACGGCCCGCTCACCCCGGCGGTCAACGAGTACGTGGACTTCCGCGCCAGCGGCCACGCCAGCGCGATCGGCAAGTGCCTGCTGACCCAGCTCGACCACAACGCCCGCAAGGACCATCTGGCCCGCCACCGGATCGCCCGCTTCACCTCCCGGACGATCACCAGCGAGCAGTTGCTCTTCTCCCGCCTCGACAGCCACCGGCCCACCATGCCCGTACTCGACCTCCAGGAGTACGCGCTCGGCACGGTCTGCGCGGCGGTCCCGCTGACCGCCGGATCCGCCGTGGGCTGTCTGGCGCTCTCCCTCCCGCTCGAACACGCCCACCGGCTGCGCGCGGCGGCCGAGACCCTGAACAGCAGCGCGGCTCCGATGGCGCTCGCGCTGACCATCTAGGACTGTCCGACCTGCCGTGACCTGGTCCGTCGTGACCTGGTTCCGAGCACCCCGGAGCAGCAGGTATTATTTTCTCGTCAGCAAGCGCCGCTAGCTCAGTTGGTTAGAGCAGCTGACTCTTAATCAGCGGGTCCGGGGTTCGAGTCCCTGGCGGCGCACAGACAGGGGAAGGCCCCTCGCGAGAGCGAGGGGCCTTCTTCGTACTCCACCGCGCCCATGGTCAAGCAGCGGCCGGGGCCACCCCGAAGACGTCGACCGCGTGGTAGTACGTCCACGCCGTCGCGTTGCAGGACACCTTCGTCCCGCCCGAGTACTTCGCGCACACCCGCTTCAGGTCCGCATAGAGGGCCAAGTCGATCCGGGCCTTGTTGGCGCTGAACGCGCCGGCCTTCTTGTAGTTGCGGTAGCCGAAGTCATGGCGTGCGCAGGAGGTCTGGAAGGGGAAGCCGAGGGGGTTGTCCGGCGAGGACGAGCAGTAGTCGGTGGTCCAGTCGAACCCGTACGCCGACCACGCGCTCTGCTTCCCCCGGGCAGCGACCCAGGAGGTGTAGCTGGCGGCGCTCTCCTGGGTCCAGCCGCTGAGGACCTGCGGCTTGTCGGCCGGGGCGGCGGCGGCCGGGGTGGGTGCCAGCAGAGCGGCGGGGAGGACGAGCAGGGCTGTCGCGAGGGGAAGTGCCAGGCTTTTACGCATCGCGGAAGACCTCCGGACGGCATGGGGGGAAATCGCTCCCCGCCCGGGGCGGCACGGAGCGACCACAGCGTGAACTCCGCAGTCGTCGCATGGGTCTACGCGCGATGACCGATGCCGGAATGGTCCCCAAAATCCCGTGATCGGCAAACCCCTCGCACCACTCCAACCGAACGCGTTCGAAGGGCTGTTGACGCCCCCTCCCCGGCAACCGCCTTGCCGGTACGGAACGTTCGGGCGGCCGGAGCATTCCGTACCGCCCCCCTCACCGCGCCCTCATCGCCCTCCCCGTACGGCGGAAACCGGGCCCTCCCCGCTCGAAGGGGAAGGCCCGGCCCGACCGGCGGTGGTCCCGCGCGGGGTCACAGCCGGTCGCCGACCCCCTGCCGACCCGTGTAGAAGGCGACCGTGAGGTCCTTGACCAGCGCCTTTCGCTCGTAGTCGTCCAGCTCGACGAGTCCGCGCGAGGTCAGTCTGCGGACCGTGTCGTCCACCGCGTCCACCACCGAGGTCAGCACGCTGTCCCGGTGCTTCGCGTCGATCGCGGCGATCCGGCTGCGCTGCATCGCCGCCGCGATCTCCGGTGCGTACTCGATCCGGGTCGGCTGCGCCGAGAAGACATCGACACCGACCGGTCTGCACTCCGCCGACAGCATCCGGGTCAGCGCGTCGCCGACCGCCTCGGCGTTGCGCAGCGTCGGCGCCTCGTCATGGAACGCGTCGGCGGGCAGCTGCGAGAGCACCCGCGCCATCGCCGCCTCCACCTGTTCGCGCAGATACTCCTCGTGGTCCTGGACGCCCAGCGCCGCCCGGACCGTGTCCCTGACCCGCCAGATCACCAGGACGACCACACGCAGCGCGGTGCCGTTCGAGTCGACCGCGGGCATCGGCTCGCTGCGCCAGTGCCGCAGCCGTACGTCCACCCCCCGACGCAGCAGCAGCGGGCTCACCCAGAGCAGTCCCGTACGCCGCACGCTCCCCCGGTAGTCGCCGAAGAGCGTCAGCACCCACGCGTGCCCGACCCGGCCCCGGCCGAGCCCGCCGAAGGCGAGCAGCGCGAGCGTCCCGCCGAGCGCGAGCAGGGCCCAGATCCCGGCCCCGATGCCGTGGTACGGGCGCGGCCCCAGCCCGAGCGGCTCGGCCAGCGCGCGCGGTACGGCCCCGGCCCACCACACCACCGCCGCGCACCCGAGCAGCGCGCCGAGCCCGGCCACCACGGCGGCCCACCCGGGAAGCGCGGGCCCCGGCCGCTCGGCGAGCAGCGGATCGCAGGGCGGCGCGGACCGGCGCGGCGCGGCGGGCAGTGGCGCGCGCCGGACACGGGGCTGCTCCCCCGATCCCCAGCGGCGCCCGATGACGGTGGGTCTGGCGGGCGGCCCGGCGGCGCCGAAGCCCTCGGGTTCGTCGCGGAAGAGCAGATGGACGGGGATCTCGTGCGTGCTCTCCCCCACGATGAGCGGACTCCACCGGGGAGCCTCCCCGCTGTTGGCCGCGCCGATCAGGCGTGTCGCCGACGGTACGGGCGCCGGCTGTACGGGCGCCGGCTGTACGGGCGGCGCCTGTACGGGCGCCGGTGACACGGGGGCCGGCTGTTCCCGTACCACCGGTTCGGCCTCCTGGACCTGCGCCCGCGCGGGAGCCGGGGCCGGGGCCTCGACCGGGCCCGGGGCCTGCGCCCGCACCGGAGCCGTTTCCTCCACCGCCGGAACGCCCGTCGCCCCGTACGCGGCATCCGCCGGAACCGACTCGGGTCGCACCACGAACACCCCTCGCAGGTCGGGCACGCCGTCGTTCGGTTGCGGATTCGTCGTGGTCAACCTTGCCTCCGTGGGTTCATGCGAAAAGTCGCTGCCAGGTCTGCGGGCCGGGGTAGCCGTCCGCCTCGGCGCCGCGCCAGCCCTGGGCACGCTGGAACGCCTCGACGTTGCGCCGGTCCGCCTCGGTCCAGACCGGGCCCGGGCCCGAGGCGTAGTGCCTGCCGAAGCCCTTCCGTACCAGCTGCCTGCCGAGCTGGGAGACGTACGCGCTGGACCGGCCCGGCCGGAAGAACCCGCCCCCCGGGAACACCGGGGCGCTCCGCGAAGCGGCCTGCGCTCCGATCGCCCTGGGGGTCCCGCCGTGCCCGCCCGCGCCCCGTGCGGCGCCCGGTCCCGGGATGTTCCGGCCCAGGCCGTTCACCAGATACCGCCAGGTCTCCGGCCCCGGCAGCCCGTCCGCCTCGGCGCCGCGCCAGCCCTGCGCGTGCTGGAACGCCTGGGTGGCGAGCCGGTCCGACTCGCCCCAGCTCGGTCCGGGTCCCCGGGCGTAGAAGCGCTCGCCGCCGCGCTCCACCAGCATCCGGCCGAGCCGGGTGACGTGCGCGTTGTGGGCCCCGGGCCCGAAGGACGCCGCACCCGGGTAGGCCGTCGACGCCCCGGCCTCCGTACCCGTACCGGCTCCCGGGCCCTTGCCGCCGGAATCGTCGGTCAGCCCCCGGTAGCGGTAGGCCACATAGCGGCTGGAGTTGTTCCAGTACGCCATCGGCGTGGCCTGGGTGCGGGTGTACGGCTTGGTCTGCTCGTACGCCGTGTAATACGTGTGCGTGGAGTCGGTCCAGCCGCCGAAGAGCGTGACGTGCGAGCCCTTGTTGGGGTCGGCCGGATTGTGGAAGAGCAGCATGTCGCCGGGCTGGAGTTCCTCCCGCTCGATCCGCACGCCGTACTGGTCGAGGCTGCCCGTCCACTCGTTACCCGCGAGGTTCCAGGCCATCGAGACATAGCCGGAACAGTCCTGGCGGTAACCGTCCGACCAGAACTTCTCCATGCTGTACGAGACCTTCGCGTCCACCCACAGCATGGCGCGGCCGATGATCTCGGCCCGGGTGGTCGGGCGCAGCTCGATGGTGGGGCGGCCCGCGCCGGGGCCCGGCAGCGGGCGTCCGTACAGCGGGGCGCTGCCGCCCTGCGGGGACTGCGGCTCGGGGTTGTCGTACGGATCGGCCCGGCCCGCCGCCGTACCGACGCCCACGACGGGTCGCGAGGCGCCCGCCGCCCACGCCGGGTCGCCGCCCACGCCCGCGCCCGTGGCGCCGAGCGCGACGCCCGCGGCGGTCACCAGGACCAGCGCACGCCGGGCACCGTGCGCGGTCGGGTGGCCGCCCGCCCGTACGGACAGGCCCCGGGCCAGATCGCGCCGGTGCTCGGCGCACCCGGGGCAGGGGCAGTCCGGTGCGGGTTCGTACTCCTCGAAGACCGGGACGGTCATGTGATCCCCTCCACACTCATCAAGATCTTTTGACGCGGCTGCACGGGCGCCAGTGTCTCAACTGTCTGGACAAATCGCATTTTGACGGATCAATGGGAAGAAAAGACTATCCGACAGGCCGCAACAGCCATTAAATGGTCGGGGCCACTCATTCCGATCGGGTAGAGTTCTCCGGGTCGGCAGGCGCCGCTAGCTCAGTTGGTTAGAGCAGCTGACTCTTAATCAGCGGGTCCGGGGTTCGAGTCCCTGGCGGCGCACGCACAGCGAAGCCCCTTCGTCCAGGGATACCCCGGGACGGAGGGGCTTCGCCCATTCCGGAAGCCGGTTTCCCCCCAAGGAGGCACACCGGCCACCCGAAACACAGAGGTGATGGCGCATGCTCGCCATCACTTCGCCACGACTTCCGTCACACATGCATCACACCGCCCCGCCCAAATCGCTCAAACGACCGAGATCCGGCCCTTTTCTCCCTTGCGATAGCGGCGGAGGTCGGACACCCTATTCTGAGCTCATTGACCCCAATGGGGTATGTGGTCCGAACAGTTGGACGCGGTGCGAGGAGATGTTCCGCCGGGAGGGATACGGCGGAGCCGGGGATTCCTGTTTCACGCATGACGACCGTCACCGGCACCATGCAACCGGAGGGTGACTGTCCGTGTCCTCACGGACAGGGGGCCACACATTGACGCGCCCGGATCGATGGTCGAGGGGGACCATTCCGGACGAAACGATCGACCAGACACGCGGAGCACACGCGTGCGGGGGGATGAACTCAATGACGTCGACGCCAGAAGGCGACCAGCAGGACAACGACGTTTCCCGGACCACGCAGCTCCGGCTTCCCTCGCAGATACGGAAGGGCGGATCCCGGGCCCGCCCGAGGCGGAGCGCGGAGCTGCCCAGGTACGACTACGAGCACTACAGCCGGCTCGCCGGGCCCCTGACCAGGCCCGATCCGAACAAACCGTACAAGGTGCAGTACCGGTCGCTGCTCTCCCAGGAGCCGCACCGGATCCGGGCCGCGCTGCTGCTCGGCGCGGCGCCGCTGCTCTCGCTCGGCCTCTTCGCCTGGCTGATGCAGCCTCAGCACTGGACCGAGCGCGACCCCAACCTCGACAACGACACCCTTCTCGTCCTCGACATCGTGATGCTGGTCTCGATCGGACTGATCGAGCTGTTCCGCACGATGAACGTGGTGTCCAACGCGCACGCGACGCTGGTGGCGCGCGACCCGATCCCCGTCGTACCCGAGGCCGACACCCGCGTCGCCTTCCTCACCTCCTTCGTGCCGGGCAAGGAGCCCCTGGAGATGGTGACGAAGACGCTGGAGGCGGCGGTCAGGATCCGGCACCGGGGGCTGATGCACGTATGGCTGCTCGACGAGGGTGACGACCCCGCCGTCAAGGAGGTCTGCGCCCGGCTCGGCGTGCACCACTTCTCCCGCAAGGGCATCGCGAAGTGGAACATGGCCAAGGGCCCGCACCGCGCCAAGACCAAGCACGGCAACTACAACGCGTGGCTCGACGCGCACGGCGACGACTACGACTTCTTCGCCTCCGTCGACACCGACCACATCCCGATGCCCAACTACCTGGAGCGGATGCTCGGTTACTTCCGCGACCCGGACATCGGCTTCGTCATCGGCCCGCAGGTCTACGGCAACTACGACTCGTTCGTCACCAAGGCCGCCGAGTCGCAGCAGTTCCTCTTCCACGCCCTGATCCAGCGCGCGGGCAACCGCTACGGCGCGCCCATGTTCGTCGGCACCAGCAACGCCGTACGCATCAAGGCGCTCCAGCAGATCGGCGGGCTGTACGACTCGATCACCGAGGACATGGCCACCGGCTTCGAGATCCACCGCCACAGGAACCCGCTGACCGGCCGCAAATGGCGCTCGGTCTACACCCCGGACGTGCTGGCCGTGGGCGAGGGGCCGACGGCCTGGACGGACTTCTTCACCCAGCAGCTGCGCTGGTCGAGGGGGACGTACGACACGATCATCGGCCAGTACTGGAAGGGCTTCACCACCCTGCCCCCGGGCAAGCTCTTCAACTACACGATGATGATCATCTTCTATCCGATGTCGGCCATGAACTGGATCCTCGCGGCACTCAGCTGCGCCCTGTTCCTGGGCATGGGCGCCTCCGGTGTGCAGATCGACCCGGTGATCTGGATGATGCTGTACGGCAACGCCTCGGCGCTCCAGGTCGGCCTCTACATCTGGAACCGCCGCCACAACGTCTCGCCGCACGAGCCCGAGGGCTCCGGCGGGCTGGCCGGTATGGCGATGTCGGCGATGTCGGCGCCGCTGTACGCCCGTTCGCTGATGGACGCGGTGCTGCGGCGCAAGAGCAAGTTCGTGGTGACGCCCAAGGGCGACTCCTCCAGCCCGGACACGCTCTTCGGCACCTTCCGGATCCATCTGTTCTTCATCCTCATCTTCGGCGGCTCGATCGTCGCCTCCTTCTTCCTGGGCCACGACCACCCGGCGATGCTCCTCTGGGCCACGCTGGCGATGCTGATCACGGCGGCGCCGATCTTCATCTGGCGGCAGGGCATGCGCGAGGAGAAAAAGAAGAAGCGGAAGCGCGGTACGCACCGGGGCGGCGCCGGCGCGCCCGCGACGCCCGCCACCTCGGCGCCCGCAGGCCCGGCCACCACCGCCTCCACCGCGGTCATCCCGCAGCAGACGGGCCCGTACAACGGCCCGCACACCACCGCCGTACTCCCGGCGGTGAACGACGGCCGCCCGACCGGTCCGGCCGCCCCGTCCGGCCCGGCCGATCAGGCCGGTCCCACCTCGCAGATTTCCCTTGGAGGACATAAGAAATGAGCGCGATCCCCGTCCGGCAGAACCACCGCAGGAACCGCGCCCGGCGCATAGCGATAGGCGCGGCGGTCGTGGTCGCGGTTGCTGGGTTCAACGGACCCGCGCTCTACCGGTTCAGCTCGCAGCAGTACCACGAGTACAAGATCAACCGACCGGAGTACAAGGCGGCCAACGGCCACTGGGACTTCCTCGACGTTCCCGCCGCGTTCCGGATCAACTCGATCCACGCCTCCCTGCTGCACACCGGCAAGGTGCTGCTGATAGCCGGCTCCGGCAACAACCAGAAGAACTTCGACGCGGGCAAGTTCGAGTCGGTCCTCTGGGACCCGAAGAACGGCTCGTACAAGATGATCCCCACCCCCAAGGACATGTTCTGCGCCGGGCACACCCAACTGCCGGACGGAAACCTGCTGGTGGCCGGGGGAACGAAGCGGTACGAGAAGCTCGAGGGCGATGTCACCAAGGCGGGCGGTCTGATGATCGTCCACAACGAGGACCCGGACAAACCGATCACCCTGCCCGCGGGGACGGTGTTCACGGGCAAGGAGAACGGCAAGACCTTCGTCTCCAAGGACCCGGTCCTGGTCGAGAAGGCGAAGAAGATCTTCGACAAGAACACCGGCGCGTTCCTGCGCACCGAGGCCGGACTCGGCCGTATCTACGTCGAGGCCCGCCGCTCCGGCGCGAAGTACGAGACCGGCACCGAGGACAACTACCGGGTGCAGGGCCTCAAGGGCTCCGACGCGCGCAATGTGTACGGCATCGCGCAGAAGCTGGCGCTGGACAAGAAGGACTTCCAGGGGATCAGGGAGGCGTTCGAGTTCGACCCGGTCGCGGAGAAGTACATCACCGTCGACCCGATGAACGAGGCCCGCTGGTACCCGACGCTGACCACGCTCAAGGACGGCAAGGTCCTGGCGATGTCCGGGCTGGACGAGATCGGCCAGATCGTCCCCGGCAAGGACGAGATCTACGACCCGAAGACCCGTACCTGGGAGTACACCGGGATCATCAGGAAGTTCCCCACCTACCCGGCGGTCTTCCTGCTGAACAGCGGCAAGCTCTTCTACAGCGGCTCCAACGCGGGGTACGGGCCGGCCGACGTGGGCCGCGAGCCGGGCGTCTGGGACCTGGCGACCAACAAGTTCGACAAGATCCCCGGGCTGAGCGACCCCACCCTGATGGAGACCTCCGCGACGGTCATGCTGCCGCCCGCCCAGGACCAGAAGTTCATGGTCATCGGTGGCGGCGGGGTCGGCGAGTCCGAAAGGTCCAGCAAGAAGTCCCGGCTGGTCGACCTCAAGGACCCGGACCCGCGCTTCAAGGACGGCCCCAGCCTGGAGAAGGGCACCCGCTACCCCAGCGCCTCGCTCCTGCCCGACGACAGCATCCTGGTCACCGGCGGCTCCGAGGACTACCGGGGCCGCGGCGGCTCCAACGTCCTCCAGGCCCGGATGTACGACGCCAGGACCGATACGTACCAACGCGTCGCCGACCCCGCCGTCGGCCGCAACTACCACTCGGGCTCCGTCCTCCTGCCCGACGGCCGCGTCATGATCTTCGGCTCCGACTCGCTCTACGCCGACCGGGCCAACACCAAGCCCGGCGTCTTCGAGCAGCGCATCGAGATCTACACCCCGCCCTACCTCTACCGCGACTCCCGCCCCGCACTCTCCGGCGGCCCCAAGGAGATCGAGCGCGGCGCGTCGGGCGTCTTCAGGACGGACTCCCCCGGCTCCATCACGTCCGCCAAACTGATGCGCCCCAGCGCCGTCACCCACGTCACGGACGTGGAACAGCGCACGATCGACCTGGACCTGAAGAAGACGAAGGACGGCATCGAAGTCACCGTCCCGAAGAACAGCGCCCTGGTCCCGTCCGGCTGGTACATGCTCTTCGTCACGGACGAGAACAACACGCCCTCGGAGGCCGCGTGGGTGGACGTGCGGTAATCCGCTGTACGGGGGTGCCGGGCCCGAACCGGGTAGGCACCCCCGCCGCACCGTAGGAACAGACAGGTTTCCCACTCGTTTGATAAATTGACCCCATGAATGAGTCCGCATCGCCGTACGGCGTCGGAGAGGGCCCCGCGACCAGGGTCAGCCTCTCCCTGTCAGAGGGTACGGCCGAGGCGATTCGCCGACGCGTCGGCAAGCGCGAATTCTCCGCGTTCATCGCCGAGGCCGTGGAACGCGAGCTGCGCGGCCAGATCCTGGACGAGTACCTGGCCGACTACGAGCGCCGAAAAGGACCGGTCTCCGAAGAAGAGCAGGACCGGGCGCGTCGGGTCTTCGACGAGGTGTTCACCGAGGAGGGCCAGTGGCCCGCCGCAAGCTGACCCACGAGGGCACCCTCGTCCTCGACTGCGAGGGGTTGTCGAAACTCGTCTCCGACGACGAGCCCACGGTCGCCCTGGTCACCGAGGCCCGTAGACACGGCATGGAAGTGGTGATCAGCGCACTGACCATCGTCGAAGCCGTACACCACCGTACGAACAGGACGCGGCTCGCCTGGCTCCTGTCAGGGGTACGGATCATCCATATCGGCGACGAGGAGGCGAAAGCCGCCTCCTCGCTGCTGCTCAACGCCGGACTGCATGGCCACAAGTACGCCATCGACGCCATAGTGGTCGAGATGGCACTGAGACAACAGCGCCCGGTCGTCATGCTCACTTCCGACACCGATGACATGACGAAGCTCTGCGGCAACCGTGTGCGGGTCGTAGCCGTATAACCGTCGCGGCGGAACGGCACCGGCCGACGCGCTGCAACCAGGAGGTACGGGGGGCCGGGCCCGAACCGGGTAGGCACCCCCGCCATCTAGCCCCTTACCCGGACAGCTCGGCCCAGATCGCCTTCCCGGGCCCGTTCCGCTCCCCCACACCCCACGCGTCCGCGAGCGCGTCCACGATGACGAGCCCTCTGCCGTCAACGGCCCCGGATCATGCGCCCGTTGTCGCGGTGCGGCGCTCGACGCGTCATGCACCTCGATACGGAGCCCGCCCCCGGGACGTACCCAGGCGTTGAAGTGCAGGTCATCCCCCACCGGGCCGAAGCCCATGCCGGGCTCGCCGGGTCGTTCGTACTCTTCGGGTTCCCCAACCCGTCGTTCTCCGACGTTGTATGCGTCGAGCACCGGACGGGGACGCTGTACATGGAGACCCCGGAGGAGACCGGAGAATATACGCTCATCTTTGATTCGCTCCGGTCGATCGCCTTGAGCCCAGGGGACAGTCTCGACCTGATCGCCCAAGTGCGGCAGGAGTTGTAGCCGTATCGAACACCCAGAGCGGTAGAGGAATGGCCACCCCCAGTCTTGAGAACATGGCCTGGCGCAAGAGCAGCTACAGCGGCCAGGGAGGCGACTGCCTCGAAGTCTGCGACGGCGTCCCCGACGTCACCCCCATACGCGACAGCAAGCAGCCGAGGGGGCCCGTGCTCGTCTTCCCGGCCAACAGCTGGTCAGTATTCGTCCGGACCTTGAAGAACGATGCCTGACGCCCGCCCTCGGGCTTCCTGGCGCAGGAGCAGCTACAGCGGGGACCAGGGCAACTGCGTAGAAGTGGCCGACGGCCTCCCCGGCCTCACGCCGATACGCGACAGCAAGACCCCCGGCAGTCCCGCCCTCCTCTTCACCAACAACTCCTGGACCACGTTTCTCACCACCGTCAAGGCAGCCCACACCGCCTGATCCCTGCGGCGCCACCGCCCCGGTTGGCACGAACCGGTGCGGCAGGTCGCGCGGACGACATCGAGCGCGTACAGCTCGACATGGCCGTGGACCTCCTGGGCCACGCGCCGGCCATCCTGGACGCCCGCAGGGCAACGACGGACGAGCTGCGCTTCCTGGCCCGGCGGCTCACGGAAGCCCTGGCCGACGCCTTGCGGGTGGCGGAGAGCCGGGGCGACCGGCTGCCCCTGCCGGGCTCTGCCGAAGACGCCGAAAAGACCGGCTCGGAACGTCCCTCCCTCCCCTTCAGCTCATTGGAGCCGTGATGTGCGCTCTTCCGCTCCGCCCGCAATTCGCCTGGCTGGAGATCACCGGTCGGAAGGAGTTACGCGGGCATGCGGCGGCGGGCGCGGTTCTGGTGAACGGAGAGGGTGAAGCCCTGTTCATCCACCAGGTGGCCCTCGGCAGTGGCCGATGACCGGCTGAGGAGCCGGGTGCTGGCTGTACGGGCGGGGGCGCCCCGGGGCGCGTATGACCGGCCCCGCCCAGCGGCACAAGGGCCGCGCCGAGCGCGGAAGCACAGGCGGTCAGCCGGGTTTCGGCGTGGCCGATCGCCTGTGCTTCCGAAGCCTCGAACGCGTCCTCAAGGGACCGGCGATCCTGGCTACATGCTCTGGAGCACGCGGCTGATGGCCCGGACTCCGCGGTCGAGGTCGCTGGTCGTCACTGCCAAGGAAGGGCGGATACGGACGCTTCGTGCGCCGCTCGGCCTCAGCAGTGTGTGTTCTTCCGTGCGCAGCCGCTCCACGACCTCGTTCCGGATTTCGCCGGACGGGAGATCGAACGCGCAGATCAGGCCCCGCCCGCGCGGGTTCGTCAGCAGTTCCGGCAGGTGTTCGGCAATCCCCTGGAGCTGGGCCAGGAGGTACTTTCCCTTGTCGGCCGCTCCCTGTACGAGGGAATCGTTCTCCATGATCTCCAGCACGCGGGTGGCCCTGACCATGTCGGCCAGGTTTCCGCCCCAGGTGGAGCCGAGTCGCGCGGAGACCACGAGGGCGTTCTCGGGCACCAGGTCGACGCGGCGGCCGGCCATGATGCCGCACACCTGGGTCTTCTTCCCGAAAGCCACGATGTCGGGCTCCAGGCCGAGTTGCTGATACACCCAGGGCGTACCGGAGAAGCCGCATCCGGTCTGTACTTCGTCCAGGACGAACAAAGCGTCGTACTCCCGGCAGAGCCCCTGCATCCCGGCAAGGAATTCGCCGCTCAGGTGGATGTCACCGCCCGATCCCAGGATGGGCTCGGCGATGAAGCACGCGATCCTGTCGCCGTGCTGCTCGAAGATGTCCCGGGCCGTACGCAACGCGTCCGCGGCCGAATCCGGACCGGGCAGGGCGATACGCGGCCACTCCCACTGGGGGTACCGGTCCGTGATCTTTGGGTCGTCCACATTCGTCAGGCTCATGGTGTAACCGGTGCAGCCGTGAAATGCGCCGGTCACGTGCATGGCCATCAGTTCCTGGCCGCTGTGCGCGCCGACTCGTTGCGCCTTCCAGTCGAAGGCGACCTTCAGAGCGTTCTCCACGGCCAGGGCGCCGCCGTCTATGAAGAAGAAGCGCGGCAGTTCCGGGTCTCCGACGACCCGGGTGAAGGTTTCGACGAAGCGCGCGTACTCGGCGGTGTAGAAACCGGTATTGGCCACTTTGTGCAGAGCCGCTCGGCCCAGGTCCGCCATGAAGCGGGTGTCCTGTGCCATGGCGGGGTGGTTCATACCGAGCGGCAGCGAACCGAAGAAGGTGACCAGATCCAGGTATTCGACTCCGGAACGAGCGTCGACGAGCATGGATCCGTGGCTGCGCTCCAGGTCGACGACCAGGTCGAGGCCGTCTACGAGCACATGACGCCGGAGCGTCTCCAAAACCGTGTCAGCTCCGGTCATCAGTTCTCCTCAAGTCCATTAGTGAGCTGTGGGTCATCGTCACTTCTTCTTCATCGGCCCTCGGCCATCGTCGCCTTCACGATTCTGGCCATCAGACGGGTGTCCTCCAGAGCTTCCCGTCCGCTCGTCAAGGGATCGGGTGTCGCAGAGGTGACACACTCATGGAAATGGGCCAGCTGCGATTTGAACGCCTCGCGGTGCGACCCTGTGACGACTTCCTCGACCGTCGCCGGCCGCGTGTGGCCCGGCAGTGGCTCGGTTTCGTTCCGCCAGACGCTGACCGTCGACGGGATATGGCGGAGAAACGGGTTCGAGATGTCCAGGGAGACGGTACGGTCGTCACCCCAGACAGTGAGGCTCTCCTCAAACCTGTAGAGCGATGTGCTCGCTCCCTGGAAGACGCATTGGAAGCCGTCCGCGTACTGCAGGATCGCGGTGAGCGCGCTTCCATCCGCAGTGGTGTGCGCCTTTACCGAGACCGGCTCCTCGGGGAAAGCCGCGCGGTAGACGTTGATGTCGTGGCTCCATACGCCGAACATCTCCATGTAGGCGTTCAGCGCCGCCTGGTCCATATTCTTCGACTCGTCCATGACCCGGTCACGCCGCGCATCGCGTTCCGGATTCTGGCTGCTCGACCTGTCGATTCCGGCAAGCTCCGGGATGATCCAGTTTCCGTATTCGGGGCCGACCACCATATGAACGCGCGCCATGACCGGGCGCGCTATCCTCTTGATTTGCTCGAGGCCGCGGCGAACACCGCTGTCGTAGCGCTTCATATAACCGACCATGAGAATCTTTCCGACCTCTTCGGAAATCTTCACCGCCTGCTCGGACTCGGCTACCGTGTACCCCAGGGGCTTTTCAGTGAATACGTGCTTTCCGGCCCGGAGCGCGGCGCTGACAGAATCGGAATGGTCGAGATTCAACACGAGAACCGCATCGATCTCCGGTTCCTTTTCCAGCATCTCGTCCAGGGACCCGTAGATATTTTCGACGCCGTAACGGCTGCCGACCCGTCGGGCCAGGTCGGTGGCCCGGTCGCACAGAGCGACTATCTCGAACCGGTCGTTCAGTTCCGCGATGTACGGCAGATGCATCAACTGTGCGATCTGCCCGCACCCCATTACGCCAAGACGAACACGAGACACTGTTACTCCCACTGGTATCGAATAGGTTGAGAAGTCGGGCGTAGCTTGAGAAGTCGGGCGGTGACTACGACCGACCGGCCCGACCAGCCGTGAGGCCGGTCAATCGGGTCAGGATGTCAATGACCCCGTGTACATCCGGCTGTTCCGAAATACGCCAGGCTTCGGCACGTACATCGTCCGGAATGTTTGAATCTGCCACGAACGCACATCGCACGCCGTAACAGGCGGGAACCCAGTCCGCGAGCGAATTGCCGATCATCAGCAGCTCCTTCTGGCCGCTCGCCAGCGTGGCCAGCGTCCGCTGCTTCCCCAGATCCACCCGGCGGTACGGATGAATGCCGAGGTACCGGCCGTCCGGGCTGCTCTCCGTCGAAATTTCGGTGTGGTTCCCACCGGCCCAGTCCCGCAAGCGCTGCCCCACGGCGACCAGGAAGTCACGCGGCCCGAAGACGCTCACGGACGCTCTGCGGTTGGCGCCGAACGCCCACTGGTCGCGGCCGGGGCGTACTCCGCCGAACTCCGGTGCCAGCGTTTCGTCCGCCTGCTGGAGTCCGTGTTCCGAGGCGAGCGCGGCAACCGTCGAGCGGACCTGCTTCCGAGCGGCGAAGGGTGTCATCACCCGTACTCGCCCGTCGATGTCCGCCACGTTCCCGTTCTCGGCCACCACCGGGAACTCTCGTGGTTCACCGAGTCCGATGTCCTGGCCGAACTCCCACAGCTGTTCGAGTGGCGAGTCGGAGCACAGGCCCACCACGGACCCGGCCGCACCCAGTTCCTGGGCCAGCTGTCCCACCTTGCGGAGGCCGGCGGTGTCCTGAGGCGCTCCGGGTGAAGACGGGATGAGTGTCCCGTTGAGGTCGAGAAGTATCGTCCTGGGCAATTCGTCCGGCGCTGTCATCACGATGGCTCCACATCCGAGGGAACGCCGTCCCGGCTCTCCACGGTCGTTCTGCCCCCACCGGCCACTACTTCGATGTGCCGATCGAGATGCGTCATCATGTGCTCCAACGCCGTACAGACCGGCGTCGACATATGAGCAAATCCCAGCGCCGGCAGCAGGTCGCGCACCGTGGGGGAGAAATCTGATATCCGAATGGTCACGTCGAGGGACTTTTGTATCCGGCTGTAAAAATCCAGGTTCGCCCGCATCGCCAGCAGCGCGAACTCTTCTTCGCAGGCAGGGGATATTCCGATGCGTGCTGCGGCTCTGACGAACGGAAGCCAGTAAGGGGCTCGTGTCCAGCTCCCGTCGGGCAGGCAGACCACCAGCCCAGAAACACCGAGCAGGAAATTTCTCGGGTCGGCGATCTCCAGGGGGCGCGTCTCCTTGGAGTCGCCCAGGATGTGATATCGCATCACGGGATCGACCACGACACCCGGAATGAGATCCTCGACCTCACTGGACAACCGAATACCCGGTACGACGCGGCCGACCTTCATTCCCAGGCGCCGCACCATGCGGATCACCTCTTTTATGGTGCCGCCCGTGAATATGTCGTCCTCGATCAGCGTGTACTCGGCATCGGCCGACAGCCCGGCCAGTTGCCGATGGAACGACTGCGTTCCCGGGCTGGGTACGAGGCCAACGGGCCTGTCCCCTCCGAGGAGAAACCCTCGCGAGGCGCGCAGGACATGGTCGGCCTGCTCGATCAGGGGGTCGAGGCTGAGCAGCGGCCCGGCGCCGGCGCGGTGGCGGACACTCTGTTCGAGTAATTGGGCATCAAGTAGGTGGAAGGTGACGCCACGGGGGCAGCGGATCGTCTCACCCAGCGCTCTGCGCATGTCGGCCTGGAACAGCCGATAATTTTCCGAGATGACCTCGGCGACCGCCTGCGGATTTCGAAGTCCGCTCGCCCTGCCTCCACCGAGCGTTCGGGACAGCTCCTTGACGCAGTACGAAGTGTCGTCCCGCATGACAATGACGAATGGCCCACTGTCCGAAACCTCAATATATAAGGGCACCGGCTCCGGATTTACCGATTCACGACCCACCGACGAGGAAACGGAACTGCCGGCTCCGTGAGGTTCGCGAACCCGAGCGGCAACGGCTGTCCGTGAATACTGGCCAGTGCTATTCACAGCTTTTCCTTGCGGTAGCGACACGCGTAGAGGCGGCGAAGGATATACCCTCGACGGCGACTGCACCGAGCACGCCCATCACGGCCTTGCTGCGGAAATTCGACACAGGTATTACCGATCTCTCACGATTGCTGTGGGGGGTGGCCGAGAGCAGCCTGCCGGACAATATACGTGAAGATTACGGTGTCTTTGCTGTGGCAAAAGTCACTGGAAACTCGTCGACGGGACCGCAGACTTCTATCACGCGCCAGCAATCCATCGGTAATCCAGTGGTATATCCGCCACATCCTCCGGTCGATTTCCCGCCATCAACCAGGGCCGTTGACCAGCCACTCCGAAGTCAAACCAGAATCCGGCAGAGAAATTCAGCCGAACATCCAGAGCGCCGGAATTGGTACAGACGTTTCCGAAATCAGTACGGACGTTTATGGAGGCGGAGTAATTCATGGGGCCGGCCCGACGGGACAGGCCCACGCAGAACGGCCCCCGCCCGCCCGGAAGGGCGAACGGGGGCCGTCGGCAGTGGTGTTACCAGTTGACGCAGGTGCTGGGGATCCAGCCATCGATGTCACTGGAGTTCGGGCCGCCCCAGTACCACTTGTTGCTCGTCTTGCCGCAGAGCGTGTACGTGGCCCCGGTCGTCGCCTTGCCGTCGTTGCAGAGGCCGCCCTTCCCTCCCTTGACCCAGAGGCCGAGGGCCGTGGCCGAGGTGGAGCGGGTCTTGCGGATCTTGACGCTTTCCTTCGCCTTGACGCCGACGATGGCCTTGCTGCAATCGACCGCCACGGCCTGGTCACGGCGGAGGGGGTGGCGGCTGTCGCGACGCCCCCTGTCAGCGCCGTGCCGAGGAGGACTGTCGCGACGATCGTGGGGGCCAACCGCTTCAGCTTCATGGGGTGTTCTCCGTTGTGCTGGTCATCGGCTCACCCGGCGGGGGTTCCGGAGTGTGCGTGGTGTGTGCACCTCACCTATCGGGCCACGGATCAATTGATACGTCCGTGTATGAAAAATTCGGGCCTCAAGTGGCCCGGATATCTCGATGCCTGACGTCGACGACAAGTGGCGCAACCGGCTCCATTACGGGGTTATCGAGCCCGAAGTAGCGCAGTGGTACGGATACCGTCCGCCGGCTGACCTTCTCGCTCCGGCGGCGGTGCACAAGGTCGTCGATGCCATGCGGAGGCGGGATGCCCAACTGCCCCAGGATGCGAGCGAGTCAGCCGAACGCTGTCGGCAACAGGCCAATGATCAGCTGACCAGAAACGCAACAGCTGGCTTCGCGAAGCCGAACAGTCTCAAATCCAGTACCTACGATGCCGCCCAGCGCAACCCCGAAGTAGTCGACGGCTTCCGCCGGTGGAGCGCCTGCATGAAGGAGCACGGCCGCCTGTACCGCTCCCCGGTCGAGGCGGGCGACGATAGCCGATGGTCCGCAAGGGCAGAGGGCTCGCGGCCTTCCGACGGAGAGCGGCAGACCGCGCAGGACGACGTGATGTGCAAGGAGAAGACCAACCTCGTGGCCGTGTGGTTCAGGGCCGAGAAGCGGCTGGAGCAGAAAGCGATCGAGGCGAACGCCAGCTACTTCGCCAAGTTGAAGGCGGCCAATAATCAATACTTGAGAAACTCGCGTGAAATCATCAGGGGACCGTAACGAAAACTCACCCCTATGCGGCGCATGCGGCGCGCACATAGAGCGTTACGTGCGCCTTGCTCACCTGCCAGGACTCCAGGGCACGAAATTGCTGATCCAGAATACGTCGCTTCTCGTCGTCCTGAGGTGACGTCTCGATCCCCTCAAGCAACGGATCCCGGACAGCCAGGATCCGACACACAGATGTCATGCGGTCTGCTATCGCAGCGGTCTCCAGTTCCGTTCCGTAAAGCGTGTGGGACTCCCGAGGTGACTGCCGCAGAGTCAGATCGGTGAAGTACGGCTTTTCGGGATTGTCATAGAGCACCCAGGCCCTGCGGCTCGAAGGAAGGAAGACGAAGCCGTCTGCGCGTGTGCGTATCTGTCCGAGCAACGCGGACATTGCCCGCACGTCATCGCTCCGGCTGTCGGGCATGCGCAGCGCGGGAGCGACCACAGCCAGCGCGTAGGTCCCGAACGCAGCGACACCTGCGGCACAAACCCAGTAGCCGAACCGCCTCCGGCTACCGCGGTCAACAGCGATACCGACAAGGAGCGCCAGGCCGGCTTGCGCGTAGAGCACATAGCGATCCACATAGAGGTTTCGGAGCAGCGACAGCACGAGTAACGTCGCTGTGGGCGCCAGGAGCAGGGCAAGAGCCGACTTCCATGCGGGTGCGGCGACAGTGCGCCGCAGAACAAGGCAGCCGAGGGTGCCGAACGCGGCCGCGCAGGCCCACGGAGCGATGTCCGCCCATGACACGGCAGAGATCCAGGACACTTGGGCCGCCTGTCCCATACTCACCACCACAAGTGGGGTGCTGGCCGCAACCGTGCATGTCGCCGCTATCGCCCAGGACCGCAGCACGTGTCGCCCCACGCGCATCGCGCCGATCATCAGAGCGTGGGCAGGCAGCACAAGCAGAGCGAACTCGTGCATCCAGCATCCGGCCACCAGCGCACAGGTGTAGAGCGCCCAGGCCACTCGGCCGGGTGTCCTCGTCGCGCGTACGAGAAGCCACGTAGACCAGCTCACCAAGCAGGTGACCAGAGCGTAGGATCTTCCCTCCTGAGCGTATTGCTGTACAGCGGGCAGAAGAGGGAAGACCAGGCCGGCCACCAACCCGGCTCTTGCCCCGGCCAAATCCCTGCCGAGCAGTGTCACCGCACACGCGGCACCGGCCACGGCAACCACAGAGGGCCACCGCAGGGTGGCCAGTCCTGGCCCGAACATCTCGAAGATGCCGTGCAAGATGGCGTAGTACAGGCCGTGGACCGCATCCACGTGCTGCGCAGTTGCCCAGATCTCGCCAAAGCCGCGCTGTGCCATGTCGTAGGACACCGCTTCGTCCTGCCACAGGCTGCCGTCGCGGTGAAGACCCCACGCCCCCACCGCGCAGCTCCACAGTAAAGGGACCGTTGTGAGCAGCGGGCCTAACCTCCGGCCTGTGCGGCACGGTTGTTCCTGAAGTGCCGACACATGGTCGGGCCGACCGTCTGCCGTCAGCATTGCGTGCGCTCCCATGGGTGTCGAATCGGCCAGAAGTCGGAGTCGGACCGCACATCCGCCAACTTGCTTCCACATACTGTGACTTGACTGCTCGCCATGCTAAAGGCACTCGCAAAAGACTCGCCCGACGGAGGAATCATCGAACTGCAAGAGCAGGCCCCCTCCGACCTCCCGTCTGCTGCAGGAACGAACGCCGCGTCCCCCTGGAGGTCGAGGTCCGGGCGAGGTGTCTTCCTTGTTCCCGCCCTTGTTTCTCTTGCCCTGGGGCTGTGGGGGGTTACCCGCCGGGACACCATGTGGCGGGATGAATCCGTCACCTATCAGGTAGCGCACCGGAGCCTGCCGGAGCTTGTGGACCTCTTGCGTAATGCCGACGCCGTGCACGGCATCTACTACTTCTTCATGCATGGTCTCTTCGCTGTCTGGGATGACAGCCTGATCGTCCTGCGCCTCCCTTCTGTACTCGCCCTCGCGATCACCGCTGGGCTGGTGGGGAGCATCGCACTGCGACTGACGGCCCGCCCTGCGGCAGGACTGTTGAGCGGGCTCACCTTCGCGGTGGCCCCAGAAATCCAGATGTATGCGCAGGAAGGGCGTTCCTATGCGATGGTGTGCGCGCTTGTGGGGCTGTCTACCTACTTGTTCGTCACCCTGGCGCAGCACACGTCCCGGTTCCGTTGGTTCCTCTACGGAGTCGCGATGCTGGCGGCCTCGATCCTGCACGAGTTCGCTGTGCTCGCTCTCCTCGCGCACGGCATCACGCTGTACTGCTCCCCCGCTGCGCCTGCCAGGAACCGGCGGTACTTCACCCTCACCGCCACGGGCGTGGCCGTCGGTCTGCTGCCCTTGATCGTCTTCAGTATGAGCCAGTCGGGGCAGGTGTCCTGGATCGGTGGACCGAAACCACGCGAATGGTTCGAGATCGTCGGCATCGCCGCCCTGGCCTCGGCCTGTGCTTGGTATCTGTCCCGGTCAGGACGGGCAAAAAGTCTCTCCCGCCTCGCCCTGCCTCTCACCCTCGCCCCCACTGCTGCCTTACTCCTTGCCGCTGTGTACAAACACATGTACGTCGACCGGTACGTCCTCTACACCAACATCGGCTTTGCTCTCCTCGTGGGAACCACGAGCGTCCACCTGGCGGACCGGGCGAATCAGCTCTCCGCTCTACGCGGCACCAGGGTTCGCATGGTGATCATCGCCGCCGGATGCTTGGGGGCAACTGCTGCTCTGCTGCCGGTCACCTTGCAGATGAGAACACCCGACAGCAGGAAGGACAACGTCACCGCGATCGCCCGGGAGGTCGAGCGGCTGTCAGCCGAAGCGGACACCGTTCTGTTCACACCAGCCCGGCGCCGTGAGTGGATGCTCTCCTATCCCGCGCGGTTCGATGGCCTCTCCGACATCGCGCTCAAAGACAGTCCCAGCGCATCAGGAACCCTGCAAGGCACCGAACTGGCCGCCCCGGACATTCGGCGACGCCTGGCACAGACGGAAAACGTCATCGTCCTCAGCGACCCCGTAGGCCAGCCACTGGACACCAGCCCCGAGGAAACGACCAAGCGGCAGATACTCGAACACGACTTCACCGTATGTGCCCGGACCGAGCTGAAGGGAGGGCACGTCACTCTCTACTCCCGCGCGCCCTGTCCGTCTGCCACCCGCTGACCCCCGCTCCCGGATCTGGTGTGTGAGCGACTTTCCGGCGGGCGGCGCACAGCCCCGGCCCAAGGAACAGCCCCCCGGCTACTTCGCGTTCCTGGCCAGGCCCAGCGCGTACTCCTCGTACCAGTCCCCCGCCTTCGGTCCACCCTTGCAGTCGCCGTCGGACTCGCCGGGGCGTTTGATCCACAGGTACGCCTTGACCAGCGGGTCGCCGGTCTGGATGGTGGGGCGTTCGCCGAGGGCCCGGCCGGGTGGGTTGCACCAGTTCTCGCCGGGATCGCCCTTGGTGTACGGGCCGTTGCCGTTGCGGCTGGTGTCGATGACGAAGGGCTTGCCGCCGACCTTGGCGGAGAGGCGCTTGCCGAAGTCCTTGCTCGCGTCGGTCGGGTAGAAGTTGGAGACGTTGACGGAGAAGCCGTCCGCGTCCGCGATGCCCGCCCACTGGAGCGGTTCGAAGAGCGCGTCGGGGGTCTGCCAGCCCGCGTTGCCCGCGTCGAGGTAGACCGTGGTGGCGGGCTGTCGCTTGAGCCGTGTGATGGCGCCCTTGAGGAGGTCGTACCGCTCCTCGTGGAACTCGTCGGGGGTGCAGCCGTCCACCAGGTGGAGCAGCGCGTCGGGTTCCAGGATCACCGTGGCGCTGCGGTCCCCGATGCCCCGGGCTACCTCCTCGACCCAGGCCCGGTAGGCGTCGCCGTCCGCGGCGCCGCCCTTGGAGAACTGGCCGCAGTCGCGGTGCGGGATGTTGTAGAGGACGAGCAGCGCTTCCCGGTCTGCGCCGGCCGCCGCTTCGGTGAAGCCCTTGACCTGCTTCTGCGGGGCGTCCGGGGTTATCCACTCGCCGGTCGGCTGGTCGGCTATCTTCCTGATCAGCTCGGCGTTCGCGGTCTCCCCCCTGTCCGTGTACGCCGTGACCTGCCGGGCCGCGTTGCCGTCCGGGTTGACCCAGAACGGGTCCTTCGCCTTGGGCTGCTGGCCGACCGGCGCGGCCGCCTTCTTCCCCCGCTCCGTATCGCCGTCGTCCTCGGAGGAGCACCCCACCAGCAGCAGTACCGCCCCCAGCGCGGCCACTCCCGTACGTACAAAACCGGAATCGCTGCCGTACATCCACTCCCCCTAGGCGCGCCGACCCTTCGGCGCGCGCTCCCTGTGTACGGGACGGCCCTCCCCCGGCCGTCCCGACCGGGCCCTGTCCTTGGCTGCACCCGGTCCGCTTCAATCCTGGCACAGGCGGAAGTCGTACGTACGGGACCGGCGGGACGCGTGATATCAGCTCGCGCGTGGGGCCGTTACGCCGGACAGGTAAGCCGACACCACCACGTTCGCCGTATAGGCGTGCGTCCTGCGGTCGAAGGTCCCGCCGCAGGTGATCAGCCGCAGCTCGGCGCGGGACTTCTTGTGCTGCCCGTACACCTTCCGCGCGTCGAACCGGGCGCGGTCGAAGACCCGCACATCGTCCACGGTGAACTCGGCGATCCGGCCGTCCGCCCTGGTCACCCGGACCTTCTCGCCGGGCTTGACGGCGCTCAGCCCGTAGAACACCGCCGGTTCCTCCGTGGTGTCGACATGGCCCACGAGGATCGCGGCGCCCACCGCGCCCGGCTGGGCCCCGCCCTCGTACCAGCCGACCGTGTCCGGTTTCCCGTACGGCGGCGGGTCGACCCCGCCCGACGCGTCGAGGCCCCGCGCCATCACCGGCGCCGCGACGCCGATGGACGGGACCTCCACCCGCAGCGGCGGTCGCGCCGCCACCGAGGCGGGGGTACGGAGCGGGGCGCCCAGCGGCGCACTGGCCGGCGGCAGCGGCACCCCCGGCGGACGGCCCACCGCCGCCACATCGCCGGTCATCGGGGCGGACACCCCACCGGAGCCCACGACCACGCCCCGCCCCCAGAACCACATCCCGAGAACGAGCACCGCCCAGGCCACTCCGGTGACCAGCCCGGCCCGGGGGAAGCGTGCGTACCGGGGCTCCTGACGGGGCATCTCAGTCCGCGTCCCGCCCGGCCGTACGCTGCCGCCGTACGCTCCGGAACGCGACCGCGACCGCCGCGACCCCGGCCAGCACCAGGCCGATCACCGCGTGCCGCGTCCCCGGGCCCGCCGTCCCCGCGTCCTCGGGCGCGTCGGCGGCCAGCGCCGTCGACGTACCGCCGCCGCCCGCCTTCACCGGCGCGTGGGGGGTGGGGTGGTGACCCGGGCGTTCGGGCGGCGCGAGCGCCTCCGGCCGGCCGGGGCCCGCGCCGGCCGTGACGCTGAAGCTGCCCGCCGCCGAGTGGTGACGCCCGTCGCAGCGCACGTCGACCGACTGCCGGCCCTGCCCGGTGGACGCCTTGATCTTGACGTGGCCGCGCAGTGGCGTGGCGAAATCGGGGTTCCTGGCGAGGGCGGCCTGATCCTCGTTGTACTCCTGGCCGAAGGCGCGCCGCGCGAGATCCGTGTCCGCGGCGAACGCAGGTGAGGTGGCCACGGCCGTGATGGCCTTGCAGCCCTCGACCTGGACCTCGACCTCACCCCCGGGCGCGATGGTGGACGGCTTGACGGTGACCCGTACGGAGTCCTGGGCATGGGCGGCGGTGGCGGTGCCGAGTATCGGTGCGGCCACCAGGGCGGTGACCGCACTCGCGGCACGGAGAGCGAGCAAAGCTGAGCGCATCGTGAACCTCCTGCAACCGAGACTCGCCCGCGCGACGGGTTTTCGCATCCGGAACGCGTCCGGGACGTACCGGGGATGCAACCCGGGACGCGTCCCGGACGCATCGCAGGACGCGTCCGGAACGTACCCGGAACGTCGGACGCGGAACGTCAGACCCGGAACGTCAGACCCGGTCGACGAGGTCCGCGATCGAGTCGACGACCGTGGAGGGCCGGTACGGATAGCGGTCGATGTCGGCGCGCGTGGTGACCCCGGTCATCACGAGGAAGGTCTCCATCCCCGCCTCCAGACCGGCCAGGACGTCGGTGTCCATCCGGTCGCCGATCATCGCGCTGGTCTCGGAGTGCGCGCCGATCGCGTTGAGCCCGGTGCGCATCATCAGCGGGTTGGGCTTGCCCGCGAAGTACGGGTCCTTGCCGGTCGCCTTCGTGATCAGCGCGGCCACCGCGCCGGTCGCGGGCAGCGGGCCCTCGGTCGACGGACCGGTCTCGTCGGGGTTGGTGCAGATGAACCGGGCGCCGCCGTTGATCAGCCGGATCGCCCTGGTCAGGGCCTCGAAGCTGTACGTACGGGTCTCGCCCAGGACCACGTAGTCCGGCTCGTGGTCGGTGAGGATGTACCCGATGTCGTGCAGGGCGGTGGTGAGCCCCGCCTCGCCGATCACATAGGCCGTGCCGCCGGGCCGCTGGTTCTCCAGGAACTTCGCGGTGGCGAGCGCCGAGGTCCAGATGTTCTCCTCGGGCAGGTCGAGACCCATCCGGGACAGCCGCGCCTGGAGGTCGCGCGGGGTGTAGATGGAGTTGTTGGTGAGGACGAGGAAGGGCTTGCCCGACTCCCGCAGTCGCTTGATGAACTCGGCGGCGCCGGGGATCGGGACGCCCTCGTGGATGAGGACGCCGTCCATGTCGGTGAGCCAGGACTCGATCGGCTTGCGCTCTGCCACTGGACTGTTCTCCGCTCTGCGGTGGCCAGCCAGCTCTACTGATTGGCCAGTATTGGTCTGTCCGACACGCGCAGCTTATCCGTCGCGTGCGGGGTCGGTTCCAGCGCGGGCGGGGGTCGGTTCCAGCACGGGCGGGGGTCGGTTCCGGGGGTACGCGAGGCTGGTTCTCGTCGTACGGCGAGGTCAGTTCCTGCGGGTACAGCGAGGTCAGTTCCTGCGGGTACGGAGTCGGCGCAACCCGATGACCAGCGACGCGCCCGCCATGAGCAGGGCGGCGACGGCGACAGCCCGGCCGAGGAGTCCGGGGCCACCGCCCGGTCCGGTGGTGGCGAGTTCGGCGTCGGAGGCGTCGGAGGCGTCGGAGGCGTCGGAGGCGTCGGAGGCGTCGGAATCCGTACGGGAACCGACACCGACCGCGCCCGTGCCCGTACCGGAACGCGGAGGCTCCCGTACCGCGAAGAGGTAGTCGTTGGACGCCCCGACCCACTCGCCGTCCCCCCGTCCGCCCGGACGCTGGACGGTCGCGGCGTTCACCACGATCTCGTCGGGGGGCGTACCGGCGGCGAAGGCGAGCCGCACGCGGACGGTCACGGTCCGGCCGGGCGGTACGGCGAACCCGGGTGAGCCGTCGTCGAGGACGCCGATGATCTCGTCCTCGTCGGACTTCTCCAGCGTCAGCGCCCGCCAGCGCCCTTCCCCGTCCGCCGTCTCCAGCGTGATGTCCGCGACCGACAGCGCCCGGTCGCGGTCGAACAGGACGAGCACCGGATGGATATCGCGGCAGGCGGTGCCCGTGGTGTTGGTGAGGTCGAGCGAGAAGATCCCCGCGCCACCGCCGGGCCGGTAGGCGGCGGGGCCGTCGTGGATCCGGGTCTCGATCGGAAAGTCGCGGTCGGAGACCTTGCCGCAGACGGGCGGCCGGGGACCGGCGAAGGCCGATTCGAGCGAGACCGGTTCGAGCGAGACCGGTTCGACTGAGGCTGATCCGGCGGAGGCTGATCCGGCGAGCGCTGTCGCTGTCGCTATGACCGCCATGGTGACAGCGGCAGCGGTGAGCAGGTGGCGTGGGCGTACGGAGCACACAGGTCGCATGGGCGGCGACGCTAGTCATGCACCGTTGGCCGGGCGGGTCACCACACTCCGGCGTGACCCGAAAATCACACAAGTGCACCTCACCGGCCCAGCCCGAGCCCCAGCCCCACCTCCCGCCCCTGTCCCCGCCCGAACAGCGGCGCCAGGATCAGCTGCGCCGCGCCCTCCGCGACCGGATGCGCGCCCCCCTCGGCCACCGTCACGGGGACGACCGCGCCCAGGGCGCGTTCGGCCACGGCGGCACCCACACCCCGTACGAAACACTCCTCGTACGCGGCGACCGTCCGGCCGCCCAGGAGTACGCGGTCGATGTCGAGGAGCCCGACCAGGTTCGCCGCCCCCGCGCCGAGCACGCGTGCCGCCTCCGCGAGGTCGCCCCGGCCGACCGCCGCCAGGCAGAGCGCCTCCACGCAGCCGCGGTTGCCGCAGTCGCAGAGGGGGCCGTCGAGCTGGATGACCTGATGGCCGAACTCCCCCGCGCCCGTGCGCTCCCCCCGGTGCAGCGCGCCGCCGAGGACCAGGCCGGCGCCCAGTCCCGTACCGAGGTGGAGGTACGCGAACGAGTCGCCGGGCCCGCGCAGGGCGAGCCCGAGGGCGGCGGCGTTGGTGTCCTTGTCGAGCGCGACGGGGAGCCGGAGGCGAGCGGCGAGGGCCTCGCGCAGGGGGTAACCGTCCCACTGCGGAAAGCCGGTGACGCGCCGGGGGACACCGGTGGCGTGGTCGAGGGGGCCGGGCATGGCGACCCCGACACCGAGGACCGCCGGGACCGCTCGCGCCACCGCCGACCCCGCCACCGCCGGCCCCGCGTCCACCGGCCCCGCGTCCGCTACCGGTCGCGCGTCCGCTCGTACCACGTCCGCTACCGCTTCCGCCTGGGCCGCCGCCGCCTCGACGACCCGGTCCGCGCCCGCGCCCAGGTCGAACGGTGTGACCCGTACGGCCACCGGAGTCCCCGTCAGATCCACCAGGACCGCCGTCAGCTCGTCCCGGTCCAGGTGCAGGCCCACGGCGTACGCGGCGGACGGGACCAGCCGCAGTACGGTACGGGGCTTGCCGCCCGTCGAGGCGCGGCGGCCGGCCTCCGCCGCGAGGCCCGCCGCGCGCAGCCGGGCGGTGATCTTGCTGACCGCCTGCGGGGTGAGCCCGGTGCGCTCGGCGAGTTCGAGTCTGCTGATGCCGCCCTCCCCGGCGGTGCGCAGGAGGTCGAGGACGAGGGCCGCGTTGTGCGTGCGCAGCACCGGCAGATTGGCTCCCGCGCCGCCGCGGTCCGTTCCGGCCGTACTCCCGGTCCGGGCTGCCCCGCCGGTTCCGTCCGACCCGCCGGTTCCGGCTGCCCCGCCGACTCCGGCGCTTCTCTCCACACCCGTCACCCCAGTCACACCGCCATTGTGCACCGGCCTTGCACTTTGGCAACACCGTTGCTTAAGTGGACGCCATGACTGCCACCGGTACAGGCACACGCACGCCGCTGCGTGTCGGACTCGTGGGGTACGGCCTCGCGGGCTCCGCCTTCCACGCCCCGCTGATCGCCGCCGAGGACGGGCTCGCCCTCGATACGGTCGTCACCTCGTCCCCGGAGCGCCGGGAGCAGGCCCGCGCCGAGTTCCCGGACGTACGGCTGGCCGCGTCGCCGGACGAGCTGTGGGAGCGGGCCGGCGATCTCGACCTGATCGTCATCGCCGGCCCCAACAAGACACATATCCCGCTCGCGACCGCCGCCGTCGAGGCCGGTCTGCCGGTCGTCGTGGACAAGCCGCTCGCGGGCGGCGCGGCCGAGGCGCGCGAGCTGGCCACGCTCGCCGAGGCGCGCGGGGTGCTGCTCTCCGTCTTCCAGAACCGCCGCTGGGACAACGACTTCCTCACCGTGGCCCGCCTCCTCGCGTCCGGCGAGCTGGGCGACGTACAGCGCTTCGAATCGCGGTTCGAGCGGTGGCGGCCCCAACTCAAGGGCGGCTGGCGGGAGTCGGGGGCGCCCGAGGAGATCGGCGGGCTGCTGTACGACCTCGGCAGCCATATCGTCGACCAGGCGCTGGTGCTGTTCGGCCCGGTGGTACGGGTCTACGCGGAGTCCGACGTACGACGTCCCGGCGCCGAGGTCGACGACGACACCTTCATCGCCCTCACCCACGCGAACGGTGTGCGTTCCCATCTCCACGCCAGCTATACCGCCGCCCAATTCGGCCCGCGCTTCCGCGTGTTGGGATCTGCCGCCGCGTATGTGAAGTACGGGATCGATCCGCAGGAGACGGACCTGCGTGCGGGCAAGCGGCCGTGCGCGACGGCCGACTGGGGGAGGGAGCCGGAGGCGTTGTGGGGCCGGCTCGGCGCGGGCGAGCCCCCGCTGACGGGCGACGGCACCCCGGTGGAGACCGAACCGGGCGACTACCCGGCGTACTACGCGGGCATCGTCACCGCCCTGCGCGAGGGCACCGCGCCACAGGTGACCGCCTGGCAGGCCGCGGCGGCGCTCGACGTACTGGAGGCGGCGCGGCGGTCGGCGCGCGAGGGTGTCGCGGTCGCGTTGAGGAGCGCCTGAGCCATGAGCATCCCGCGCCCGCACCACCCCGGCCCGGCCCCGGGTCCGGCCCCTGGCACGGCCCCTGCCCGCGCCTCCGCCTCCGCCGCGTCGGCCCACCCCACCGTCGCCGAACTCGAAGCCCAGGAAGCCCGGTTGGTCCTCCCGCACTTCACCCACGCCGATGCCTGGGCGCTGGGCAGCCTACTGGTCGGACTCGCGCGCGGACGGCACGCGCCGGTGGCGATCGACATCCGCCGGGGCGCACAGCAGCTGTTCCACTGCGCGCTGCCGGGTTCGACGGCGGACAACGACGCGTGGATCGACCGTAAACGCCGGGTCGTGGAGCGGTACGGCGCCGGCTCCTTCCTCGTCGGCGCCCGCTTCCGCGCCCGGGGCACCACGTTCGAGGAGTCGTCCCGGCTGGACCCGAACCTGTACGCGGCCCATGGCGGTTCGTTCCCCATCGCCGTCGAGGGCGCGGGTGTCATCGGCGCGGTGACGGTCTCGGGGCTGCCCCAGGCGGAGGACCACGCGCTGGTGGTGGAGGCGATGGAGCGCCTGCGCGACTGATTCGATCAAGCCCGTCCGGCGTTTGAGGACAACCCTGCCGGAGGCCGGGCCCGGGGCCCGCCGCCCCAGGAGCACGGGACCCGGGACCCGCCGCCCCAGAGGCACGGGATCCGGGGCCCGCCGCCCCAGGAGCACGGGACCCGGGACCCGCCGCCCCAGAGGCACGGGATCCGGGGCCCGCCGCCCCAGGAGCACGGGACCCGGGA